>NZ_AUKV01000009.1:0-320179 GCF_000424945.1 Streptomyces sp. 142MFCol3.1
CGCGTCGCCGCCCTCGGCCGCCGCCTGGGCGTCGGCCTCGCGGGACTTGATGACCTGCGCCTGGTGCTGCTCGAAGCGCTGCTGCGCCTCGGCGTACTGGCGCTCCCACTCCTCGCGCTGCTTCTCGTAGCCCTCGAGCCAGTCGTTGGTCTCGGGGTCGAAGCCCTCGGGGTAGATGTAGTTGCCCTGGTCGTCGTAGGACGCGGCCATGCCGTACAGGGTCGGGTCGAACTCGACCGAGGCCGGGTCGGCACCGAAGGACTCGTTGGCCTGCTTCAGCGAGAGGCTGATGCGACGACGCTCGAGGTCGATGTCGATGACCTTGACGAAGATCTCGTCGTTGACCTGGACGACCTGCTCCGGGATCTCCACGTGGCGCTCGGCCAGCTCGGAGATGTGCACCAGACCCTCGATGCCCTCGTCCACACGGACGAACGCACCGAACGGAACCAGCTTCGTGACCTTGCCGGGCACGACCTGGCCGATCTGGTGGGTGCGGGCGAACTGCTGCCACGGGTCTTCCTGCGTCGCCTTCAGCGACAGGGAGACACGCTCGCGGTCCATGTCGACGTCGAGGACCTCGACGGTGACCTCCTGGCCGACCTCGACCACCTCGGACGGGTGGTCGATGTGCTTCCAGGACAGCTCGGAGACGTGGACCAGACCGTCGACGCCACCCAGGTCCACGAAGGCACCGAAGTTGACGATCGAGGAGACGACGCCGGAACGGACCTGACCCTTCTGCAGGGTCGTGAGGAACGTCTGGCGGACCTCGGACTGGGTCTGCTCCAGCCAGGCACGGCGGGACAGGACCACGTTGTTGCGGTTCTTGTCCAGCTCGATGATCTTCGCCTCGAGCTCCTTGCCCACGTAGGGCTGGAGGTCGCGGACACGGCGCATCTCGACGAGGGAAGCCGGCAGGAAGCCACGGAGGCCGATGTCGAGGATGAGACCACCCTTGACGACCTCGATGACGGTACCGGTGACGATGCCGTCCTCTTCCTTGATCTTCTCGATGGTGCCCCAGGCACGCTCGTACTGAGCGCGCTTCTTCGAGAGGATCAGGCGGCCTTCCTTGTCCTCCTTCTGGAGGACCAGGGCCTCGATCTCGTCGCCGACGGCCACGACCTCGTTCGGGTCGACGTCGTGCTTGATCGAGAGCTCACGGCTCGGGATGACACCTTCGGTCTTGTAACCGATGTCGAGCAGGACCTCGTCCCGGTCGACCTTCACGATGACGCCGTCGACGATGTCGCCGTCGTTGAAGTACTTGATCGTCTCGTCGATCGCGGCGAGGAAGGCTTCCTCGTCACCGATGTCGTTGACCGCGACGGCCGGCGCGGTGGCCTGCTCCGGCTGCACGGTCACGGGCGCGGCAGGCCGCGCCGCCTCCGGACGGCTGTGCGAGGCCGCATGCCAGGACGCTGAAGCGTGCACGGACATGGTGCCGGACGCGCTGTGCCGGCGGTGCGACCGGTATGACGACGGGGCGCAGTGCCAGCTGTCACCGCCTCGGTCGAGGAGGTTTCTGCACACCGTGTAGGAGGCCGTGACCAGGCGTGCGACGGGATGGTCGGCGCCGACCAGGTCGGTGACGTCACGGCATTGCCATCCCAGGTCCTGGAAGATCTGTGCCGACCGGGTGTGTTCGGTGGTCGTGCGCACGCATTCGAGGCGGGCCACCGCGAGGTTCCCGGTCGCGGCGAGGGACTGCGGGTGGCAGGCGCCGAGGCGGCGGGACAGGCGTGTGCTGATGAAGGCCAGCTGTGTGGTCGCCCGGTCCAGGCGTGCCGTCGACCGGGCGGCCCGCGCGCACTCGACCTGCACGGCGGCCAGCTTGCCCTGCACCACCAGGGCGCGGGGGTGGTCGGCACCGAGCATGGCGGACAGACGCTGGCTGGCTGCCTCCAGGACTCCCGCGGCATGTTCGAGCCGGTCGCTGGACTGCGCGTCACGAGCCGACTCGAAGTAGGCGAGGGCGAGTTGGGCCACGATCAGATAGCCCTGCGGGTCGCGGCCGTCGAGGGCCGCGAGGGCGGCCAGGGACGCGTCGCGCAACTCGGTCATGGGTGTGTCGTCGACGTCCTGGGGCTTCTCACGACGGGCGAGGCTGACCCGTACTCCGGCCAGGAGCTGGCGGATCTCGACCGGTGGCGTGCCGGACGCGGCGTCGAGGTGGCCCTCGGCCTGGGTCAGCCAGTGTGCCGCCTGCGTCGGCTGCGTACGGGCGCTTATGGCGGCGAGGTTGACCAGGGCCCGGATCCGGGACCAGCCCGGCCGGCCGGCGCCGCCGGTTCGCGGAGCCGGTGGCCTCGCGGGCCGAGCGCTGTCCTCCTGCTGCGCCGTGGAAGGGTCTTCGAAGCCGGCAGTGGCGTCCTGCTCGATCCCGCGAGCGGGTAGGACCGCGTCCGTCTGATCGCCTGCCAGGAGTTGCTGCGCCTCGTCCGGGCGGCCGAGACAGGTGAGCAACACCGCGCACCGGTTGGGATCTCCGCCCGGTGGACGTCCCTGGGGCGGGTGCGTCACGAGCTGCTTCACCAGGGCGTACGAGGCGTCGTTCACCCCCATCTGGTACAGCAGCCAGGCCAGCCGCATCACGGATGCCAGGTCGTCGTCGCCGTAGGCGGGGAACTTCCCCTCGGCCCAGCGGGCCGTGAACGTCCTCAGCGCGTCGGGCACTGTGACTCGGCGGGCATCACGCAGTGCCGCCTCAGCACACGCGACAGCCTCTTCATACGAGTCGATCATGCCTCCTCACCCCCCTTGTCGCCGCCGAGTGACCCGTGTGCGCCCAACGCCTCCGTGAGGTCGTCGAGCAACCGTAGACGGAACGCGTCCAGGTCCAGTGGGTCGACCAGCCCGCTGTCGCCCAGGTGGTCGAGAAATTTGAGTGAGTCCTCCGTCCGGGCACAAAGCTGGGCCACCGCCGGGTCCCTGATGTCCTGAGGAGACCACGGGGTGACCTCTGCCTTGGGGGATATGTCCAAAGTGGCTGTACTGGAACCCCCATCGGTGCAAACTGGAGAGGATTGAGGGTGTGTTCCGGCGCGCGTCTGCGCGCCGTGCGCCTGCCCGGCGCCGGGCACCACGACCGCTTCCTCGGATGGGGCAGCCGTGGCCGGGTGGGCCGGCGGGAGGCCGGTGCCGGTCAGCCATTGCGCCAGACTCAGGGCGGACAGCCCGGGGAACGCTTCCATCGCGCTGTCGATCGCCGTGGCGATCATTCCGTCCGGCGCGCTGGGTGCGGCCGAGCGTGGGGAACCGGACCCCATGAGGACGCCGACCAGCGTCTGCTCGGTGTCCTCGGTCGCTCTTTCGACGGGCCCGCCGCCGAACGCGCTGTAGTCCTTCGCCGGTCCGTCAAGCACCAGTTGCAGAGTCGTACGGCACGGGGCGTCCTGCGCGTGGTCGTGCACGACGCCGTCCACCGTGCCGCGCAACGGGCGCCGCACGCGCGGGGGAGTGTAGGGAGCCAGCCAGTCGTCACCCTTGACGACATGATCCATACGCGGGGTGGGCAGAACCTGGCTCGGCGGGGCCACCACCAGGATCAGCGCGAGGCCGGCCTCCGGCTGGAGGTCGACGACGCGTCCCTCCAGCTCCACCGGTTCTTCGCCGGCCAGCTCCAGGACCAGCGTGGAGCCGCCGTCGAGCGACTGCACGCACTCGAGGAGTGTCATGACGAAGAAACGGGTGATGAAGAAGCCGCCGCCCAGCACGGCATCGTGCTGACACAGATCGACCCAGTACTCGTCTTCGTTCATGAGTCCCTCAGGTCCGTTCGCATACGGTCGGCCGTGGGCCGGAAACCTCAACTGTTCGTGCACCCGCTTTCCGTAGGCGCCTTGGATGTATGTCACCCACAACGCTGCCTCGTGCCCCACTGGTTCCGCTCCGACCCGCGCAGAAGGAGTGAAGGCGCATGGTGGCGAGGCAGGCGCACAACGGGGCGTGAACGTCCCTCACGCACGCCTACTGTCGCTCACACGCGCCCCAGGGCGCGGCTGGCGCCCGAGATCACGGCGGTCGCCAGCAGCCAGCCGGACACGATCAGGAAGACGGCGACGGCCTTGTCCCAGCCCGCGGGGTCGAAGGCGGAGCGGTAGCCCAGCGAGACGACGGGCACCAGGAGGTCCACGCAGTACAGCACCGGATCGAAGGCCCGCTGGCCCGATCCGCCCACCGGGGCGGGCGTGCGCACCGAGAACCAGGACGAGCCCGCCGCGACCAGGGCCAGCAGCCACAGCAGCGCCCGCCGCGGGGCGTATCCGTAGCCGAACAGGACGTCCTGCACGGTGCCCCAGATCCGGCCGGTGAGCCGGTCCCCGCGCCGCAGGTGCCGCTCCCGCGCATGCCGCACGGTCCGCGCCGCTCGCTCGTCCCCGGAGGACTGGTAGGAGAGCGCCAGCTGTTCGAAGACACCGACCCCCGCCTCCTGGTCGAGGGCCAGCCAGCCGAGTCGGCCCTTCACGTCCAAGGGAGAGGTGGACCCGAGGCGCTTGTAGACGAGCCCCTCGATGTCGAGGTCGCCCGGGCGGGGCCACGCGGACGGATCGTCGACGAGAGCGCCCACGTGGGCGTCGCGCAGGACGATCCGTCCCTCGGGGGCGCTGCGCAGATCGAGACGCAGCCGCGGAGTCGTCAGTCGGCCGAGGACGAGCCCCGCGTGCGGACCGGCGAGGGTGGCGTCGTGGAAGGTGACCACCGCCTCGACGGTCGCTCCGCGCAGCAGGACCTGACCGCTCGTGTGGAAACCCCAGTCCGCGTAGAACCCGCGGCCGCAGGCCAGCCCGGTGGCGTCCAGGCCACCGACCCGCGCGCCGTTCAGGCCGAGGGCGTGAGCGACCCTGGCGTCGCGCAGATACAGCGCTCCGGTGGCGATCAGCGACTGCCCCTGCACGGCGCCGTCGACCCGCAGCCGAGGAGCGAAACAGGACCAGGGGCCGGTGGAGAAGAGAGCCAGCTCCTCGGCCACCAGATTGCCGGCGATCCTTGCGTCCGCGAGCCGCAGCGGCGCCTCGGCGGACGCCTCCGCGACCCGGCGCGGCGCCCGCACGCCGTCGCGGACGGGGCGCGGCTCGGCACCCAGCGGCACGGGCCTGCCGGGCTCCGCGCCGATGCGGCACCCGGCCAGCCGTACGTCGCCCTCGACCGCCAGGCCGTCGGCCACCAGTGCCGGAAGGTGCGACGCGCCGAGATCCAGTGACCCCGCCGAAAGGCCACGCAGATCAAGCGGGTCGGTGAAGCGGCACTCCACGAACTCCAGTCCGAAAGCGAGCTGCCGGTGTGTCAGATCCACCGGTCCGACGACGCGCGCACCCCGCATCCGGAACGGACCGGATGCCGGGTCGTGGCCGACCACCGCGGCCTCCAGTCTGCTTGCCCTGATGGGCCTTCCGGCCGCCGCCGCACGCTGCAGCCGGGCCATGTCGTCACGTCGCGCCATTGCCGGTTCCCCCGATATGTTTCCCAGGGCATATCACCACAACCCGCGCCGCCGCGGGACCGGTTCGGACAGACTGGGCCGATGAGCGGATGCACCTGTTTCGGTGAGGACGCGGCGGCCGCACTGGAGCAGTGGCAACGCGGCGGGCCCACGCTGGACTTCGTGGAATCGCTGCCGGACGGCGGCAGCGGAGCACGGCTGGCCGTCTTCCACCACGACGGGGACGCGGACCATCCGGAGCACAAGCTGCTGATCAAGCTCTGCGCTCCGGACGAAGGTGCCGTCACCGAACCGCACGACCTGGAGATCGCGTGGAAGTCGGGCCCGTCGTTCGACAAGGGGGCGCGTACGTTCGACTTCCCGGAACGCCGGCTCGTCCGGCAGGTCTACCCGCCGCTGGCGGTGGCGGACACCTGGCTGATGTTCCTCGGCATCGCCCTCGACGACCGCGGTGATCACGAACTGACGCCGCTCAGCCGGCTCACCTCCTCCACGGAGCGTGCCTGCGTCGCCGCCGCCGTCATCCGATCGGTGCTCAGCGAATGGAACCCGGATGCCGGTGCCGATCACTCCATGACGGCCCTGGAATTCCTGCGCCGGGCACTCGGCCACCGGGCGGCCCCCGACAGCGGACTGGCACGCACGGCGACCGGCCTCCTGGGCGCTGACGCGCAGCGCCCACGCATCACGCTGCCGGGCCGTTCCGCGTCCCTGCCGAACCCCCTGTGGTTCGAGAACTCTCCGCTGGCCGGGCTGAAGCCGCCCACCGTCGCCCTGGGGCGCGCCCACTACGACCTGCACCCCGGCAACATCATGGTGGAGACGATCCCCGCACTCGTCCCCGACGCCCATCGCCTCGTCGACCTGTCACGCTTCCAGCAACAGGGCCTGCTGGCACGGGACCCGGCCCACCTGACGCTGTGCCTGGTCTGCGACTACCTCCCCGAGCTGGGCGATCGCGCCCTCGACGACCTGGTCGAACTCCTCGTCGCGGACGCGCCACCCGACCCGAACGAGGACCTGCTGCCCGCCGGCCTGCACACGATGGTGCGGCAGACCCGCTCCGCCCCGGACGAGTGGCGCCACCGCAGGCGCTACTCCCTGACCGACTGGCGCCCCCAGTACCTGCTGGCTCTTCAGGCCTCGGCCCTGATGTTCGTCACGCGTCGCACCACCGGGCGCGAACGACGCTGGTTCCTGGAACTGGCCGCCCGCGCCTGCGCCGCCTTCGAATGCGTGGCCAAGCCGGTCCCCTCGCCACCGCGGCCGTCTCCCGCGCCCCCGGCCGAAGACGCCACGCCACCGTGCCCCGCGACAAGGGCTCCGCGGCCGACCGCCGTCCGGACGGAACTCGAAAGCCTGCGACCACAGTTGACCCATGCCCTGGGCCGCCTCTCCGACGTGCGCTTCGACCGCGTCCTCGACGAGAACCTGCGGACGGTCGTCCACCGGTGCGAACGACTTGCACGACTCGCCGCCCGGAGCTCCGCCGCACCCGCCGACGACGCGGACGACCCACCCTGGCGCCCCGTGCTGGCGACGGCCCGCGCTCTGCAGGAGCTCCGAGACGGTGGCGACGCCCGCCAGGACGATGTCGAGCGCGCCAGGGAGCAGTTTCTCGTGGCTCTGCGCGCCCTGCTGGACGACGGGCCGAACTTCGGAACCCCTCGGCCGAGCCTTCGATAGGGTCCCGATCATGAGCGTTGAGGTGCAGGTCGTCCGTGAGGCGACCGACGAGGTGGTCGGGGCGGTCGCTCGCCTGTTGCCGCAGCTTTCGAGCACGGCGAAGGAGCCCGACCGGGAGTCGGTGACAGGGCTGCTGCGCAGCGACGCCAACACGCTGCTGACGGCCCGGATCCAGGGCCAGGTGGTCGGCATGCTCACCCTGATCACGTTTCCGTTGCCGTCGGGCCTGCGGTGCCGGATCGAGGATGTCGTGGTCGACGAGACGGCCCGAGGGCACGGCGTCGGAGCGGCCTTGACGGCGGAGGCACTGCGCCTGGCCGAGGCGGCCGGGGCGCGGACGGTCGACCTGACCTCGCGTCCGTCGCGCGGGGCGGCGAACCGACTGTACGAGCGTCTGGGATTCCAGGGGCGCGACTCCAAGGTCTATCGCTTCGTCGTGCAGTCGTAGGCGGCGCGGAGGACATGGTGCGAGGCGGGTTGTCGCAGGGCTTTCGACCGTGCCCCTCCAACGGCGCGCGGGGGAGCGGCGGGTGAGCTCCGAGTCCCGTAATGAGCGAGTAACGGCCTCCTCCTGGCGCCCGCGCTCCCTGTAACGGCACTTTCACGCACGACTACAACTCTGCGCCCCGACCGGCCAGTGCGGCACCGGCGGCGTCTCGTGCGAGAACACCGGCCACGGCACCCACCCGACGGGCACGATGGTCGGCGGGCACGGCATCGGTGTCGCCCCGAACGCCAAGTGGATCGCCGCCAAGGGCTGCGAGTCGTCCTTGCGCTCGGACACCCGCACCGTGCGCAGAGCGGGGCGCGGCCGACGGCGCCCCGCCGGATCCGTCAGACGGGGAGCCGTTCCAGCAGTCCCGTGAAATCCGTGCCGGGCGGCAGCGTTCCGAAGGCGAGGCCCCGGTCCCCGGACAGACGCGACGCGCAGAACGCGTCGGCGACCGCGGCCGGCGCGTGCCGGACCAGCAGCGAGCCCTGGAGCACCAGGGCCGCCCGCTCGATGACACGGCGGGCGCGCAGCGGAGCGTCCTCGGTCAGGACGAGGTCGCCCCGCAACTCCCGCCAGGCGGAGTCGAGTCGGTGATCGGCACCGGCCGCCGCCTCGATCTCGGCACGGAACGCCTCCAGCGACTCGGGCTCCCGGGCCAGAGCACGCAGCATGTCGAGGGCGTTGACATTGCCGGAACCTTCCCAGATGCCGTTGAGCGGGGCCTCGCGGTAGAGGCGCGGCATGCCTGAGGCCTCGTCATATCCGTTGCCCCCGAGGCATTCCAGGGCTTCGGCGACTGCGGCGGGCTGACGCTTGCACACCCAGTACTTGCCGACTGCCGTGGCAAGGCGCAGGAAGGCACGCTCCTGGGCGTCGCCGCGCTGGGCCCGGTCGGTGGCCCCGGCCAGCCGCAGCGCGAGCGTGGTCGCGGCCTCCGACTCCAGGCCCAGGTCGGCCAGTACGTTGCGCATCAGGGGCTGGTCCACGAGCCTGGCGCCGAACACCGTGCGGTGGCGCGCGTGGTGGGCGGCCTGGGCGAGCGCGGCGCGGGTCCCGGAGGCGGAGCCGAGCACACAGTCGAGCCGGGTCATGGTGACCATGTCGATGATGGTGCGCACACCCTTGCCCTCGTCCCCGACGAGCCAGGCCACGGTGTCGTCGAACTCGGGCTCGCTGCTGGCGTTGGAGCGGTTGCCGAGCTTGTCCTTCAGCCGTTGGATGCGGAAGGTGTTGCGGCTGCCGTCGGGCAGGACACGTGGGACGAGGAAGCAGGACAGTCCGCCCGGTGCCTGCGCGAGGACGAGGAACAGGTCGTTCATCGGCGCGCTGGTGAACCACTTGTGCCCGCGCAACCGCCAGGTCCCGTCGGGCTGTTCGGCGGCCGTGGTCGTGTTGGCGCGCACATCGGTGCCGCCCTGCTTCTCCGTCATGCCCATTCCGGCGAGCAGGCCGCGCTTGTCGGCGGGGGTGCGCAGACCGGGGTCGTAGACACGGCTGGTGAGCAGCGGCTCGTACGTCTTGGCGAGGTCGGGGGTGTGGCGCAGCGCCGGGACCGCCGCGTACGTCATGGACACGGGGCAGCCGTGTCCGGCCTCGGCGCTGCTCCACACCATGAACCCGGCGGCGCGCGCCACGTGCGCGCCCTCGCGCTCGTCGGCCCAGGCGCTGCCGCCGAGCCCCTCACCGATCGCCACGTCCATCAGCGCGTGGTACGAGGGGTGGAAGTCGACCTCGTCGACGCGGTGGCCGTAGCGGTCGTGGGTGCGCAGCACCGGCTCGTACCGGTTGGCCTCCTCCGCCCAGCGCCGCACCTCCTCGCTGCCCGTGCGGCGGCCGAGCCGGTGCAGGTCGTCCAGGTACCAGGCGGCACCCTCGCGGCGCACGCCCTCGATCAGCACCGGGTCGTCGGCGACGTCGTGTCCGGCCAACGGGGGCGGCTGGTTGGTCACTTCGTGCGTCACGGCGGCAGGGTGGCTGCGCGGTGCGGGTGTGGACATCGGGCCTCCTGGGAGCGGGTCGGGTCAGACGGAGGGGGCGCCCGCGCAGCGCAAGGCCATGGCCCTGAGCTCCGCGAGGAGCTCGACGGTGGCGTCTTCGTCGGGTGCGCCGAGCGGGTCGACGAGCACCTCGCCGATCGCGCCGGTGAGTGCGGCGGCGGTGATCTCGCCGTTCTGGGCGGGCAGCAGTCCCGCCGTCATGCCGTCGCGGACCACTTCCGCGAACAGGGCGCGGTAGCGGCGGCGGAAGTCGAGGCGCTCGGCGCCGACCGCGGGTTCGGCCGGCGCGGCGAGCAGGGCGTAGGCGAGTCCGCGGTTCTCCAGCGCGCGACGGGCGAAGACCTCCACGCCGTGGGCGAGCCGTTCCACGGCGGTGCCGGGTCCGTCGAGCACTTGCCCCAGCACCTCCACCTCGTGTCCGGCCGCGCGCCGGAACACCTCGACGGCGAGGGCCGACTTGGACGGGAAGTGTTGGTAGACCGAGCCTGCCGCGATCCCGGCCGAGTCGGCGACAGCGGTCACCGACGCCTGCGACCAGCCCACCTCGGCGACGACCGCGGTGGCGCAGGCCACGAGGTGGTCCCGGGCGGCTTCGAGCCGTCGGACTTCCGCGGGTGTCTTGCGGTAGGGCATGCAAGAAGTGAACCATCATTCAGAGTTTCCCGCTACGGCCGGTTCCCGGCCAGGCCCGTCAGGAGAACGTGATGCACCTCGGTGCCCTGCTGGACAGCGCCGTCCGTACGGTTCCGACGACTTTCACCAGGTGTCCGGGATGAGCGACATGGGGCCGGTGGGGTCGTCGCCGTCGCCGGGCGAACGGGTGGACAAGGCGGGCTCGATCGGGCGTGGGGCATGCCCGGCGTTGATCTGAGGGTCGTCGGGCCGGACGGCGGCGACGTCGGTCGGGGCGGACCGGCGAGATCCGGCTGCGCTCCGAAACCCGCGTGGTCGGATACCTCGACGTCGAGCCGGCGACGGCCGAGGTGATCGCCGGGGACTGGTACCGCAGCGGCGACCTGGGCCGGGTGGACGAGGACGGCTTCGTCACCGTCGTCGACCGGGTGAAAGACGTGGTCATCACCGGTGGCGAGAACGTCGCCTCCCAGGAAGTGGAGGGTGCGCTGCGCGCTCACCCGGACGTCCTCGACGTCGCCGTCGTCGGGCGCCCGCACCCGCAGTCGGGGCGAGGCCGTCGCGGCCGTCGTCCTCGCCGTGGCGCGCGCGGAGCTGGACCTGGCGGGGATACGCGAGCGGCTGGAGACGCGGATCGCCCCGCTACAAGATCCGGCGCGAACTCGTCCCGCGGCCGGACCTGCCCCGTACACCCTCGGGGCAGGTCACCGAGCATGTGCTCTGGGCCGGACTGAGCGCGTGGAAGCGCGTCGGGCCGGACCCGGACCGATGTGCTCCGGGCCGGACTGAGCGCGTGGAAGCACGTCGGGCCGGACCCGGACCGTGCCACACCCCGCGGGCGGCTCGGCCCGGGCCCCGCGTATGGTCACGGCATGGCCGAGGAACAGGTGCAGCAGGCGCGCAGAGGGCCGGGACGGCCCCGGCAGGAACACGTCACCCGAGCCGTGCTGGACGCCGTCGTCGAGTTGGTGGCGGAGAGCGGCATGGGTGCGCTGACCATGGACGCCGTCGCGGCCCGTGCAGGGGTGAGCAAGCCGGCCATGTACCGGCGCTGGCCCACGAAACAGGACCTCGTCATCGCGGCCGCCGAGTCCAGGATCGGGCCGCTGACCGTGCCCGACATGGGCGACTTCCGGGCCGAGCTGCGCGCCGTGCTGACGGCCCGCATGAAGGCGTACCGGCAGCCCGGTGTCGGCCGTCTGCTCGCCGGTGTGATCGGCTCCGCCGCCGAGGCGGGCGCGGAACCCGCCGCCTATCGTGCGTACACGGCACGGGTGATGAGCGAGACCCGGCATCTGCTGGAGCGCGGAGTCGCGCGCGGCGACGTGCGTCCCGACGTCGACGTGCCGGCCGCGGCTACGCTCGTGGCGGCCTCGCTGGTCTTCCGGCTGGTCGGTGAACAGCGCCTGCCGGACGAGGCGCTCGTCGAGTCCGTGGCGGATCTGATCGGCCGGGCGGTCGCCGCCACGCCGTGACCACAGGGTGACGACCCAAGTGACCATGGGCTGACGTCCCCTCGTCACCTCCTTGAGCGCGTGGCGCGCTGGGGCGCCGACGCGCCCTCCGGCATGCCCGAAAAGAAACCCGCCGCCCGTCGGACCAGCTGGAAAACAACCTGGCCCGACCTCTTGCCCCGCCGCGACGCAATATCGATACTGCCGGTTACGTAATCGGTGATTCGCTGCCGGGAGGAACCCCATGCACCACCTCGCGACCCAGTCCGTGAGCAACCCCAAGCCGGTCCTGGACAAGCCCCTCATGCACTACGGGAGCCGTGTCCTCGAACGGCTCGCACCCGGAGCGGAGCCGTCCGCCTACCGGCTGATCGAGATCAGCCCGATGACCCCGCACTTCGGCGCCGTGCTCGGTGGGGTCGACCTGACCCGGCCGATCACCGACGATCTCGCCGAGGAACTGAGGCGGGCGCTGCTGGAGTGGAAGGTGATCTTCTTCCGGAACCAGACCGGCTTCACCGCCGGCCATCAGCTCGCGCTGTCCGGCATCTGGGGCCCGCCGGAACCGAACCCCTTCTTCCCGAAGACCGCTACCGCGGGTGTCTCCCGGCTCGCCAAGGACGCCAAGGCGGCGGGCAACAAGAACATCTGGCACAGCGACCACTCCTTCATGGTCAACCCCGCGCTCGGCTCCGTCCTGCGCGCGGTGGAGGTGCCCGGCGCGGGCGGCGACACCATGTGGGCCGACATGGGAGCGGCCTACGACAACCTCCCCGACGAGACGAAGGCGCGGATCGAGCACCTCACCGCAGTCCACGACTGGGAGCCCAGCTGGGGTGCCCTCATGAACGAGGAGCAGAAGAACGCCTTCCGCCGGCAGTGGCCGCAGGTCGAGCACCCGATCGCGGTCCGCCACCCGCGCAGCGGTCGCAGGACGCTCTACGTCAACGAACCGTTCACCACCCGCATCAAGGGGCTCTCCGACGCCGAGAGCCGCGAGCTGCTCGACATCCTGGTGCTCCAGGCGCGCATCCCCGAGTACCAGGTCCGCTTCCACTGGGAGCCCGACTCGATCGCCGTCTGGGACAACATCGCGACCCAGCACTACGCGATCAACGACTACTTCCCGCAGCGCCGCGTGATGGAGCGGATCGCCATCGCCGGGGTCCGGCTGTCCTGAACCGGGTCCGGCCCGCACAGCCCCGGCGTCCCCGGCTGGTGCGGGCCCGGCTCATCGTCTCCCACGGCCCGCGCGTACGGCCGTCAGCCCTCTTTCTCAGGAGCACCCATGACCGCCGTACCCACCGTGCCCCCACCCACCGCCGGGACCACCAGGGCCACCGGCCGCAGCGGCGTCCGAGCCTGGACGGTCACCGCGCTGCTCATGGTCTTCATGATGGTCAACTTCGCGGACAAGTCCGTCCTCGGCCTCGCCGCCGACGAGATCCGTGCGGACCTCCGCCTGAATGCCACGCAGTTCGGCCTCGCCAGCAGCGCGTTCTTCCTGCTCTTCTCCATCGCCGCGGTCGTCGTCGGACTGGCCGCCGACCGGGTGTCGCCCAAAGTCCTCCTCCTGGTGATGGCCGTCCTGTGGTCCGTGGCCCAGGTCCCCGCCGCGATCGGCGGCGGACTCACGGTGCTGGTCGTCTCACGCGTCTTCCTGGGGGCCGCGGAAGGCCCGGCCTTCCCCGTCGCCCAGCAGGCCACGCTGGCCTGGTTCCCCGACCACCGGCGCAACCTGCCCGGCGCGCTGATCACCCTCGGCGTCACGCTCGGCGTGATCGTCTCGGCTCCCGGTCTGTCCTGGGTGATCCAGCACCACGGCTGGCGGGCGGCTCTGTGGATCCTCGCGGCAGCCGGCCTGGTGTGGGTCGCGGCCTGGGCGACGCTCGGCGCGGACGGCCGCCACCGCACAGCGCCCCAGGACACCGCCGCGTGCCCGTCGACCCGAACCGCACCCCCGTACCGGAGGATCTTCGCAAGCCGTACCTGGATCGGAGCCACCCTCGCCTACTTCACCAGCTACTGGGCCGTCGCCCTGATGCTCGTCTGGCTGCCGTCCTACCTGCGCAACGCCCTCGGCTACTCGGCTCACGAGGTCGGCATCGTCGTCGTGGCCCCCTGGACGATCGGCGCCGTCGCGCTGCTGGCCCAAGCCGGCATCACCGGCCACCTCATGCGGCGAGGCGTCAGCACCCGCCGCGCCCGCGGATGGGTCGGCGGTTGGCTGCTCGCCCTGGGCGCCGCCTGCTGCCTGGCTCTGCCGCTCGTCGACGCTGCGGCCGCGAAGACCGTCCTGGTCGCCCTCGGCTTCGGCCTCGGCGGATCGTACGCGACGATCGCCGCGACCACCGTCACCGAACTCGCCCCGCCGGCCAGGAGCGGCGGAGCCCTGGGCACGATGAACGCGGTGGTGACTGCGGCGGGTCTTGCCGCGCCCATTGCCGTCGGCGCCCTGGTCGACACCCAGGGCAGCGGTGGCTACCAGAGCGCAGTACTGCTGTCCGGCCTGCTCCTGGCCGCCGGAGCCACCGCCTCCTTCCTGCTGATCGACCCGGCCCGCGACATGGCCCGTCTCTGCAGCTGACCCGACCCCACCGGGCCGCACACCACAGCGGCCCACGCACCCGTCACCGCAGTGGAGTTGACCCTTGAGCCCCGTACCCGCCCTCGACCGCAGCGCCCTCGCCCTCGCTGTCGCCGATCCGCGCGACCACGCCGCCACCTGGACCGCGACCCCGCTGCCGGAACGGATCGCCCTGCTGGAGCGGATGCTTCCACCGATCGCCGCCGGAGCACCGGAAGCGGTCGCCGACGTGGCCCGCGCCAAGCAGATCGCCAACGCCTGGGACACCACGGTCTCTTCGGCCGCCGGAGCAGTCACGGCATCCGGCCTGGCGTACAACTCGCGTATCCCGGCGGGTGGCAGACAGACCTTCGGGTTCCAGGGCACCTACGACGGCTCGTTCGCCAAGCCCGGGCAGTTCAGCCTGAACGGCTCCGCCTGCACGGCCAAGTAGCAAGCCCGTCGGGCCGATCGCCCGTCCGGGTGTCCCGGTGCCGGGGTCCGCCCTACTTCCTCGTCCCGCTCGGGCGGACCCCTCCCGGCACTGCACCGCACGTACTCGCGTGGCCCGCGGAGCAACGACTCGGTTCCAGGACGCCCCGAGCTGTCGCCGCTCTCGGGCGGACGCCGCCGGCACCGCCGCCTGAGGCCAGGGCGGCCGACCGAAGCCGCCGTCACCGGCGCGTCAGGCGCAGGGCGACGAAGTGCCAATGTGTCTCGACCGCCTCGGGTTCCGCCGCCGCACGGTCGCGCAGACCTGTGGCGAACGCCGCCGTCAGCGCGTCGACCTCGGCGTCGCTGCGGCCGGGGGCCAGCGAGCTGAACAAGGAGGGCAGGAAGGCGGCTTGGAAGAACACCGTCACCTCGTCCGCGAACTCCTGGGCGTCACCGCCGCGCGCGAACCGCTCCAGCAGATCGTCGGGGAGCGCGACGAGGGTGTGCTCCTCGACCCGGAAGGCGTCCGACACGGGCCCCGTGCGCAGCGGAGCGAGGAACTCCTCCTCGGTGCGGTTCCAGGTGGGGACGGTCATCCGCGCGTACTCGTCCGGCATGAGTTCCTTCTGCCGCACCAGGTCGCCGAGGACGCCGTCGGCGGCGTCCATCAGCCCCTCGGCGGCGCTGGACCCGTCGTCCGCGGACGCGCCGCCGAGGACCACGAGCTGCCCGCCGGCGCGCAGCTCCCGCGCCCGCAGTTCGAGGAAGGTCTCCCAGTCGCGCCGGGACTGCGTCCGCAGTGCCTCGCGCACATCGCCGGTCGCCCGGGAGCTGAAGATGTGGCCGGGGAGGGGGCAGGGGAGACGGGACAGCCAGTGCACGGCGGACTTCTTACGCATCGCTGACGCGTCGGGAGAACGGACCCGACGAGCCCGGTCCATGCGGCAGGCTGGGCTGGCCCGTCATGGAGCGGCATGTCGGTTCCGGCCCCGGACGCGCAAGGCGCGGCGGGGCGGGACCGGGTTGCCGCAGAGGTCGGCGGAGCAGGGCTGCCCGCGCCGCCGGGTCAGGCGTGGCGGGCATCGTCGCGGCGTAAGGAAAGCGGCCGCCGCGGCGCCGGTGCCCCGGTCTCCGGACCGGGGCACCGGAGGGCCGTGCGAGATCCGCTCGCGCGGGCCGAAACACAGGTTTCTCGACAGCGCGGGTCGGCGCCGGGGTGACCGGTCGCCGGCGGGAATGCTTGCGCGATCTTGACGTCACCGAGGCAGTCGGCCTGGTCGTCCGCTCCTACAATCGTGCTCGAATGCACGTGCGGGGGTGCGCGAGACGGCAGAGGAGACACGGTGGGAGCGGGGGACAACAAGCCGGCGCGGAACGTGATGTGGCTCTTGATCGCATTGGTGACGCTCGCCGTAGGGGTGGGGACGGCCCTGGAGATCCGCGGAGCGCTGGCGCGGGAACGGGAGTTCCGTGCAGCCCCGGCTTGCACCTCCGTGCCGGTACAAGCGTCGGGATGCCTGTGGAAGCAGAAGTTCACCGTTCGGACGGCCGTCACGCACCGCGGTGAACGAGCGTCGCCCGAAGCGCATTTGGAGCTGCCCTCCGGCAAGCCGTGGCGCGTGACGTTCCGGAAGGCCGATCCGGTGGTGTCGGAGATGAAGCCGGACGACAAGGTCGTCGGTCTGATCTGGCACGGGCAGGTCGTCGAGGTACGGGACGCGGACGGACGGCGGCAGCAGACGTCCGAAGGACCCGTGGGGTGGCCCGAAGACCGCCTCGGCGGTGCGCTCGCCTGCCTCTCGTTCGGTCTGACCGCCCTGGTCGGAGCGGCGTGCGGGCTCTTCGCGCGGGACAACAGGCGTCGGGCGACAGCGGCCAGGATCGTACGGTGGCACGGCGTGGGCATGGGCGGCGCAGCCATCCTGACGCTCTGGGCCCAGGGGGCCAACAGCTGGCCCATGTGGGCGATGTTGGCGATCTGGGGGTCGGTTGCCCTGCTCCTCTGCGTCTCCATGCTGGCCTTCGCGATCGGTGCGGTCCGCGGCGACCTGGACGACGAGACTCCGTCCTCGCCGGGACCGTCGTCACCGCCCCCGCCCCCACCACCTGCCCTGCCGTCGGGCGGACCGGGCGCGAGGGCGACCGGCTGAGGGATGCGGAGCGGCCGGTGGCGGAAGCTCGATGTGCGCGCGGCTGGTTGATCCGAGAGCGTCGCCGCCCAGCAGGTGTTGTACCGGGTGCCACCCACGCGACGAGGCGCCGGCGTAGCTTCGGCATCCGCTTTGCGGACCCTGCCGTCCTTGTTGGTGAACTCCCGACCTGGCGTGGCCGGTTGAGATGTGAGAATGATCCGCCAAACGACGCGCCAGGTGTCTTAGCCGCACGCCTGCCCGAGGACGTCACGGGACGAGACCGCGCCTCCTCGTCAGGACGCCGACCTCGTGGGCGAAGCGCTGGACGTGGCGTTCTTCGGCGGTGCGGTGCGCAGCCCGAACTGGGCCGCTTCGAGGGTCCCTGTTCCCGTGCCCGCGGCGTGGAGGTCGGCGAGGGAGAGGGTGAGATCGTTGCGGGCGGCGTAGCGGGTGTACCAGATCTCGTCGATGCCGAGCTTCTTGAGAGCGGTCCTCTGCGCCGGGGTGGGGTCGGTGAGGTACTGCCGGGCGACGATGAGCTGATCGGTGTCGGTGAAGGTGAAGTCGGCCTGGTCCCTGCCGTTCTTGTAGGTCCAGTGGACCGTGCTGAAGTAGTCGTCGGGGTAGGCGGAGTCGGGGTGCGCCACGGGGTCGGACTCCTGGGCCGTGACCTTCTGCGGGTCGAAGGCGCCGACCAGGCGCTCGCCGGACTTGGTGTCGTCGACGAGGAAGACGGGGACGACGGCGGAACCGTACTCCTTGCGGAGATGGAGATCGGCGCCGATCACCGCGTACGGGCCGACGGATCCGCGGCCCCAGCGCCATTGCTCGACGGAGTAGGGGAAGGGCCGGTTGCCCCAGTTGCGGTCGTGGTAGCCGAGCCCGGTGAACGACCGCTTCTCTCCGTTGACGGTGACCGTGCCGGTGGCGGTCCCGGACGGCACCACGCACAGCCAGCCGAAGTAGTTCTCCGTGTCGCCGAAGTAGATGATGCCCGTGCCGGGGCGGAAGGGGGCCACCGTACTGGTCAGGGTCAGGTCGACGGCCACGTCGCCCGACTGGCCCTTCATGTGGTACGTCTTCAGATCGCCGGTGAAGGTGAACGGGCCCAGGCGCACGTTGCAATGGTCCTTCGAGCTGCTGAACTCGTCCCATCCGTAGGCGTGGGATCCTCCGTGGCTGGCGCCGTCGGGATCGGTGACGATGACGCTGGACTTGGGTTTGCGGCCGGCCTCGCCCGGCTCGGGTACGAAGCCGTCGTCGACGCGGGTGCTGAGGGTGAAGGACACTACGGTGCCGTCGTCCCCGGTGAAGTCGGAGTACCACCACTCGAAGACGTTCGGGTCGTCGTTGTCCGCGGCGGTGCGGAAACCGTCCTCCCAGTCCTGGACGCTGTCGCGCTTGAGTCCCGAGCGCGCGAAGTCGGCAGCGGTGTGTCCGTATCCGTTGGACGTCAGCGCACCTTCCGGCCCGGTACCACTCGGTGTGGCCGCCGCTGCCTGTGTCTGCCGGTCCCGGGTGCACGCCGACGCAGACAGACCCGGCACGGCAGCGAGCGCCCCCGCGGTCGCCGCCCTCGCCAGGAACGTGCGACGGGACGGACGGGCGGTCTCATGAGCCATGGGATCTTCCTCGCATTCCGGTGTACGCGGCGCTGCCGTACAGGCCGCTCCCCGGCCCGCTCTCGACCGACGGCCTGCCTTCAGTCGACGCCGCGGGGGAGGCGCGGGCATCCAGGAGGGACCCGAACGGGTGAGAGCCGTCGCCGAACCCGTGGCATGCGATGAACTCGCTCTCCGCGCCGCGGGTGACGAACGGCCTCAGGCCGACGGGAGCGCGTCGTGGTGGCCGGCCGTGATGCGGCGTTCGCGCACCGGTGTCTCGCGTTCGTCGACCACGGCGACGCCGAGGTCCTCGGCGCTGATCCACGACCGGCCGTCGGCACCGGTCAGCAGCGTGCCGGTGCCCCGTCGGTAGCGGCCGGTCCCCTCACCGGGGTCGAGCAGGGCCGGCGGACTCATCCCGAATCCGGTCTTCTGCTCGGATCCGGTGCTCTTCCTTGTGCGGGGCTGCGCATGCGTGGCGCGTGACGCGGCCGTACAGGCCGTTCATGCTCGGGGGATCGAGCTGTGCGGCGAGCATCGCGGCCAGGGCGAGAACGAGACCGAAGGCCTGCGGCAGGCTGAGCGATTCGCCCGACACGATCCCTATGACGGTCGCGACCAGCGGTGACAGCAGCACCAACGGTGCGGACGCACCGACCGGCAGCTTCCCGATCCCGCGGAACCACAGGGCGTACGCGATCAGCCCACCCATGCTGCCGAGCCACACGTAGCCGCCGGCCGCTCCGGCGTCGATCCGCTCCGGCACGCCCTCGACCGCGAAGGTGAGGGGGAGGAGCAGTAGCCCGCCGGCCGTCAGTTGCCAGCCGGCCAGGGCCGTCGGACCGACCCCGGCGGGACGGCCCCACCGCTTGGTCAGGACGATCCCGCCGGCCATGGTGGCCGTACCGCCGAGACCGGCGAGCACCCCGACGACGTTCAGCCCCGCCTCAGGCTCGGGGCCGGATCACGGCCGTCGGCGTCCTGACCAATGTCGGGACGCACAACGGCCACGCTTGTCCCGTACGGGGTGGGGCGTGCGCCGCCCTATGTTCGATGACCGCCGAACTCGCCATCCGGAAGAGGTGGTTGGCCTAGGCGGCGCGCGGTCGCGGACCTGTCCATCGTCAGCAGGGCCGTGTTCGCCAGGACCACCACGGCGAACGTGACCGCCCAGACCTGCCCCCGGACCACCCAGAGTGATGCGGTCGCGGAACCGAACACCACGGCCTTGACCACCAGCACGGTGGGCGCAGAGACCTTGAACCGTGCCCGAGGGGCAGCGAACATTCCCCAGAGCAGCGCGGCCGACGCGGGAGCGGCGACAGCCGGCAGGATCCGCCAGATCTCGCCCGTGCTCTGCCACCCCCACCATGCGAGAGCCCCGAGCGCCAGAAGCTCAAGCAGGAACGCAAGGCCTTCGTTCACCACGCGCAGGGAAACGGGAAGGGTCACCGACTGCCCACCTTCGTCAGGGACTGAGGGCGCCATTAGAACAGACGCACGTTCCGTCCGGCCCTGTCCGAAGCTCACGGCGCCGGCCCGCGCGATCCGCATCGCGGCGAGGGCGCGGGCGTCAACTGCCGGACAGCTTGCCCTCCAGCCAGTCGAAGACGACCTCGCAGTGCTGCCGCGGGGCCATCGAGGAGCAGTGCAACTGCGCACCGGTGGCGGCGGTCAGCTCTACGTAGTCCTCGGGCGCCGTCAGTTTCTCGAACATCTGGCGCGGCCGGCCGGGACAGAACTGCTCGTCCTCGTAGTCGAGGAGCGGCGGGTGGGGCCGGATGCGCGATCACTCGGCAGGTAGGTCACGGCAGACGAAGCCACGAGCCGATTCCGCCGACCCTGCTTCGCGACATGCGCCGTTACCTCGAAGGTCGCAGCGTAGGTGCGCCGCCTGCCGTGGGGGCGGCCCGGTCGCCCCCACGGTGTTGATCAGCAGTACAGGTTGGCGCCCGCCGAGGTGCCCAGGATCTGCACGAACCGTTGGTAGGCGTCCACCCGGCTCTGTACCTGCGCCGGGTTCTTGCCGTCGCACTCCAGGGAACCGTTGATGCTGCGGATCGTCTGCCCGAAGCCGGCGCTGTTGACCATCGCGTTGTGCGGCGTCATCGTGCCGGGGCCCGACTGCGTGTTCCAGTACCAGAGCCCGGTCTTCCAGGCGACGGAGGCGTCGGTCTGCACGAGGTTGGGGTTGTGGAGCAGGTCGATGCCCAGTGCGTCGCCCGCCGCCTTGTAGTTGAAGTTCCAGCTGAGCTGGATGGGGCCGCGTCCGTAATAGGCGGACTGGCCCGCGGGGCAGCCGTAGGGCTGGCTCCAGTCGCAGTAGTGCGGGTAGTTGGCGGTGTTCTGCTCCACCACGTACACCAAACCACCGGTCTCGTGGCTGACGTTGGCGAGGAAGGCCGCGGCCTCCTGCTTCTTGACCGTGTCGCTGCCGGTGTTGGCGAAGCCGGGGTACGAACTCAGCGCGGCCTTGAGGCCACTGTAGGTGTAGAACGAATTCCGGTTCGGGAACATCTGGTTGAACTGCGCTTCGCTGACGACGAAGCCGTCGGACGGGTTCGTGGGGCCGCTGTCGCAGGCGTAGGGCTCCCAGTACCAGGTGCTGATGGTGGGGTCGTATCCCGGGTTGTCGTGCTCGGCTATGTAGGCCTTGCCGTCGGTGTACCGGACGACGTTGCCGGTGACGTACGACTTGCCGGCCACCCAGTTCGGGTAGCTCGAACAGGACGCGGCAGAAGCGCTCGCGGCCGGCAGCAGCACCGGCGCGGCGGTTCCGACGACGAGGGCGGCCATGAGCGCGGAGAGGCGTCGCTTCGACACGGAATCAGATCCTTTGCGGCCAGGCCGCACCGGACGCAAGGCAGAGCCTTGTGCGCACGTGCCGAAGGACCGGTCACGGCGTCCGGGGCGGCCGCGGTGGGGGGTGTGGAGCCACACTCAACCGCTTTGGTCTGTACCAGTCAAGGGTGTAGACCAGTCAGATCTGACAACGTTGGCAGGGAACTGGCTTGAGCTGGAGGGGTGTTGACGAAGTCGCACATGCACAGCGGGCGTTGACCGTGGCGACACCTGGTGTCCCGGCCTTCCGCGCACGGCGTGATCCCCGGCCCCCGGCCAAGCTGCACGGCGACAAAGCCTACGACTACGATCACCTGCGCCGACGGCTACGCAAGCGCGGCATCCGCCATCGCTGCGTTGCCGAAAGAACCGTGCCCTGGATCTCCGGATGCCGTCGCCTGCGCCGACGCTACGAGCGCAAGGCAGAACGCTTCCTCGCATCCGCAGCCGTCACCGCAGGCTTGCGCCTTGGGCCCGAGGGTCGTTGGGTGCTGTCGGCCATGGACGTGAGTCCGTGTCGGCGTCGGCGCGGTGCTGTTCGCCGAGGTCCTTCAGGTGTGCTGCCGGGACTCCCTTGGCCAGTGCGGGAGGGGCGGGCGTCGAGTGGAGCGGGCGGGCGTCACGCTGCCCGGGAGGTGGTCGTCGGCACCTGCGAGTCCAGGGCGTCCTCGCCGTACAGGTGCCGGACCCAGTCGGTCTGGTAGACGGTCTCCAGGTATCGCTCACCCAGATCGGGGGCGATGGCCACCGCGGTCAGCTTCCGTCCCTCCTGCCGGGCGAGCCACTCCGTTGCGCCACTGACCACCGTGCCGGTGGAACCCCCGAACAGGAAACCGCGCCCGGCCAGCCGATGACAGGCCCGGATGGTGTCGGGCTCCGACACGTGAACCACGTCGTCGACGAAGGACTCGTCGAGCAGTTCGGGGCGCCGGCTCGTGCCCAGGCCCGGGATCAGCCGCCGGGCAGGGGTGTCTCCGAACGTCACCGAGCCGACGCTGTCGACGGCCACGATGCGCACGGGCCGGTGCCACTCGCGGAAGTAGCGCGCGCAGCCCATCAGCGTGCCGGTCGTTCCGGCACCGACGAACAGCACGTCCAGGTCGGGGAACTGTCGGGCGATGGCGGGGGCGGTCCGGCGGTAGTGCGCCAGACCGTTGCCGGGATTGGCGTACTGGTTGAGCCACAGATGGCGTTCGTCGGAGGCGCACAGCGCGTGCACGTGGTCGATGCGGGCGCCGAGAAAGCCGGTGACGGGGTCGGGCTCGGTGATGACATGGACCTCTGCCCCCAGTGCCTCCATCGTCAGCCTGGTCGACAGGTTGCAGCGGGGGTCGGTCACGCAGACGAACCGGTAGCCCCTGCTGGCCGCGATCATGCTCAGCGCCACGCCGAGATTGCCCGAGGAGGACTCGACCAGGACGGAGTCCGGCGTCAGCAGACCGTCGCGTTCGGCGGCCTCGACCATTTCGGAGGCGGCCTTGAGTTTGATCGAGCCGGCGAAGTTGAAGCCCTCGCACTTGAGGAACAGCGGGTGCCCGACCAGTCCGTCAAGATCTACGTAGAGGTCGTCCTCGTTGAAATCCTGGGGAACGGATATGACGGGCATGGGTATCTCCTCGGTTGTGCGTGGGGGAGCCTCTCCTGGCCATTGATTGCGTCTCGGCCAGGGAAGAATCAGGTGGCGAGTTTCGTCTCAGCGGGACCCCTCCAGTACGCCTCGCCCTGGTTTTCCGGTCACGTCACAGAAATTCGGGGCTTGACGTCCGATGCGTTTATGCGTACGGGAAGCGGCCGGCCATCGGAGGAAGGCGAACGGAGCCGGTGGCCGAAGCCGCGTCGGCACCCATGCGGCAGGTTTCATCTCATTCGGCGACGGTCTCCCCGGCAGAGAAGTCACTGCCTGCGGTGTTCGGCGGCAATTGGTCACCGTGCGCACGGAGAATCGCGCCGCGTGCACGGAGCGTAGGAAATGCGTGCAGGTGGCCGCCGTTTACCTCGCGGTATCAAGGGCGATACCGCCTGTCAAGATCCGACATTCAGGGGCGGGACAGAAGTCGCCCGGCCGGGCCTACTGGAAAGGCGGGCATGACGATTCCGCGCCAACCGATCGGCATTCGCCGAAAGATCCCCAGGGAGCTCATGTGTCAGGGAAATCCGTCGAGGTCTTGACGGCCGATCCGGCCGGTGTCGCGACCGTCCAGGGCAGAGGGGACACCGGCCCGGTCGCCGCCACCGCGGGGCTGCTGGCCGAGGTGCTCGCGGGCGTCCTGCGCGTCGAGCAGGTGCCGGCCGACAGCCACTTCTTTAACGACCTGGGAGCCGACTCCCTGGTCATGGCCCAGTTCTGCGCACGCGTCCGGAAACGGGCGGACCTGCCGACGGTGTCGATGAAGGACATCTACCGGCACCCCACCCTCCGGAGCCTGGCCACCGCGTCGGCCGACGCGGTGGCAGCCCCCATCCCTGCCTCGGTCCCACCCGCGCAGGCGTCGACCGTGGATCCCGGGCAGACGTCGCCCGTGGATATGGAGACGTCGGCCTGGGATTCGGAGGCGTCGGCCGGGGATACGGAGCCGTCGACACCGCCGCGGCCGCCGGCCGCCGCCCCCGCGTCGCCCGAGACGAGGGGAGCGGCCGTCACACGGCGCTATGTCCTCTGCGGAGCACTGCAGTTCCTGTTCTTCCTGGGCCACTCCTGCCTCGCCGCGCTCGTGGCCGCCGAGGGATACGAGTGGATCTCCGCGGGGTCGGGTCTGCCCGACGTCTATCTGCGGTCGGTCCTCTTCGCCGTCCTGACCTTCCTGGGCCTGTGCGCCGTCCCGATCGCGGCCAAGTGGACGCTCGTCGGCCGGTGGCGATCCGGCGCATTCCCTCTGTGGGGCATCGCCTATCTGCGTTTCTGGATCGTCAAGACCCTGATCCGCACCAGCCCCCTGCGCCTCTTCGTCGGCTCGCCGCTCTACGTGCTCTACCTCAGGGCTCTCGGCGCGCGCATCGGCAAGGGCGTCACGATCCTCACCCGGTCGACACCCGTCTGCACCGACCTGCTCACCGTCGGGGACGGCACCGTCATCCGCAAGGACGTGCTCCTGTCCTGCTACCGCGCTCACGCCGGCGAGATCCAGACCGGCCCGGTCCGCATCGGCAGCGAGGTGCTCGTCAGCGAGCACACCGTGCTCGACATCGAGACGTCGATGGGCGACGGCTCTCAGCTGGGCCACGCCTCCTCCCTGCACTCCGGCCAGGCGGTGCCCGCCGGTGAGCGCCGGCACGGCTCGCCGGCGGAGCCCACCGACGTGGACTACCGGACGGTCGACCCCACCGACTGCCCCACGACGAAGAGGACCACCTACGGAGTCCTGCAGCTCCTGACTCTGCTGACGGTGTACCTGCCCCTCGCGCTCGGCGGCCTGAGCCTCCTGTTCGCCGGCGCCCCGCAACTGCGCGAACTCCTCGCATCTCAGCAAACCGGTTTCACCAGCCCGGAGTTCTACACCTACGCCCTGGCCGTGTCCCTGATCGTCTTCTTTGGTTCCCTGCTGGCCGGTCTCGTCGCCGTGGCCGTCGTGCCGCGCCTGCTCAACCGCGCCATCAGGCCGGGCACGGTCTATCCGTTGTACGGATTCCACTACGGCATCCAGCGGGCGATCGAGCTGATCACCAACAGGAGGCTCTTCACCACGCTCTTCGGTGACAGTTCCGCCATCGTCCACTACCTGCGCTACCTCGGATACGACCTCTCCCACGTGGAGCAGACCGGGTCGAACTTCGGCACCGAAGTACGGCACGACAACCCCTATCTGAGCTCCGTCGGCACCGGCACCATGATCGCCGACGGACTGTCGATCATGAACGTCGATCTCTCGAACACGTCCTTCCGCGTGTCCCGCACATCCATCGGACCCCGCAACTTCCTCGGAAACCGCATCACCTACCCGTCGCTGGGCAAGACCGGCGACAACTGCCTCCTCGCCACGAAGGTCATGGTCCCCATCGACGGACCGGTGCGAGAGGGCGTGGGCCTGTTGGGCTCGCCCAGCTTCGAGATCCCACGCACGGTGCTGCGTGACAACCGGTTCGGCCACCTGCAGACCGGCGACGAGCTGCACCGCCGCCTGGCCGCCAAGAACAGGCACAACGCCGCGACCGCCGGCCTGTACCTGCTGGCGCGCCTCCTGCACTTCTTCGTGATCACGCTCATCACCATGGGCGCGGCCGACCTCTACCCCGTGCTCGGTGCGCCGGCCATCGGGCTGGCCGGCGTCGTCGTCCTCGTGTTCACCGTCGTCCACTTCGCCCTGATCGAACGGGCTTCCACCGGATTCAAGGACCAGAAGCCGCTGTACTGCTCGATCTACGAGCCCTCCTTCTGGCGCCATGAACGCTTCTGGAAGATGGCCTCGGTCCACTACATCGACGCCTTCAACGGCACCCCCTTCAAGAACGTGATCTGGCGGTTGCTGGGTGCCCGGATCGGCAAGCGGGTCTTCGACGACGGCTGCTTCTTCCCGGAACGCACCCTCGTCACCGTCGGCGACGACAGCACGCTGAACGCCGGGACGGTGATCCAGTGCCACTCGCAGGAGGACGGCGCCTTCAAGTCCGATCGCAGCGCCCTCGGCAGGGGCTGCACGTTGGGGGTCGGAGCATTCGTCCACTACGGCGTGACGGTCGACGACGGCGCCGTGCTCGCTCCCGACTCCTTCCTCATGAAGGGCGAGGAAGTCCCCGCCCACGCTCGGTGGGGAGGCAATCCCGCCCGGGAGATGCCGGACGGCCGCCTCCGTCCCGAGGACCGCCGAGGAGCCGACACCCCCCGTGCCACCCCGGGCCGCAGCGACTGAACCCGCGCCCAGTGAAAGCGAACTGACGGAGACTTTGATGACAACGCAGGTGAACCACACCCAGGCCGACCGCGACTACTGGCGCAGGGTTCTGACGTCCGGGAACCTCACCCCCCTCCCTCGCGGGGCCCTCGAACCGCGGACCGGAGTGGGGGAGTACGAGACATCGGTACCCGAAGCCACCATGAGTGGACTGCGCAGGCTGGCGAGCGATTCGGCGGTGCCGCTCAGTGCGCTCCTGCTGGCAGCGCACGCCAAGGTGCTCACGGCACTGTCCGGCGAGCGGGAGATCACCACCGGCTACGTCGCCGCGGGAAGAGGCCCGGTGCCGTGTCGGCTCAGCACCGGCCCCGCGAGCTGGCGCGAACTGCTGCACCACGCCCAGCACATCGTCGCGGACGTGCTGTCCCACCACCAGGACGCGACCGAGTACATCGATGCGCTGCGGGACGAACTGGGCCTGACCGGACCGCTGTTCCAGACCATTCTCGATCCGACCGCGATCGACGGTGACCTCACCGAGGACACCGTCCTCCGGGTGGGCGTCGGCCCCCACGACGGCGGCCAGGTCCTGCGTCTGCGCTACCGCACCGAAGTGCTTGACGCCGCCTGCGCCGCCCGCATCGCCGGCTATCACCTGACCGCGCTCGCGCTTCTGGTCGCCGACCCCGACGCCCGACACGCACACCAGTGCCTGCTGTCCGGCCAAGAACTGCGGTACCAGCTCGACGGACTGGCCGGACCGGAGCGGGAGTTGCCCGACGCGGCGGTGCACGAGCTGTTCGAGCAGCGGGTGCGCGAGCATCCGGATGCCGTCGCAGCCGTGCACGGCGACCGGCAGTGGACCTACAAGGAGCTCAACACTCGCGCGAACCGGCTGGCACGCGCCCTGGTGGCCCGCGGGCTGACCAGGGAAGGCGTCGTCGCGGTGGTGACCGAACGCAACCTGGACTGGCTCGCCTCGGTGATCGCCGTCTTCAAGGCCGGAGGCGTCTACCTTCCCGTCGAGCCGCACTTCCCCGCTGAACGCATCGCCGCCACGCTCTCCCGCGCCCGATGCCGCCTGGTGCTGACCGAACCCGGAAGCACCACCACGCTCGACCGGGCACTCGACACCATGCCTGGGGTCGACCGGGTCCTGGCCGCGGCGGCTTACGAAGAAGACCACGGAGACAACGATCCAGGCCTCCCCGTATGGCCCGACCAACTCGCCTACGTCTACTTCACCTCCGGCTCGACCGGCGAGCCGAAAGGCGCGATGTGCGAACACGCGGGCATGCTCAACCACCTCTACGCCAAGATCGACGACCTCGAGATCGGCGAAGGGCAGGTGGTGGCCCAGACCGCACCGCAGTGCTTCGACATCTCCCTGTGGCAGCTGATCTCGGCACTGCTCGTCGGCGGCCGGACCCTGCTGGTCGGACAGGACGCCGTCCTCGACGTCCCCCGCTTCCTCGACATCGTCGCCGACGGCGAGGTCACCGTCCTCCAGGTCGTGCCGTCCTACCTCGAAGCGGTTCTGACCGAGCTCGAACAGCGCCCCCGTACGCTGCCCGGCCTGCGATACGTGTCGGTCACCGGAGAGGCGCTGAAGCAGGAGCTCGCCGAACGCTGGTTCACCGCCCAGCCCGGGGTCGCACTGGTCAACGCATACGGGCTCACCGAGACCTCGGACGACACGAACCACGAGGTCATGCGTGAGGCGCCGGACCGCATCCTGCTCGGTCCCCCGGTGAACAACGTGCGGGTCCACGTCGTCGACGAACACCTGATGCCGGTACCCCTGGGCGCCCCGGGCCTGATCGCGTTCTCCGGGGTCTGCGTCGGCCGCGGCTACATCAACGACCCCGAACGCACACGGGCGGCCTACCTGGCCGATCCGTACCGGGCGGACACCAGACTCTACCTCGGCGGCGATTACGGCCGCTGGCACCCTTCGGGGAAGCTGGAGTTCCTCGGCCGCCGCGACGCCCAGGTCAAGATCCGCGGATTCCGGATCGAGATCGGCGAGATCGAGAACGCGCTGCTCCGCGTCCCCGGTGTGCGCGACGGCGCGGTGGTGGTGACCGAACGCGCCGACCAGAGCAAGCACTTGGTCGCCTTCTACTCCGGCCCGAAGCCTCTCGACACCGGGACCGTGATCGACCGGATGGGTGACTCACTGCCCGCCTACATGATCCCCGCGGCCTTTCACTGGCGCCACGCCCTTCCCCTGACACCCAACAGCAAGATCGACAAGAAGGCGCTCGTGGCGCTCGCCGCGGACCTCGCCGCCACCGACGAGGACCAGGAGTCACCTGCCACACCGACCGAGCGGCGGCTGGCGGCAGCCTGGGCGCAGGCCCTACGCGTCCCGCACGAGCGGATCGGACGCCGCGACCACTTCTTCGACCGCGGCGGCACCTCCCTCTCCGCGGTGAAGCTGGCCATCGCCCTGGACCGTGTGGTGTCGCACAAGGACGTCACCGCACACCCGGTCCTCATGGACCTCGCCGCCGTGGTGGACGAGCGCAGCCCACGCCGGGCATCCCAAGCCGTGGCCTGTCCCTGATCACGCTGCCGTGCCCAGGTCTCCGCGACCGCGTCCGACTCGCCTCCGTCTGCCGGTGAACTTCTGCGGCGGTCACACTCGAGGCAACCGGAGCCGTGCGCGCAACGTCTGTCCGGCTACAAGATCGCCGGCAGCACGAGGAGCATTCGATGAGCGGCACGGCCACCCGGTACCTCTACCTCGTCCGTCACGGCCAGGCGTCCTCGGAGGAGAGCGGGTTGACGGAAGCGGGCCGCAAGCAGGCCACCCTGCTCGGCCGGCGGCTGCGGGACGTTCCCCTCGCCGCGGTTCATCATGGCCCCCTGGCGCGGGCGCAGGAGACGGCACGGCTCCTCGGCGATGAGCTGAGCGACGTCTCGCTGCATCCCTCCGAGATCGCGGGCGACTACGTCCCCTACCTGCCCGGCAGGGACGAACTCCCGCCGGAGCAGGCCGACTTCTTCCTCCGCTTCCTCGAAGGCGCCACCGCCGACGAGCGCGAGCGTGGGCCTGTACTGGCTCGTCAGGCGCTCGACCGGTTCACCGGGCCGGTGGACGGCGACGAGCCCCGGCACGAACTGGTCGTGACCCACAACTTCCTCATCGCCTGGATCGTCCGGGAGGCCATGTATGCGCCCAAGTGGCGCTGGCTCGGCATCAACCACGCCAACGCCGCGCTGACCGTCATCCGCTACGCGGCGGACCGGCCCGCCTCCCTGCTCGTCTCCAACGACATGCGTCATCTGCCCGCCGAGCTCAGGTGGACCGGTTTCCCCGCCGAGACCCACGTCTGACCTTCCCTGCGGAGACCCACGTCTGACGCGACGAGCTCGCGCGGCGTGCACGGGGTCGTCGGCGACCGTGTGACCTCTGCCGACAGGTTCGCGTATCTCGGTCTTTGCCCGTGCGCACGATCCGTGCCTCACACCCGTCCGTCCAGCGTGGCCAGCACCTCGGCGCAGATGGCCAGAGCGGTCTCGGCCGGGGTGCGGGCACCCAGGTCGAGACCGATCGGTCCGTGGATGCGGTCGAGGTGCTCCGTGCCGAGGCCGGCCTTGGTCAGCTCCGCGGCACGGCGGGCCTGGGTGCGGCGTGAGCCCAGCGCACCCACGTACGGAACGCCCGTGGTGAGCGCCGCGGACAGGACCGGGACATCGACATCCGGTTCATGGCTGAGGACGACCAGGCAGGCGGCGGCCGGGCGCTCGGCAAGCAGGCCGACGCTCTCCCGCGCGCCGGCCTCCACCGTGGCGTCCCAGCCCAGCAGGCGCGCCTGCGTGACCAGCAGGTCGGCGAGCTCGCCCCCTCCGACGACGACGAGATGGGGTACGGCCGGGAAGGTCTCGATGAGGACGAGCCCTTCGTCGGCGTAATGCGTGTCGCGGCCGGCCCTGCGGCGGGCGAGAAGCTCCCGTGCGCGATCCACTGCCGGCGCGGGGCCGTCCGTGTCGGCCGTGCCGGGGGCCTCGGGTGTTGTCACCGTGCTGGCGGCCATGGCCCGGCTGTCGTCCACTTGGGTGATGAGCGCCGCGTCGGCACCCTCGGCCAGCAGGTCCCACCACCGGGCGGGAACGGCGTCGAGGGGTTGCAGCAGGATCTCGGCCTGTCCACCACACGTCAGACCGGCCTGCTTCACACCCTCGTCGTGGACGGACACCGTACGCACGCTCGCGGTGTGCCCCGCGGGGAGGGCGGTGGCTTCCGCCGCCAAGTACTCGTCGAACGCGCCGCGGTAGAGCGTGCCGTGGCACCGGCCGTCCTCGTCGATCAGGAGCGCGTCCGCGGGGTGCCTGGGGCCGAAGCCCTGCTCGGCGAGGGGACGGGCAAGGACGCCCGTCCGTCCTTGGGTCGCCCACTGACGCGCAGTGTCGGCCAGTTCACGCATGGTCGCGGCCTTCCTCGTGCCGGGCGTCGGCGCCGCGAAGTCGCCTGGTGGGCGGGGCGCCGTGCCCAGGATTCTAGTAAGGCCCCGGGGCCGCAGCGAACCCTGCCGCCACGAGCCTGCGCCTCGGCCCGAGCCTCGCGACGGGTGGACGCCCGCGCCGCACGCGACGGACAGCGGCACGAGGGAGGGGGGCGAGGGACGGGCGGTCGGGCCGCGCCTGGAGCAGGTCACCCGCCGTGCAGCCAGACCCGCAGCGGGCCGATCGGTTCGAAGCCGTGTCGCACGGCGGACGCAAGATCGTCGCCGTGCTCGTAGCCGACCACCGGCAGGGTGGGAAACAGGTGGTGCACCGCGCCCAGAACGCCCGGCCAGGCCCTGTCAGGGCCGCCGTCCACCGCGAAGACGTTGGAGACACCGACGACCCGGTCGCTGCGGCTCGCGACGGCTCCGGCGACCACGCGGCCGTCGGCCGAGCGTCCGGCGAGCACGGACGTGGCCGGATCGGCGAGCAGTTCGGGCCGGAAGAGGCCGGCGTTCCCCTCGCCTCGATCCCACGCCCGGGCCCAGGCGCGCAGCGTGTCCGGGGTGTCCGCCACCTCCCATACGAGATCCGACGTGACGGCGGATGCACCGGCAGGGCGGTGGATCCACTGCGCCTCGAACAGGACGTGGAAGCCGGCCCCTGTCAGATCGAGGCAGGCGAAGCTGTCCTTGACGGAGGCGCCGGGCGCGTCGGTGTCGATCCGGTCGGTCAACGCGGCCGGGTCGGCGTCCGGAAGCAGCGTCACCGCGTCGGGGTAGTACAGCGGCGTGCGGGCCGGAGCGGTCCAGGTGTGCTGCCCGAACTCGCTTGTCAGACCGTGCGATCGGCTCATCGCCGCGCACCACTCGGCGTTGTTGCGGGCGGCCGCCCGGACCAGCTGCTGCTTCGCTGTCGTCTGCTTCGGTGTCGTCACGAACGGTGAATCATGGACCGCCTGGAGGCCCTGCTCAAGTGGTTTGCGTCCTCCGCCGGGCGCTCTGCCCGTCACGACGCGGCGAGCGCGTCTCGCCAGGCGGGGCTGTCGACGTCTGTTCATGGTGGTGTCCCCTTCGGCTGTGCAGCGGGTGCGCCGTCGTTGTGATCACCACTGCATGAAGCCGAAAGACCCACCGGAGAGTGCAATTCAGTGCGGGAAACGCCGGTCGATTCCCGCCCTCGGGCAGGGCAGCTCCACCGGTCGGGCCGCCGTCCGTCAGCCTGCGTCCGGGCGCGGCCCGAAGGCCGTGTGACGTCGCGTCGGGGAGCGGTTCGCGACATCGGCCGGCCCCGCCACCCGGTCAGGACCTGGTGGCGGGGCCGATGCGGCTGTGTCCGTGCCGCCCCACGACGGAGCGGCGGAGGCCGACGTCAGGAGGCGCAGGGGCGCGAGGGCCCGGCTGCCTGCCTCACCGGAGCAGCAGGTCCTCAGACAGTGCCGCAGTCGGAGACGATGATTTTCTTGGAGGTGGTGCCGGAACGGCTGCCGAGCGCCTCGATCGCCTTCACCACGTCCATGCCCTCGACGACCTCGCCGAACACGACGTGCTTGCCGTCCAGCCAGCTGGTGACGATGGTGGTGACGAAGAACTGCGAGCCGTTGGTGTTCGGGCCGGCGTTGGCCATGGACAGCAGGCCCGGCTTGGTGTGCTTGAGCTTGAAGTTCTCGTCGGCGAACTTCTCGCCGTAGATGCTCTTGCCGCCGGTGCCGTTCTGGTTGGTGAAGTCACCGCCCTGGAGCATGAAGTCGGGGATGACCCGGTGGAACGGGGAGCCCTTGTAGCCGTAGCCGTGCTCGCCGGTGGCCAGCTCACGGAAGTTCTGCGCGGTCTTCGGGACGACGTCGTCGAAGAGCTTGAACTCGATACGGCCGAGCGGCTCGCCGTCAGCGGTGACCTCGAAAAAGACGTTCTGGCTCATTGCTCTGCTCCTGTGGAATCGAATGGATGCCCCGAGCATATGAGGCCGGGGCGCCGGGTGCGTAAGCGGCACGATCACGCGCCGTCCAGGTCACCCGGGCTGAGACCCGGCCGGCCGGGACGGAGTGCCGGATTCGCCCGCGTCTCGGGTACCGTCCTCGCGGCCCCGCGGATCGCACTTCGCCTCTGGGAATGTCAGTCGACGGCCATCTCGCCGAGCAGCGACCAGTCGTCCTGCGGGATGTTCATGTTCACAATGCGCGGTGTCGCGGCCAGGTGGGGCGGCAGGGTCTGCTGCGCGGCCTTGAAATGGTCGGACTGGACGTGGGCCGCGCCGGCCTCGTCGTCGCGGAACGCCTCGACCAGCACGTACTCCGTCGGATCCTCGACGCTCCTGGACCAGTCGAAGAACTGGCAGCCGGGTTCGGCGCGGGTGGCTGCCGTGAAATCGGCGACGATCTCCGGCCACCTGTCCGCGTCTTCGGGGCGGACACGGAATTTGGCGGTGATGAAGATCATAAGAGCTCCTTGCGTACGTGGTGAGTCGTCCTCCGGCGCCGGCCGCCGGTGAACGCCGGGGAAAACCTACGCCGAGTGCGGGGCACCGTGCAGTCGACCGGGCCGAGGAGCAGGCGGCCGGGTTCGTCTCTGCGCGAGAGGGGATCGTCTGCGGCTGCTCCTGAGAGGCGAGCGGATTTCCCCACCGTCTGTGCACAGACCAGCCGGTGCAGGATGATGGAAGTCGACAACTCCGCCCACAGACAGGAGATTTGGTCGCTCATGTCGCGCCAGCCCGACGACAGCCCACCCATCGACCTGGTCTCTGCCGTGCGAGCGCTGCGCACCCAGATCACCGAAGCAGCCGGTGCCGACCCCGATTCCGACATCCGTTTTCGGATCGGGCCGATCGAGCTCGAATTCACCGTCGCACTGACCCGGGACCAGAGCGTCAAGGGCGGTGTCAAAGCGTGGGTCGTCACCGCGGACACCGAGGGCCGGTGGTCGACGGCACACACGCATCGGGTCACGCTCAACCTCGAACCCCTGTCTGCGTCCACCGGAGTCAGCCCCGAGATCGGCACTGCCGACGCCGGCCATCGCATCGTGCGGTGACCGTGGCGCGGCATCCCCGGCGCGCGCATCTCGTGGCCGTGACCACGGGGGACGACCGGGTGCTCGGCAGCGGGTATCTCCTGAACAGCCGGGTCGTCCTGACGGCGGGGCATGTCGTCAAGGACGTGGCGGACGACGACCTGCGCGTGTGCCGCATGGTCGGTCTGCGTACCGCCCGGGCGGAAGTGGTCCGTGTCGAGCGCGACATCGCCCTGTTGCTCACCGCCGAGGAGATCGCCGGGCCAGGAGATCTGTCCGAAGTCGAGATGAGCGAGCTGGCCGCGGACGCGCACTTCGACGACTGCTCGGCCCTCGGCCTGCCCGCGGTGATGACGCGGACGGCCGCCGGAGTGGCCCCGCTGGAGGCGGACTTCCGCATTGCCCCGAACAGCGCCGAAGGACACGGATACCTCTCCTTGCAACTCGTCGGCCACCCGCCGCAGGGCGCACACCCCTGGGGCGGAATGTCAGGCGCTCCCGTCTTCCACGCCGGACGCTGGCTGGTCGGCGTCGTCGTGCGCGATGCCGCAGGCTGGGGACACGCCAGGCTGGAAGCCGCACCGATCGGAGGCTTCTTCGAGGCCGTGCCCTTCGCGGACCGGGTGTTCCGCGTCACGCGAGCCATCACCGAGACGGACGCCCGTGACGCCGCCTACCTCGACGTCTACCGGCGCGAGGTGGTACGCCGTTACGGGCACATCGAGCTCTTCGGCCTGGGCCTGCGCGGACTGGCGGACGACATCGGTATCGAGCACGCCTACGTCAGTCTGCACGCGGGACTGCGCTCCCTCGGGCTGTCGTCGACCGATCAGTCCAGGCCGGTGGAACACCTCATACCCAAGAACGCCCGAATGCTGCTGCGGGGCGATCCGGGCGCGGGCAAGTCCACCCTCCTCGAATGGCTGGCCGTGTCGATGGCACGCCAGTCGTGCAGAGGCCCCCTCGAATCGTTCAACGCCCGGGTCCCGTTCCTCATCAGGCTGCGCGACATGTACGCGCCCCGCTGGAAGCAGGAGGAGGGCCTCGACGGGGTTCCCCCGGAGCCCGACCGCTTCCTGGACTTCAACCGCATCGCCACAGGAACCCGGCCACCGGACGGCTGGGTCCGTCGGCTCCTGGACGACGACCGGGCCCTGCTGCTCGTCGACGGTCTGGACGAGGTGCTGGAAGCCCACCGTGACGGGGTACTCCGCTGGATCGTGGACCTGCTGAGGGAATTCCCGTCCGTACGCATCATCGTCACCGGCAGACCCGAAGCCCTCGTCCAATGGAGCCCGCCGAAGGAACTCGGGTTCGTCGAGCTGAGGCTCCTCGAACTCAACGAGACCCAGCGAGCCGAGCTCATCCGCAAATGGCACCAGGCGGCCAAGCTCGGCGCGAGGTCGTCCTGGCTGGGCGACGAGGAACGGGAGCGGCGCACCACGCGGCTGTCGGTCCTGGAGACGGGACTGAACAAACTCATCAACGCGTCACCGGACCTGGCCGCACTCGCCGCGACCCCCCTGCTGTGCGCCGTGCTCTGCAAGCTGCACGAAGTCCACGGATCCAGGCTTCCGCGATTCCGCCAGGAGTTGTACGCCCGCACCATCGACATGATGCTGGGCCTGCGTGACGCGGATCGCGAGGTGCCCGACCCGCTGCCGCACCTGGACGTGGACCAGCGACGTGCGATCCTGTCCTGGGTGGCCGGCTACCTCACGACCGAGGGGGAGCGGGAGATCACCCAGGACCGCTTCGACGAGAAGGTCGGGCAACGACTGGGCAGCCTGGGCCGTGAGGCCGGCGCGCACAGTCCCGAAGAGATCCGCAGGGCCCTGCAGCAACGCAGCGGACTCCTCGTCGCACCGGCCGAAGAAAGCCTGCGCTTCAGCCACCGCACCTTCCAGGACTATCTCGCCGCGACCGACATGGTGGCGCAGCGCGCCTTCGGGCAATTGGCCGGGCATGCCGGGGAGGAGACCTGGGACGACGTCCTGCACTTCGCGATGAGCCAGTGCAACCTCGCGGACACCCGTGAATTCGTCGCGCAGTTCCGCCGAAAGCTCCGGCGGGTCGCCGGTGGGCGGCAGCGGGCCCGGATGCGCATGGCGGCAGCGGCCTGCATCCCCTACGCCGTGCAGATGGACGAGGACGACCGGCGATCCCTCATCACCGGAGTGGCCAAGTCCTTCCGGACCGTGGCCAAGAAGTCCGGGACGAAGACCTTCGACTTCAGCCCGTACACGGCCGTGGGCCCCGATCTGCTGGCAGCTCTGCAGCGCGACTTCGACTGGCAGGACGGCCTGCTGTGCCTGCACGCCGTCTACCTGGCCAGCGAGGTCGCGGGCCCCGAGTCGCTCCAGTTCCTGAAACACATTCCGCGGGACCAGCGCCAAGTGCTGTCGGCGCAACTGGCCGCCGCCTGGGACCAGTTTCCCGGCGCCGAGTTCGCGGACGACGTACTCGCCGGCCTGGACGTCGAGGCCTTGGCGATCGACACCGCCGAACGGCTCACCCACGCAAGGGTGGTGGGACACGTCGACAGACTCACCGTTTCGCGGGCCGGCTCCGTGGAGGACATCGCCGGATTCGCCCTCGACCACCGGGTTCAGCACCTTCGGGTCACGGGAAACGTGCTGGCCGACGACGTCTCCCTCGCGCCGCTGTCCCGCGCGACGACGCTGTCCACCCTGAGCCTGGGCACGTCGCTCCCCGCATTGCATCAGGTCTTTCGCACACCCGGCTTCTGGATCAGAACGGGCCGGAGCCGGGACAAGATGCGCTACGCCCTGCCCGCCATCCCGCACGTCACGGAACTGACCCTCGCGGCGCTGCCCACCGACTGGGCGGACCACACGGCGGGCTGGACAGGACTGACCTGGCTGGGGCTCTTCGCCGGCGCGGTGGAGGCACTCACCGAACTGACGAGCCTGCCCACCCTGACCCACCTCATCGTCCAGTCGGAACGTTCCTACACGATCCCGGCCGCCCTGGTACACGACGGAGTCACCCACCTGGCGCTCCAACTGCCGGAGGGCCCGGAACACTTCGACCTGCACACCCTGCCGAACGCCTTCCCCGCCCTGACCGAACTCGTCCTCACCGCCCCCTCGGTGGCCTGCCCGGCGGTGGACCTCTCGAGCGTGGCACGCCTGCCGGGACTCGTCGTCCGCCTGGGAGGCATCTCACGCGACGACGCACGGATACGGGGCATCGACGCCTTCTCGAAAGAGCGGATCAGGTGGGAGTGAGCGGAAGCCGGGTACGACTGGCCAGGGCACCGTTCAGGTGGTTCGCGAGCCGCTCGCTGCAGACTCCCGCCCGAGATCAGCGTGAGCATCCCGAGCGGGCACCACGCCAGAGCCTCCGACCGCCCGCCGGCCATTCGCGTGCCGCAGGCACAGGGCGCGCTGGTGAAGCTGCCCGCGGGCGTCGACGACTCGCTGCTGCCGTCGCTGCCGTCGCTGCCGACGTCTACGGAATCGGCTACCGCGCCGCCCACCAGGCCCGCGTCGAGCCGGGCGGCCCGGTCACCGTCATCGACACCGGAGGGCTGCCGGGCGATGGACCAGCGCGAGGGACTGAAGGTCATGATCACGTTCCGAGGCGCCGTCCGCTCTGAGGCGCCGTCCGCTCTGAGGCGCCGTCCGCTCCGAGGGGGCGGACAGGACCGCAGTGGCCCGTTCACCCCTCGGAGCGGACGGCGCCTCAGCGCGCGATGCGGTGCTTTCGACCGCCGCGCCGGATGCGCATGGCGGCGTAGACGAGGTCGGCGAGCAGGACGACGGCGCCGATGATCAGCAGGTAGAAGAGGCCGTGCACGGCGAATCCGATGATACCGAGGACGACGGCCACGAGAATCAGGAAAAGAAACCAGCTCATCAGCTCTCCTGGCGGGTTCCGGCGGCTCAGCGGCGGGCGAGGCGGCGCTCGCCGCCGGTGCCCGGTGCGTAGTCGAGTTCGTAGTGCGCGAAGACCTTCGGTTCGTCGGGTGCGGGCAGCTCGCCGTCGGTGTCGATCGCGGGGGCCTTCCTGACCAGGTCCTTGGCATAGGTGACCGTCAGATAGCCCGGGCCGACGGTCGCGCCGGGGAGCGGCACGAACACGAGTCGGCGGCGCGTGGGCAGGCCGACGGTCACCGTGGCGAAGAACGGCTTGTCCGTCGCGGTGTCGACATACACCGATTCCAGGACCCCGATCTTGTGACCACCCGGATCCCTCACCTCATGACCGCGCCACTCGCGGATGTCGGCTGCCTCGAACATCGTGAACCTCCGCAGACTGGAGTACCCCTGAACGCTTTTCTGAAGCGCTCAGTGGCTATGGTTGCTCAGAAACGGTCAAATGCCGCCAACAACTCACCGGGGCACCGGATCGAGCGGGGCGGGTGTCGGCATCTTGGTATGTCGGCGTATCGGCCACGGAGCGTCCCGCTGCCTTGCAGTCCGAAGGCGCAGCCTTCGGCGAGGATGAGCAGTCCGAGGGCGATGAGGACCAGGGGAGAGGACGAGTCCCCATCGACCGAGCGCCCTGGCCGTGGCCGGCCAGGTGGCGAATCAGGGCGGTCCGCTCTCACTCGTCCGGCAGTCGCCAGACCGCGAGGGCGAGCCTGGTGTGCCGCCGACGCCCTCCACCCGCACCACAGCAGTGCCGCCCGCCGACTCGAACACATCGCGAAACCCTGGACTTCGAACTGGCCGAACCCGCCGGACTGACACGCCCAGGACATGTCGTAGACCGCGAGGCACCGGACACGGGGGGACTCCGCCCTGGTCCGGAGCCCGGAGCCCGGGCCCGGAGCAGGTCGGCCGTTCGGCCCCGCCCCGGTCGGGACAGCGCGAGTCGGCTCACGGTCACTCCCCGCCCGCGTCCCCCTTGGCCGGCACGCAGCGCCAGGCGAGCGCGGCGGCCGTCAGGTAGGCGAGGACACCGATGCCCATGCTGACGCGCAGCCCGGACCCGTAGTCGCTGCTGGTGGCCAGCAGGCTGCCTCCGAGTGCCACGCCGGTGGCGCTGCCGATCTGGCGGGTGGTGTTGAACAGCCCGGAGGCGGCTCCCGCGTACGCCGCCGGCGCCGAGCCCATCACGGTGGCGGTGGATCCGGTGAGCGCGAAGGACGTGCCGAACCCGGCGGCCATCATCGGGACCACCAGCAGCGTGTATGCGGGATCGACCCCGGCCGCGGCCCAGCCGGCCAGGCCCAGGGCGCCCAGGAGCATTCCGGTGATCACCAACGGGCGATCGCCGGTACGGCGGGACAGACGGCCGGACAGCACGGAGGCGAACATGGTCATCGCCACCGCCGGGAACAGCGCCAGTCCGGTTTCCAGAGCGCTGAAGCCACGCTGGTGCTGGAAGTACAGGCTGGCCGTGAACACCATGCCGTAGAAGCCGAGGTTGAACAGCAGACCGATGGCGGCGGCGCCGCTCATGGTGCGTGAGCGCAGCAGGCGCAGCGGAAGGGCGGGGCGCCTTGCGAGCCACTCGCGCGCCACGAACACCGCCCCGGCCGGCACGGTCAGCCCGAGCGCGACGAGGACAACGGGATCCGACCAGCCGCGCCGCCCGGCCTCGTTCAGTGCCGCGGTCAGCAGGGCCACCGCAGCCACCACGGCACACTGGGCCGGCCAGTCCAGGGCCCGGTCGGCGCGCCGGGGGGACGGCGCGACATGACGCAGCGTCAGGATCAGGCAGATCATGCCGACGGGCAGGTTGATGAGGAAGACCCACCGCCAGCCCGCCGTGGTCACCAGCAGTCCGCCCAGCAGTGGTCCGGCGGAGGCCGCGACACCAGCCATCGATCCCCACAGCCCGAAGGCGCGCGAGCGTGCCACCGGCGCCGGGTACGCCTGCTGGAGCAGGGCGAGGGAGCCGGGGACGATCAGTGCCGCGCCGAGTCCCTCCACGAGACGCGCCACGACGAGGAAGGCGGTGCCCGGCGCGGAGGCGCACGCGGCCGAGGCCAGCGTGAAGACCGCCACGCCCGCACAGAAAACGCGCCGGTTGCCCAGCCGGTCGCCGAGCGCGCCGCCGGACATCAGGAACCCGGCGAAGACCAGGGTGTACCCGTCCGTGATCCATTGGATGCCGGTGAGCGAGGCCGACAGTTCCCGGCCCACCACGGGCACCGCCACGTTGATGATGGTGACGTCCAGGATGACCATGAAGTATCCGGCGCACACCGCCAGCAGCGGTGCCGTGGAGCGCTGTGCGGCCGTGGCATCGGGTCCAGGGGGCCCGGGCTCGCCGCCACTGACCGATGCCGCGAAGGGCACGTCGCCGACTCCGTCCTGTCCGCGGACATCTGACCAGGTCAGCATGCTAGGGCGGCCACGACGGCCAGTCGACGACCTACGGCTCTTCCGGCACGGTGTCGGCAGGCGCTCTCGGCAGGCGCCGCCCGTCCACCGCTGTCGCGGGGGCTCCGCCCTGTGTCATGGAGCGGACTCCGAGGCTCCGGCCCCCAAGGAAGTGGAGTACGGGACGGTGGTGGGCGCGTCCGGACGACCGGCGGGGGTGCTCTTTCGGGCCGACGTCCGCAGGAGGAGGCCGGCCGAGAGGGTCGCCGGCATCGCGAGCGCCGCGAGGAGGCTGAAGCCGTAGCGTGTGTCGCTGCGGTCGGTGACCGTCGCGACGAGGACCATCACGCCGACCGTCGCCGCCAGGCTGCTTCCGTTCGCGAGCCCGAAGGCTCTGCCCACCGAGGCGTCGTCGGCCGAGGCCATCAACATGGTGCGGGAGGCGATCCGCGCCTGCCCGAAGAAGAACGCGCCGAGCGGCACCCCGATGAGATAGCCGGCGAGCCCGAACCGGCTCTGCAGCACGAGGCCCGCGTGGCACAGGACAAAGCCCACCAAGGCGATGCGCAGGTCCGCGTGGCGTCTACTGGCGATCCGGTATCCGACGGTGGCCGCCAGGAAGCCGAGGCACCCGAGGGCGTCCACGACACCGAACGCCGCCGCACCCAGGTGGAGTTCGCCGATCACGGCCGTGGGCAGCAGTGCGTTGAAGACCGTGACGACCACGCTGCCCTGGGCGTAGAGCAGGATGAAGCGCCGTACGCGCAGCGGCCCGTGCGGCCCTGCCGGGACACGCGCGTGCTCTGCGGCACCGGTTGCCGTCTCCCGGTCCGGACGGCCGCCCATCGAGAGGACGCAGAGCGCGGAGACCACGAAGGTTCCGGAGTTGAGCAGCAGCAGCGGCTCGGCCCCGAACGCCTGGACGCCAAGCCCTCCCAGCGTCGCCGACAACAGCATCCCCGCCTGAGTTCCCATCTCGTAGCGGGCGTTGAACCGGCCCAGCCGGTCGGCCGGGACCCGTTCCTTGATCAGCGCGGAACTGGCCGGAAAGTGCAGGGCGCTGACCACGGAAAGCCCGAGATTGACGCTGTAGATCCCGGCGCCCGGTGCACCACCGCAGGCCAGCCACAGTGGGAGCGCGAGGGCCAGCACCGCACTGGTGACATCGCAGCCGATCCACAGGGCCCGCCGGTCGAAGCGGTCCGCCAGCCGTCCGCACAAGGGGGACAACACCGCCTGCGGACCGGCGACGGCGATGAAGAGCCAGCCCACGGCCATCATGGTCTGCTGCTGCCTGATCATGAGCAGCGCGCCGACGATGAGCTGGACGTTGTTGCCCAGGGCGGTGGTGAACGCGGCGGCCACGAGCGGCCGTTCGGGCCGGCAGGGGCGGTGACGAAGGATCATGCCACGAGTGTCCGGAGCTTCCCTGACATCCTTTGTCAGGGAACTGCGATCCGATGCCGCGACTTCAGCTCCGCGGCCGGGCTATGGCTCGACGAACGTGACGGTCTCGTCGAGCGGCGCCCGGCAGGTCCGGGTGTGGCGCCCGGTGCCGTCCTCGTACCCGATGGACATGCCGCGGAAGAGCATGAGGTCGTCGGGGGGGGGTGACAGGCCTCCGCGACGGTCTCGCGGCACGCCGACCATGCCGTCTGCGGGCAGCTGTGCGGCCCTTCGGCGCGGAGCAGCAGCATGACGGTCTGCAGATACATGCCGACGTCGGACCCCTGGGGCCGCCCCAGGTCACGGTCGATGCAGGATGCAGCAGGACAGGGCGGCGGGCGCGCCGAAGCACTCGCAGTGCGCAAAAGCGGCCCGCTGACGCGCCTCCCAGTCCTCGTGTGCGACTCCGCGTGCGCTGCAGCGCTCATGGCCGAAGGCGGATCGGCGCTCGCACCGTCTGCCGCCCGTCCGCCCGCCGTGTCCGCGGGCCTGCGTGGGAGCCGGCGTCTCAGGAAAGCCAGTCGCTGTAGCGGGTGGGGGCGACGCGGGCGTCCTTGTCGGTGAGGACGTCGCCCTCGACGGCCGCGAACATGCCGGCGGTGGGGTCGGTGACGACGGTGCGCTTGTCGCCCTTGCGGGACAGGGTGATCCGGCCCAGTTCGTCGAGGTGGAAGATCTCGGGGCCGCCGATGTTGCGCACGCCGTTCAGGGGGGCGCCCGCGGCGACTTCCGCCACCGCCTCGGCCACGTCCTTGGCCGCGATCGGCTGAATGGGTGTGGCGGGCAGCCGGACGGTGTCGTCGTCGGAGGTCCAGGACAGGACGGCGTCCATGAACTCCATGAACTGTGTCGCGCGGACGATCGAGTAGGGGATCGGTCCGGCCGTGAGGATCTGCTCCTGGAGCGTCTTGGCCCGGTAGTAGTCCAGCGCCGGCACCTGGTCCACGCCGACGATCGAGAGGATGACGAAGTGGCCGACGCCGCCCTTCCGGGCCGCGGCCAGGAGGTTGTCCATCGAGGTCTGGAAGAAGGCCGCGGAGGCTTCGTCGAAGGTCGGGGAGTTGGTCAGGTTGACGACGACGTCGGCTCCGGCCACCGCCTCGTCCAGCCCCTGGCCGGTGAGTACGTCGATTCCGGTGGACTTCGAGTGCGGTACCGCCTTGTGCCCGGCGGCGTTCAGGACCTTGACGACCTGCGATCCGATGAGCCCCGTACCGCCGATGACCGCGACCTTCATGACACACCTTTCGTCGAAGGATATGTCTGCAATATGGCATACGGGGCATCGAGTGGGCGCGGCCAGAGGCGGCGTGCTGATCGGTGAGGGGCGCGCCGCCTCTGACGCCTGGCTTCAGGTGGGGCTGCCGTGGCGGTGTTCATGGTCTGACGGTGCTGCGCGGTGGGACGGGTGCCGGTTAAGCAAAACGAATGTTCGTCTTGACGTCGCGATGATCGATGTCGCAGGATGAGGAACGCAAAAACGAATGATCGTTCTCGGAAAGGAGGAGGCGACATGGGTCCCGCACAGACCGGTAGGTCGGCGATGACCACGTACCAGGTTCCAGGGGGCGCCGGGGCGCCGGCCGTGCCCGGCCCGCTGCCGTCCGGCACCGTGGCGCTCGCGCTCCAGGGCGGAGGCAGCCTGTGCGCAGCGCAGGTCGGTGCGTTGCGGGCGCTCACGCGGGCGGGGATCAGGCCCGATCTTGTCGTGGGCTCCTCGGCCGGCGCACTCGACGGCGTCGAGCGAGACTCGCGGGACCTCGCCGCGGTCCGCGGGTCGGTGATCCGGCTGTCCGGGGCCACCACCCGCGTGGCGAGCGGCATCGGCCTCCGCGACACCCCGCTGCTGGTCGAGGCCGGCTGCCGGCCGGCCGAGGGCTCGCTCACCCGGCAGCCCGCGGCCGCGGTGTGAGGACGTCCGATGGTCGACCTAGCCTTCCCCGCGCGCCCTCTGGCCTCCAATCCCACACGAACACCGGGCGGACGTGCGCTGCCACGATGGTGGGCGGAGTTGCTGCTGCTGGGGCTGCTCTACGCGGTCTACGAGATCACCCGGGGGCTGCAGCGGGGCTGGACCACCACCGCGGACCGCAACGGCCGGAGCGTCCAGCGCTGGGAAGACGCCGTGCATCTGGCGCCGGAGCAGTCACTCAACGAGGTACTGCACCGCATTCCTGTCCTGGCAGTGCTCGCCGCGTACTTCTACGCCACTCTGCACTACATCGTCACGCCCGCCGTACTGATCTGGCTCTACCGCAGGCATCCCGAGCACTACCGCAGAGCCCGCACCTGGCTCGCCACGGTCACCTTGAGCGCGCTCATCGGATTCTGGCGCTTCCCGGCCACGCCGCCCCGGCTGCTTCCCCGGGCCGGGATCCACGACACCGTGGCCGATGTCGAGCAGTGGGGGTGGTGGAGCGGGCAGACCAGCGCGCCGGACGGGCTGGGCGGCCTCGTCAACCAGTACGCGGCCATGCCGTCCCTGCACGTCGGCTGGGCCGTGTGGTCGGGCTGGCTCCTCTTCCGGCACGCCCGCCGCGGGTCGCTGAGAGGGCTCGGTCTCGCCTACCCCTTCCTTACGACGCTGGTCGTCGTCGCGACGGGCAACCACTACCTCGCGGACGCCGCGGCGGGAGCCCTCCTCATCCTCGTCTTCGGTACGCTCGCAGGCCGCATCAATCCCTTCGGCGGACCTGCCGTCGGGCGGGCGTCCCAGACCCGTCCGGCCACGAGTGGCCCGCGCAACGCCGACGCCCTCTCCAGAGCGCACCGCACAAGTCCCCCCGCGAAGCGTGCCCCAGGTGACTCAACATGACCCATTTCGTTCCACCCCAGTCGCCACCCCCGGACGACGGGGACACCCCGAGCATCGGGTCCCGGCCCCCCGGCGCGCGACCCGGCAACGGCAGCCGTGCGCCCGGCAGTTGGCTGCGCAGTCGGCGGCGCGGCCAGGGCCCCACTCATCTGCCGCTGCAACTGGTGGAGGCCTTCCTCATCGGTCATGACTCCGGGGGGCCGACCGGGGGGCTCCTGCGCTTTCGGACGGCCGACGCCGACGAGGCCGGCCGCTCGCGGCCGTCCTGGTGGCGCCGACCGGACCTGGGACAGCAACTCGCCGGTTCCAGGGGAGAATTGCGGGTCTTTCGCAACGACCGCTCCGACCGGACCGGCACCCGCCCGGCCCCGATCGCCATTCTCACCCTCAACGGCATCACCGACGCCGCCGAGCTGGTCCGGCTGAACATCGGTGGCTCGTTCCTCTCCGTCACGGAGAAGGGAGCCGGACGAGTCGCAGCCGTCGATGTCGACGTGCGGTTCTCGGCCGGCTTGTGGGGGCTGCTCCTCCCGGAAGACACGCGATGCCGGGTGCACCTGGAAGGTCCGGCCCACCTGATACCCGAGTGGCCGATGCAGCGATGAGCAACTCGCGACAGGCCGGGGTGGATGGCGAACGGGATCCAGGCGCGGAAGCGGTCGGGCCGGACGGACATGCCTGCCGGACGGGCGAGTTCATCCCTCCGGTGCGCTTCCGCCGACGGACCGTGCTGACCGCGGGCGTCATGGTGGTCGTGCTCGGTACGGAATCGGTGCTGGTGGCGCCCTACGCGCGCCGTGCGGCGGGCCAGTTGGCCCATGTCCGGCCGATGTGGCTCCTGTTGGCCCTCGGCGCCGAGATGGCTTCCATGATGGCGTTCGCCCGCCTGCAACGACTGGCACTGGGAACCGGCGGTCTGCGTGTCGCGCTCGGCTCCGCCGTCGCCACGGTGTTCGGCGGGAACGCCCTTGGCGCCACCCTGCCCGGCGGAAGCCTGGTTGCGATCACCTACCGGACGCGCCGCATGCGCTCCTGGGGCGCCAGCGTGCCGCAGATCGGATTCACTCATGCGGCCACCGGTGTTCTGAGCACGGTCGCACTCGTCGTGCTCGCCGGGGCGGGCAACACCCTTACGGGGGACGGCTCGCAACTCGTCCGGGTCGCCGTCCACGTCGGGGGTATCTGCGCGCTCACGAGCGCCGCACTGGTTCTGATCCACCACGCCGCGGTGTTGCGCCGGCCCGTCAACGCCCTTCTCCGGCTGTGGCGCAGACTGCGACGCGGCTCGGCGGGCAAGGCGTCGGCCGACCGACTGGTCGACGAACTGGCGGCGATGCACCCGCCGGCCCGATTCTGGGTGGGGGGCTTCGGTTTCGCCCTGCTCAACTGGGCGGGCGACTGCCTGTGTCTGCTCGCCGTGTGCCACGCGGTGGGCGCGCGGCCGGCGTTGGGCACGGTCGTGCTGGCCTACACGGCCGGCGTCGCCGCCGCCTCGGCCATGCCGCTGCTGCCCGCAGGGATCGGTGCCCTCGACGCGGCCCTGGTCCTCGCTCTGCACCACGGCGGGGTGGCCAGCAGTACCGCCACGGCCGCCGATCTCCTCTATCGGACGATCACTCCCGGGCTGGTGGGCGTCGCGGGATGGGTGCTTCTGCTGCGGCAGCGCCGGCGGTCGGCCCGTGGCCAGGGGCCGTGCGCCTGCGCCCTGCCGACGGCTTCGTCGACGAGCCCGGCAGCGAGCCTGGCCTGCTGGAGGAGATAGCCGGGTCGGAATCCGCCCCAGTAGGCACAGGCGGGCATGCAGAAAAACGAACATTCGTCTTATGTTTCCCTGATCGCCGAGCCGAGCCGGCCCGGCAAAAAGAACAATTATTCGCCTTTGGAGGCATGATCGTGAAGAACCCGTTGGTGCGATTGCTGTCCTTGCGACGGGCCGTCATCGTGATCGTGGCGCTGCCGCTGGTGGTCTCGCTGGCCGTGATGGCGTACGCGTGGCCCGCGTCGCGCATCGCGCCGCGTGATCTGCCGGTGGGGATCGTGGGTACGAGCGCGGCCAGCCAGAAAGTGGTCGAAGGCATGGCCCGCAGCAAGCCGGGCGGATTCGACTTCCATCTCTACGCCGACGAGGCATCGGCGCGCTCCGCGATCAAGAGCCGGGAGGTCTACGGCGCCTTCGTCATCACCCCCGGCAGTCTCACCGTGCTGGAGGCCTCCGCGGCGAGCACCTCCGTGGCCCAGCTGATCCACACGTCCGGTCGGCAACTTGCCGCACAGGCGGCCAAGTCGGCAGCAAAGGACGCCCCGGTGGCCGACGAGACGTCCGTCAGGTCCAAAGCCGGAAGGGGCGAGGCCGGAAGGGGCAAAGCCGGAAGGACCGTTGCCGAATCGGCGGCCAAGGTCGTCGTGACGGATGTGGATGTCGTCCCGACTTCTGCGGACGACCCCCGGGGAGTGGTGTTCAACTCGGCGGTTCTGCCGCTCACCATATGCAGCATTCTCATCGCGTCGTTCCTCACGATGTCCTGCCTCCGGATGCCCAGGTGGCGTCGTGTCGTCGAACTGGTCGCCGCGTGCGCGGCGGCCGGCTTCACCGCCTACTTGGTCGCCCAGGGCATGCTCGGGGCGCTGCCGCACGAGCAGGTGGCCACGTGGGCGGCCCTCTCTCTCACCATGCTCGCCATCAGCGCGACCAGTGCGGGCCTGATCACGCTCGCCGGTCCCGCGGGGCTCGGGCTCACCGCGTTGCTCATGGTCTTCGTCGGGAACCCGTTCTCCGGTGTCACGTCCGCACCGGAAATGCTGCCCATGGCGGTGGACACCATCGGCCAGTGGCTGCCTCCGGGTGCCGGTGCGAATCTTCTGCGCAGCACGGCGTACTTCGACGGCAACGGCTCCGAAGGCCACATCACCGTTCTCGCCCTGTGGTGCGTCCTCGGCCTGACGGCCGTAGCCCTCGGTCGTCGGACTCCCACCGTCGCGGACGGATCGCCTGTGCAACACCCCGACAGGACCGACGTCGCGGGGTCTGAAGCCCCGGTCGCGAGTGAAACCGGGACGCCCTCCTCGCGGCCGACCCCCGAACGGCACTCCGAGTCGCCCTCGCCGGCGCTGGAAGTGAGCCCCGCACACTCGCACGCCCGGCACGCGGCCGACCACTGAGACGCGCCGCGGCGGGAGCCGTCTGACGCCGTGCCGCGCCGGCAGTGAATGAGCGTCGGCGCTGCCTGCGGAAGGGGTCCCGCCCGGGCCCACAACGCAGCATCAGATACGGGTGCACCACGACATGCTTGAGTCGTCGTGGTGCACCCGAAGCCCGTATCCGAGTCCCGCCATCACGGCTGGACGGTCCCGTCATGACAGCGGAACGCACGCTGAAGAGCCGCCCCGAACGGCTTGATCCGACGGGGTGGCCCCTGCTGGGACCGATGGCCGGTCAACGGTGCCCGCCCAGGGTCAGGACGCGGTCGCGTCGGGCCACAGAGCCCGCAAGGCGTCGGGCACTCCCTCCACGTCCTTGGACCCACCGATGGCCAACTGGAGAAGGTAGCCGGGCAGGGCGCACATGAGAGTGGCCGCGATCGCTTCGGCAGTCGCCTCGCGCGGGAAGGCGCCGCTGTCCTGGTGCTCTCGGACGACCTCGGCGAGATCGGAACGCATCCGGGCCAGCAGGTCGTTGAACTGCCTGGCGAGTGCGGGGTTCCGCAGGGACTCGGACCAGGCCAGCACTGCCAGTCCGGCGACGTTCTGCTCGACCGTCTTGGTCTTCACCATCTCGAAGACATCGGCCATCATCGCGCCGACAGAGCTGCTGGACCGATCCGTGGCGACGCTGTGGACCATCGTCACGACCTCACGCATGTTCTCCTCGGCGATCGCCGTGATCATCTCTTCCTTGCTGGCGAAGTGCCGGTACACCGCGCCTGCCGAGAGACCGGACTCCGCGAAGAGGTCCTGCATGGACGTCGAATGGAACCCGTCCCGCAGGAAGCAACGGCGTGCCGCGTCCAGGATCTGCGCGCGGCGGGCCTCCATGTACTGCGGGGTGACCTTGGGCATGGATCCATCCTAAGCGATAAAAAACGAATGGTCGTGTTAGCTTAGCGTGCCGACGGGTGGACAGGGGACGGTCGAAGCACCTCGATGGGAGGGGCGCATACGGGTTTGAGCTTCGCGAATACGCCAACGCGGTCTGTATGGCCCATTCGACGCGAGAAACCGAACGCAAATACCTGACGCCGGCGGCCGACGACCTCGGATGGCTGTCCGGCCTGACCCGTGTGGCCGGGGTCGCCTCGCTCGCGGAGCGCGGCGTGCAGGAGCTGGACGCCGTCTACTACGACACCGACGATCTGCGGATCGTCCGCTCCCGCGCGTCCTTGCGGCGCCGGACGGGCGGCACGGATGCCGGGTGGCACCTGAAACTTCCCCTGTCGGGCGACAGCCGTGAGGAGATCCGGGCCCCGTTGTCATCGGTGGACGTCCCCGACGAACTGCGGCAGCTCACTCTCTCCCGCACACGTGGCGCAGCCCTGCGGCCGGTGGTGCGCATCCGCTCCACCCGCTCCCTGAGCCACCTCCTCGATGCCGAGGGCGACGTCCTGGCAGAACTGAGCATGGACACGGTCAATGCCGACTCGCTGCTCGACGACGACGGGCATGCGAGTTGGAACGAGATGGAGATCGAACTCGCCGAGGACGGCGACCCCGCGCTCCTGGACGACGTCGAGCAGGTGCTGCGCGAGAACGGCGTCGACCGCGCCCCGAGCCCGTCCAAGGTGCTCCGGGCGATCGAGGAGACCACGCCCCTCCTGCGACGCACGCCGGACGCACGCGCCCGGATCACTCCGGGATCCGCCGGCGACCACGTACTCACCTACGTGGACGGGCTGGTCCGCGCCCTCACGGACCTGGACCCCGCGGTCCGCCGCGACGCACCCGACGCGGTGCACAAGATGCGCACCACGGCCCGCCGCCTGCGCGGATGCCTGCGTACCTACCGGTCCGTGCTCGACCGCGAGATCACCGACCCGATCCGGAAGGATCTGCGGTGGCTCGCGCGCGAGCTCGGCGCGGAACGCGACCAGGAGGTACTCCGGGAACGGCTGACCTCCGGGATCCAGGAGCTGCCGGTGGAGCTGGTCCTCGGCCCGGTCGGCGCACGCCTGCAGGCCTGGGACGCCGCGCGGCGGGCCGAAGGCCGTCGACGCACCCTCGACGCGCTCGGTTCGGCCCGCTACCTGAAGTTGCTGGAGCGGCTGAAGCGTCTGGCCGACGCCCCGCCGCTTCGCGCCAAGGCGACAGGCAGGCCCAAGAAGGTCCTGGTCAAGGCGCTCCTGAAGGAGTACGACCGGCTCGCCCAGCGCATGGACCGGGCGCTCGACATGCCCGCCGGACCGGAGCGTGACGCCTCGATCCATCACGCCCGCAAGGCTGCCAAGAGGGTCCGCTACGCCGCGGAGGCGGCACACCCGGCCCTGGGGAAGCCCGTGCGGCGCCTCGGCAAGCGCGCCAAGGCCGTGCAGCAGGTGAGCGGAGCTCAGCACGACGCTGTCGTGGCCTGCGGCACCCTGCGCGCTCTGGCCGTCTCCGCGCACGCGGCGGGCGAGGCCGGCTTCACCTGGGGCCTGCTGTACGGCCAGGAGAGGGTCGCGGCCGGCGCCCGGGAGCGTGAGCTTCCCGAGGCGTGGGCGCGTGTTCCCGCGGCGGCTCGGCGCAAGCGCCTTCGCCGCTGAGTCGCATGGCCATGTGCGTCGCAAGGTCGCAAGGCCATCTGTGGGGTCACGCGCTGGTGGGCCTGCGGAGTCACGCGCTGGTGGGCGGGCCCGCCGTCTGCTGGTTGTAGCGGCGGGCAGCCCGGTCGTTGAGGGCGCTTCCCCATTTGCGTACGGCTTCCGACAGCGAGCCGGCACGGCGGTCGATGTCGCGGCCCTGGGTGAAGTGCGTGTCGGACGTGGCACCTTCGGCGGGCTCGGACGGAAGGGCGCGGGCCAACAGGGAGTTGAGACGGGTGAACGACGCCGGGGCCACGCCATGGGCGAACGAGGCGGCGCGAGCCGCCGGGGTGAGCACCAGTCGGGGTCGCCGTCGCTCGAGGGCACGCACGATCCGTTCGGCCGCGCGCTCGGCGTCCATGGAGATGACAGGGGCGCCGGCGAGCGCCGAGAACCAGGCGAACTCCTTGGAGGAGTCCCCGCCGAATTCTGCCTGCAGATGTGATCCGGTGCGCATCAGCCCGGGATGGATCGTGGTCACGCTCACCCCTTGGCCCGCGGTCTCGGCGCGCAGCCCTTCACCCAAGGCTCCCACCGCGGCCTTCGCACACGAATAGGGGAGGAGGTGGGGTACGGCGAAGAGGCCGCCGACCGATCCGATGAGCCCGAGTCGGCCGCCGGCGGCACTGCTGCGCAGCGAAGGCAGCGAGGCCAGGGCGATGTTGAGGGCGCCTTTGAAAATGGTCGCCATGGCGTCGTCGAAAGCCTCACCGTCGATCGCCGCCGTAGGTGACACCTGGATCACCCCGGCGTTGGCGACGACGATGTCCAGGCCGCCGCACCGGTCCGCAGTCCGACGGACGGTGGCCTCGACGGACGGCCGATCGCGTACGTCGCACACGGTGGTGGAAACGGGTGTGCCCGTGTGCTCCTCGATCCACTCGGCGCCTCGCCGCAGTTCGTCCGCGTCCCGGGCCACCAGGGTGACGCGGCAGCCGCGCAGAGCCAGCCGTGCGGACAGCAGGAGCCCGAGCCCGCGTGAGCCGCCCGTGACCAGTGCGGACAGCCCCAGGAGTCCGGACGCATGTGAGGTTCGAGCCACCTTCATCACCTCGATGTCTGCGGTGTCGGGTCGTTCATGAGGCCTGCGGGATCCGAGCGAACTCCTCGACGATCGCCGCACAGAACGCGGGCAGATCGTCCGGACCTCGGCTGGAGATCAGACCGCGATCGACGACGACCTCCTCGTCGACGACCTCGGCTCCCGCGTTGCGCAGATCCGTTCGGATACTGGGCCAGGAGGTCAGACGGCGCCCGCGCAGCACATCCGCCTCGACGAGCGTCCACGGCCCGTGACAGATGGTCGCCACGGGCTTCCCGCTGTGGATGAACTCCCTGACGAACGCGACGGCTTCGTCGTCCGTGCGCAGTTGGTCGGGATTCATGGTGCCGCCCGGGAGTACGAGAGCGTCGTAGTCCGCCACGGACGCCTCCGCGACCTTCTTGTCCACCGGGATGCTGCCGGCGGGGTCGATGTCCGACTGCCGAGCGCTGATGTCCCCGGTGTGCAGCGAAAGAACCTCCGTCTCGGCTCCAGCGCCGTGCAGCGCACCGCGCGGCTGCTCCAGTTCCATGCGCTCCACACCGTCGGTGGCCAGGATGGCGACCCTTCGGCCGCTGAGCTCGTTGGTCATGGTGCTGCGCTCCTTCCGATTCGCCTGATGCGCAGGGCGGTGTGCAGAGGTTTCCCCAGTACGCGATGGGGTCGGGGGCCGCGCGATGACCGGCCGAGCGGTCCGCCGGCGCGGCGCTTTCGCACGCGGGCGCGCAGGCGGCACATTCCGGTCGTGCCATCGCCTCCCGCCGCCCGCGGAAAGCCGGGTCGGGCAGACGGCATTTCGACATCACGCCTGCCCGGGCATGATGTGCCTCCGGTCCCACTGGTGCACGAGTGACCACAATGAACGGCCCCACACGTGGCAAGTCCCACGGAACGAACCCGGCTCACACAGCCCTCGCCCCATCGGCGCGAATCGGGCTGGAACCGCAAGCCGAAGGGCCGAACGATGCGCGCACAACTCCGGTGTGCCGGTTCGCCAAGGCCGGCGCAATGGTTCGTCGGGCACCTCCCGGACGGGGTGGCCCAGCCGCTGACGGAGAAGGCGCGCGGCGACCGGCTGGGCGCCGCCCACGCCGGGATCGGCCCGGGGCGGAACAGTCTCCATGTCCGGTGCGTACGGCGGCGCGGTCGATCCCACGCCGCCGCTGACCATGTTCGACAAGCAGATCCAGTTGCGTATGGGGCAGGCCAAGTTCCCTGTAGTTGCTCGAACAGGCAAAAATGCTCGGAGGGCGTGGTGCGGACCGAGCCCATGGAGGGACTCTTGCTGGTGGGGGTGCGGGAGCAGGCGGTTCCCGCACCCCCCTTCTGTGTCAGGCAAGCGTCGGGTAGTCCGTGTAGCCGCGGTGGTCGCCGCCGAAGGACGTGGCGCGGTCGGGGGTGTTGAAGGGGCCGCCGGCGGCGAGGCGGGCGGGCAGGTCGGGGTTGGCCAGGAACAGGGCGCCGTACGCGATCAGGTCGGCCGTGCCGTCCTCGATGAAGTTCAGGGCGTCGGCGCCAGTGGGCTCCGTGCCGGTGAAGGGGTTGAGCATGTAGGTGCCGGGCCATGCCTTGCGCAGCCGTACGAGCAGGTCGCGTGTGCCGGCGATCTCCAGCTGGTGGAGGTAGGCGAGGCCGAGGGGTGCGAGGGCGTCGACGAGGGCGGTGTACGTGGCGTCGAGGTCCGTGCGGTCGCTCTCGTCGATGTCGTTGTGCGGGTTGCCGGGGGAGATGCGGAAGCCGACACGGTCCGCGCCGATGGCCCCGGCGACCGCCTTCGCGGTCTCGACGGCGAAGTGGATCCGTCGTTCGGGGCTGCCGCCCCACGCGTCGGTGCGCCGGTTCGTGTTCGGGGCGAGGAACTGGTGGATCAGGTAGCCGTTGGCGCCGTGCAGTTCCACGCCGTCGAAGCCCGCGTCGATCGCGTTCCGTGCCGCGGAGGCGAAGTCGGCAATGGTCTCTTGGGTTTCCGAATCGGTCAGCTCGCGCGGGGTGACGAAGTCCTGCGGTCCGTCGTGCGTGTAGACCTGCCCCTTCGCGGTGACCGCGGAGGGGCCGACGGGGGTGAGGCCCATCAGGCTCGGGTGGCAGACCCGGCCGGTGTGCATGAGCTGGAGGAAGATCACGCCGCCCTTGGCGTGCACCGCGTCGGTGACCTTGCGCCAGGCCGCGATCTGCTCGGCGGAGTGGATGCCGGGGGTGTCCGGATAGCCCTGCCCGACCACCGACGGCTGCGTGCCCTCGGTGACGATCAGGCCGGCGCTCGCGCGCTGTGCGTAGTAGGTCGCCATCAGGTCGGTCGGGCTCTGCGCGGGACCGTAGGCGCGGCTGCGGGTCATCGGTGCCATCACGATGCGGTTCGGCAGGCGGGTGCGCCCGAGATCGTAGGGAGCGAAGGCTGTGGTCATGAAGAGTTCCCGTTCGGATCGGTGGCTCGGCATCTCAGCGATGCCAATGCCTGTCCGAACAAGTAAATGCCTTCCTCCATTCCGAAAGTTATGTGACCTGCGTCACTAAGTGCGTTGGATAGGTCGGTAGGCGCCACGCGAGGTGCGGAGGTCGGGCGCGCTAGGCTGTTCTTGCTCGATCAAGATTCTCGTGAAGGGCAGGAGCGACGTGCCGAAGGAAGCGGACACCGGGCCGACCGGGTCTCCCTCCGCTGACGTGGTGCGGCCTCAGCTGCCACCGTCCGTGCAGGCGGGAGCCATGACGCACGCGATCTTCCGTGTGGCCCGTCTGCACCGCATGCTCGCCGGGCAACTCCTGCGCCGCGTCGGCCTGCACACCGGGCAGGAACTCGTCATGATGCAGCTGTGGGACCTCGGCCCCCAGCGCCAGACCGACCTCGTGCGCCTGCTCGGCTCCGACGCCGCCACCATGACCCGCACGGTCAAGCGGCTGGAGCACGCCGGCTTCGTCCGCCGCCGGCCCTGCGAGACGGACAAGCGCGCCACCATCATCGAACCCACGGCGGCCAGCCTCGCGCTGCGCAAGGAGGTCGAACAGGTCTGGGCGGAGCTCGAGGACAGCGTCGCCGGCGACCTGAGGGCGGACGAACAGGACGCCATGCTCCGTGTGCTGGCCCGCATCGAGGACAGCCTCAGCCGGGCCGCCGAACAGCACAGCCCCCTCGCCTAGATCCTGTCCAGGTAGGACGACCGGCTGGTCGAGGTGGCCTCCTCCGCCACGAACAAACAGATCACTCTCAGCAGCCACCGCATGACCGACGGCGGGTCCGCCACCAGGGCGCAGGTGGCCTCGGCCGCTGTCCCCACGGGCCGCGGGCTGTCCATGTCGCCGAGCGGTCCGGCCGTCACGCTTGCCGCCGAGGGGGACTGGAGCGAGGGCGACCTCGTGCCGTTCACCCTGCACTTCGAGCACGGCGGGGCGGTCAGTACCAGCGCGGTGGTGATCCGCCCGACATCGTGACCGATTGCCTTTCCCGTCACGGCCCTTCGGCGACCAACCGCCTCTGGGAGCGCCGGTGGTGTCACATGCGCAGATCGTACGGGTGGTGGCCGCGGTCGACGCGTGGACTCGCGGCGCCCATGGCCGAAGCTCTCTTCCCCGACAGGAGTCGGGCCGAAGGGCCGCTCGGTTCCGGGCTGTTGCTGTGGACTGGATCATGCCGTGGGTGTTGAGTACGACACCGGGGCGGTTTCCGTACCTCCGCATGACGACCGGAGCGCGGATGCGAGGATGAGGCGCCATGACCGCAGGGTGGTGTTCTCGCACAGTACGGGCCGCGATGTTCGCGGCCGTCTGTGTGCTGCTCGCTGCCCTTGGCCACGTGATGATGTCCGGTAGCGACGTGCCGGCGTGGGTGCTGGCCGCCGGCGCGCTCGTGACCGGCGGCGCAAGCTGGTGCCTGACGGGCCGTGAACGTGGGCTGCCGTCGACAGTGGCCGCCGTCGTGGCCGCGCAGACCGGGCTGCACTCCGCCTTCTCGTTCGCCCAGTCGGCGACCGGGGGTGCGAGTTCCCCGGGGCACGACATGGGCTCCATGCAGACGGGGTCGATGCAGATGCGAGCCATGGACAGCATGGACATGGGGCACATGGAGTCCTCCATGACCGGCTCGGCGTCGCTGGGCATGGTCGCCGCCCACCTGCTGGCCGCGTTGCTGTGCGGCCTCTGGCTGGCGTACGGCGAGCGCGCCGCGTTCCGCATCCTGCGCGCTGTGGCCGGATGGCTGGCGGCGCCGCTGCGGCTGCTGCTCGCCCTGCCCCTCACCCCGGAGCGTCGGCGCATCCGGGCACGCCGCCGCTCCTCGGACCGGGCGCGGCGTCTCCTGCTCGCCCACGCGATCACTTCCCGGGGTCCGCCCGTGGGGGCCGCTGTCGCCTGACGACAGCAGGTAGCCCGAGGCCGCTCATGAAGCGCCTCGGGCCTCGGCCGTACGCCCACGCAGGTGCCGTACGGCCGTCTCCCCCCTTCACCGGACCGCTCGCGCTCGCGCGTGCCCTGGTCCGGATCACGGATGACCGAGAAGGACACCAGGTGATTGCTTCCGCCCTGCCCGCGTGCGAGAAACACGACACGGCGATGTCGCTGGACGAGTCGACGACCGCGTGGGCGCTCGCCGCGCGAAGCGGTGACCGGGCCGCCGTCGACCGTTTCGTGCGCGCCCTGCACCGCGACGTCCAGCGCTTTGTGGCCCACCTCTGCGGCGACCCCCAGGCGGTCGACGACCTCGCGCAGGACACGTTCCTGCGCGCGCTCGGCAGCCTGCACCGCTTCGAGGGCCGGACCTCGGCCCGTGCCTGGCTGCTGTCCATCGCCCGCCGCGCGGTGGTCGACAGCTACCGGTACACCGCCGCGCGCCCACGCCTGTCCGACGTACCGGACTGGCAACGGGCCGTCGAGAACGCGCAGCCTCAGGACCTGCCCGGCTTCGACGACGGCATCGCCCTGCTCGACCTGCTCGCGGCGCTGCCGCGGGAACGCCGTGAGGCGTTCGTCCTCACCCAACTGGTCGGCCTGCCCTACGCGGAGACGGCACAGGTCAGCGACTGCCCCGTCGGCACGGTCCGCTCCCGCGTGGCGCGGGCCCGGGCCACGCTGATGGATCTGCTGAACGACGCGGAGGAATCCGTCCCGCAGGCGGCCTGAGGCCGGCCGGAGGGTGTCGGTGCCGTACGCAAGGGATCGGCGCCGACGCCCCCTCCCGGTGCTGCGCATCTCGCCGAGGCGCGACTTGTGAGTGCCGGGAACCGTGCTGCCGCGTCGTACGCGCCAAATGGCCGACTCGCTTGGAAACACGGCATGTTCACTCCGCCCTCGGGGCCCGGTTTGTTCTGGACCGGCCCCCAGGGGCGCGCGTGCGCGTGTGGCGGCGGTGGGTCAGCCGTGGAAGGTGACGTAGCCGTTGCGGTCGGGGTCGGAGCCCGACTTGGTGTACGAGTGGACGTCCGCCTTGCTGCCGGAGGACTTGACCAGGTTGATGGTGTCCTTGTCGTTGTTCCAGATGAAGTTGCAGTTCTGGCGGTAGACGACGTTCTTGGTGTCCGAGTCGGTGCCGTGGCCGCCGCGCAGCTTCACGTAGTCGCCCGGCTGGAGGTAGTGATTGGCCGGGAAGGTGAAGTGGTTCCCGACGGCGTCCTTGACGACGTAACCCTTGAGGTTGACGGTCGTGCTGGACGAGTAGTTCTTGATGGTCAGGTACTCGTCCTTGGTGTTGCCGGTGGAGCAGCTGTTGGAGTCGCTGCCCGGCGCGTCGTACTGGACGCCCTTGATCTTCAGCGCGGACGAGTACTCGGTGGCCTGGGCCGGAACGGCGGCAGCGGCGACGGTGAGCGTGCCCGCAGCGGCGGCGGCAGCCAGAGCGTGACGTATGTACATGAGGATTCCCCCCTCGGTGGTGCGAATGGAGCGTCAGGAGCATATCCGACTGGTGATCGGTGAGTGACGAGATGGTGGAGGAAGTGTGAAGGGGGCAGTTCGTGGGGCGTGCCGTCGAACTCGTCGGCGGGCTGCGGGCTGCGGGCTGCGGCCTGGGGGGCTGCCCTCGGCGTCGGCATCGACGGCGCCGCCGTCCGGGCCGGCGCGCCCACCGCCTTCGGGCCGTCGGCACTGACCTCGTCCGGACGGGACAGGACCGACCGTCAGCGCCCGTCGTCCGGGGGCAGGCTGGGCACCTCGGCACGGAAGTGGCTGACCAGAAGCCCGTACGGCTTGCCGTGCGCGGAGTTCGTCGGCTGCGGCTCGGCGGCCATCGCGCGCAACCGGGCCTTCAATACGTGAGCTTCGTCGTCGGTGAGCCAGAGGTGGCGCAAGGCGGTGTGCGAGGCCTGGCCGGGCCCGCTCGAGAGCATCTCGTCGAGCGCGGCGTCGACCAGGAACTCCGGGCCCACCGCCGCGTCCTCGGGCCTTCGCGCTGACGAAGCCCGCACATGCGCCGGTTCATCGGCATCGCACGAGTATGCCGTGGTGCCGAGGCCCGGCCGCTCGTCAGCCGCCCGCCGTGCCGTATCCGCAGAGCCAGGCGAGGCCGTGGTGGAGCCCGCGGACGTAGTCCCTGCTGCCTGGCAGGTCGCCGGTGTCCTCCAACCGGACGGTCACCGCGTCCAGTTCGGCGGTCAGCACTGCGAGGTCGGGGACGCCCTCGACCGCCCGGGCGGTGACCGGGGAGCCGGCCGACCGCCCCAACGCCCATTCGTACGCGGCCGCTTCCCCGGCACGGAACTGGGGTGACCCGGCACCCTGCCCGCCCGTGAGCTTGTTGAGGGCGGTCTCGACTTCGGGGCAGGGGCGCATGCCGACCCTCTCCGACGCGCTGCCGCTCTCGTCCTCTCCGGTGGTCATGGACCATGAGTACCACCGTGCGTGCACAGCAACCGGGTAGGCGGTGCCGTGAGTTCGAGGGCCGTGCAGACGGGTCAGGCGCAGGCGCGGAGGAAGTCGAGGAGTGCCGCGTTCACCTCGTCCGGCCGTTCCTGCTGCGTCCAGTGGCCGCAGCCTGCCAGTTCGAGGGGCCTGCGATGCAGGTTGGGCATCCGTGCGGGGAGGCTCTCGATGAATTCAGGCGTGCCCGGGAACGACGGTACGGGGTCGCGGTCGCCGTAGATGTACAGGGCAGGAGGGGTGACGACGGCGCCGTCCCACGGTGCGGTCAGTTCCCAGTTGCGGTCGAGGTTGCGGTACCAGTTGAGGGCGCCGGTGAAGCCCTCGGAGAAGCTCTCGGTGAGTGCGTCGAGATCGTCCTCGGTGAACCAGTCGGGCAGCACCTCGGGGTAGGGCATGGCTGCGAGCCATCCCTCGTCGGCGTCGACCAGCGGCTGCTTGGTGTCGCCTGGAGCGTCACCGGAGGCCGAGTGGAAGAGCTTGCGCAGTGCGGTGCGCGGGTCCTTCGCGAACTCCGCGTCGGCAACGCCGGGGCGGTTGAAGTAGTTCCAGTAGAAGCGCCCGCCGAACTTCTTGTCCATGGTCACCAGCGGCGGCTCGGCTCCCCGGGAAGGCGGCGGCACGCTCAGCCCGGCCACCCCGCGCACGATGTCCGGCCGCAGAAGCGCGGTGTGCCATGCGACGGGCGCGCCCCAGTCGTGCCCGAAGACGAACGCCTTCTCCTCGCCCAGGGCATGGATCAGACCGACGACGTCGCCGACCAGGTGGAGGATGGTGTACGCGTCGACGTCGTCGGGATGGTCGGTGCGTCCATAGCCCCGCTGGTCGGGAGCGACGACACGAAAGCCCGCCTCGGCGAGCGGGCCGAACTGGTGCCGCCAGGAATGCCACGACTCGGGGAAGCCGTGCAGAAGCACCACCAGAGGGCCATCGCCTTGCTCGGCGATGTGCATGCGGATCCCGTTCACCTCGACCGTTCGATGCTGGATCATGTGCACGAGCGTACGTGCTGCGATCTTCCGGCGGCGGTCGTGGTCCCGCCCCTGCGGCCGGGGGAGTGAAGAACGCATGGGCACTATGGGACGGGAGAAGGGAGCAGCGATGACCGAGCGCATGGTCGAGGTGGACGGCGTCGAACTGTGCACCGAGTCCTTCGGTGACCCGTCGGATCCGCCCGTCCTGCTCATCATGGGCACCGGGGCTTCGATGCTCTGGTGGGACGAGGGTTTCTGCCGGATGCTCGTCGAGGGCGGGTGCTTCGTGATCCGTTACGACCACCGCGACACCGGCCGGTCGACCACCTGTGAGCCGGGCCGCCCCGGATACACCGGCGCGGACCTCGTCGAAGACGCCGTCCGCGTGCTCGACGCCCATGAACTCCGGGCCGCGCACGTCGTGGGCGTCTCGGCGGGAGGGGCTCTCGGGCAGCTGCTCGCGCTGCATCACGCGGACCGCGTGCTCTCGCTCGTCCTGATCAGCACGTCCTTCGCCGTGCCCGGGGACCGCGATCTTCCCTCGCCGGCCGAGGAGTTCGTGCGGTTCGTCTCGGCCGCACACGTCGACTGGTCGGACGGCGAATCGGTGATCGAGCATCAGGTGGCCTACGCACGCGCACTCGCGGGTGGTCGACGCCCCTTCGACGAGGCCGCCACCCGTGCCCTTGTCCTGCACGACATCGAGCGCGCGCACGATTTCGCGGCGGTCCGCAATCATGACTCACTTCCGGACGGTGACCTCTCGCAGGCGCACCTGTCCTCGATCGCCGTGCCCACGCTGGTGATTCACGGCACCGCCGATCCGGTGTTCCCGCTCCGGCACGGTCAGGCACTGGCCGAACAGATACCTGGGGCGAGGCTGTTGGCGCTCGAGGACGCCGGGCACGGGGTCGAACGTGCAGATCGGTCGACGATCGCCGCGGCCATTCTCGAACACACCGCCGCGGACACCGCCGACTAGTACCGCGTCAGGGACCGTTCCCACGGTCGGCCGACGGTGCCGGATCGCGCCGAGCGGTGTCCTCCTCGGCGTCGAGTTGGTGGTCGGCCCAGACGTAGCTCTCGGGGAGCAGGTCGGTGATGGAGACGGTTCGGACGCGGTCTTCCCCGCCGACGACGACCTTGAGGGCGGGGAAGTAGTCGAGAAGGACCTGACGGCACCGGCCGCACGGGGGCACGACGCCGCGGTCGCGATCGCCCACGGCGACGACCGTGTCCAGCTCGTAGACGCCCTGGGCGGCTGCCGCGCCGATGAGGACCAGTTCGGCGCAGGGCCCTCCGGTGAAGTGATAGGCGTTCACCGCCGTGACGATCCGGCCGTCCCGGGCGCGGCCCGCGGCCGCCATCGTGTGGTTGTCGCCCCGGCAGCGGGTTCGAGCGACGTGGGCCGCGGCCTGGATGAGTTCGCGGTCGACGGGGTCGGTCTGCATGGTCGTCTTCTCCACCTCTCGAGATGTCGGGCAACGGCGATCCGAGCGGCAAAGGGGTGCAAGGGGTTGTCGGGCCCCTCAGGTGCTCGTCGCGCCGGGTCGGGCTGCTTCGTTGCTTGCGGTCGGCGTGGGCGTTGCCGTTCGGGGTCCTACGGCCGTCGACGACCTCGCACGCCCCACCGGCCGCGGCCCGCAACAGATCATCGACCAGTACGAGACCGACATCATCGCCGACCGCGAAGGCCTCGCCTGACGGCGAGGGGGAGGGGTGAGGCCGGGAGGCAGGTCAGGCGCCCAGGCGGCGGATCGCGACCACGGCAGCGTCGTCGTCGAGGTGGCCGTGGACGTGGGCGAGCAGGTCGTCCTGCAGGCGCTGCAGAAGGCCCTCGGGATCCTCCTCGAACCACTTGGGCACCCGCTCGGCGAAGGGATAGAAGACCCCGTCGGCATTGCGTGCCTCGATGACTCCGTCGGTGTAGAGGAGCAGCAGGTCGCCGACCTCGAACGGAAAGGTCTCGACGTCGTAGTCGTCGGGGTCGCAGAGCCCGCCGAGACCGATCGGCAGGTGGCTCGCCCGGGGCGCGACCGTGGTCACGCTCCGGCCGCGGAGCAGGAGCGGCGGCGGATGGCCGCAGGAGATGAGGTGCACGACCGCTTCGTGGTCGGGGATGTCCAGCAGGGTCGCCGTGGCGAAGTCCTCGTCGGTGTCCTGCTCGGTCTCGACGCGCCACTGGTCGGCGTCCCAGCGGAAGGCCGCGTCCAGGTGGACGGCGAGGCGGGGAAGAGTCGCCTGCCGATGAGCGGCCGCGCGAAAGGCCCCCAGCAGCAGGGCGGCGTTGCCGATCGCGCCCAGACCGCTGCCGCGGACGTCACCGATGAGGAGCCGGGTGCTGCGGTGGGCGGTCCGGGCGGCCGCGTACAGGTCTCCGCCGAGATCGGCTTCTTCCTCGGCCGGCAGATACCGGGCGGCGATCCGTAGCGGGCCACTGCGTGCGGGCAGCGGTTGCAGCAGGACGCTCTGGGCGACTTCGGCAACCGACCGCACCCGGTGCAACTGCCGCTCGCGTCCCCGGCGCACGAAGGAGAAGGCGACGCAGAGGACGGAGATGACGACCAGGGCTGCGATCTGGGCCATGACGTTCGCGGTGGACAGGACCCCTCTCGCGGCACCGATCAGTACTTGGGCCCCCACCGCGAGGGCTCCCATCAGCGCCGTCATCCGAGCGCCGGCGAAGGCCACCGTGATCGCGGGGGCCGCCACGAGCAGAGGGCCGAGGTGGATGTGTGCCGGGGCCAGGATGTCGATCACACAGACCGCGACGATCAGGCCCAGCGGGATGACCATCAGCTCGGGCGCGTGTCCCGGCCGCCAGGACTGCCGGAGCTCCGTCCACCGTCGAAGATCCATGCATCAAGCCTTGCACTTGCCTCCGAGTGCGGCCTTCGCCGCCTTGGCGCCGCGGGCTGCGGCCGTGCGGTAAACATGCGCCCAGCGCGGCCGGGGACGCGCCGACGTCCTCGTCGGCACGCCCGGCGGCGACGTCGTCTTCGGCCTCGGCGGCGACGTGTTCGACGGCCGGGGCGGCAACGGCATCCTGTGCGGCGGCACCGGCAACGACCGTGTCTCCGGCGGCCCGGGCAACGACGGCGTCGAGGGCCAGGACGGTGCCGGCCTCCTCACCGGCGACGACGGCGACGAAGCCCTCTTCGGCGGCCCGGCGTCCGATGTCCTGGACGGCGGAACGGGCACCGACACCAGCGACGGCGGTGCCGGCCTCAACGTCTGCACCCGACCGCGCTCCGGCTCCGGCTGCACGATGTGAGGGCCCACCGCCGCAGCCGGGGTGCTCCAGGGGTCCTGCGCGGCAGCGCCGGGCGACCCGCTCCCGCACGCGGCTGACGGACGACGCGGCCCGGTTCGCACGCAAGGCGACCTTGTGTGCGAACCGGGCCGCCGCGCTCCGTCCACTTCAACCCCTCACAGCTCCCGGGCGTCAGGTGTGGCTCTCTCCAGATCGGTGACGCTGCCCGACATGATCGTCCGTACGTGCTCGGTGATGTGCTCGGCCGGCCAGTCCCACCAGGCCACCGCCAGGAGCCGGGCGACGTCCCGGTCGTCGTAGCGGGTGCGGATGAGGCGGGCCGGATTCCCGCCGACGATGCCGTAGTCGGGTACGTCGCCGGTCACGACGGCACCCGAAGCGATGATCGCGCCGTGCCCGATCCGCACGCCGGGCATGACCGTCGTCCCGTAACCGAACCAGACGTCGTTGCCGACGACGGTGTCCCCGCGGTTCGGAAGGCCCGTGAGCAGGTCGAAGTGGTCGGCCCACGAACCGCCCATCGTGGGGAACGGGAAGGTCGAAGGGCCGTCCATGCGGTGGTTGGCGCCGTTCATGAGGAACCGCACGCCCGTGCCCAGCGCACAGAACTTGCCGATGACCAGCTTCTCCGGCCCGTAGTGGTACAGCACATTGCGCGTCTCGAAGGCCGTCGGGTCGTCCGGGTCGTCGTAATAGGAGTACTCCCCGACCTCGATCAGCGGAGACGTCACCAATGGCTTGAGAAGCACCACTCGCGGCTGCTCAGGCATCGGATGGAGCTCTGTCGGGTCAGCGGGGACGGGCATGACGAGGGACTCCTCAGGGGCTGCCGGGCGGGGATCACTCCATGATCGCGGCACTGAGCCGTGAAGCTCAGCGATTCACCGCTCGCGTGTGCGCGGGCAGCCTCACCGGCATCGCGGTCCCGAGCCAAGGAAAATCGACAGTAAAGGGGCATAAGTCAATGAACCCCCTCTTGGTGATCTCGAGTACGCGCGATGTCCTCGATGTCCGTCGGGCGTCCAGGGTCACTTCGCCATTTCCGTCACGCTTCTTGAAGCGCGGGATTCGCCGGGATTCAATCTGTCCGTCACCGGCTGAAGTCGCTTGCGCGGCTCCGCTAACATGATCGAACTCACGACGAGTGCCCTGATCGCCCACCCTTTACGGAAAACTGTGCTGTCTGGCGCGAGGAGTGACTTATTAACCAATACCTACCAAATCGGCCAAACAATTGATACCTAGAGCGTCGCGTGCACCTTCGCGAATAGATAGCAGAACTGCGTTCGCCGCGTGGCGCCGACCGCGGACGATGTTGTGGACCGCGACAGGCGTGGCGGTTCTCGGATTCCTCGTCGCCCTGGAGATCGCCGCCCGCCACTACGGCCTGCCCGGGCCGATCACGAACCAGGCGCAAGAGGTGATCTTCGGCCCGCGCTCGGGACCACTGCTGTACGGCGGTCTGGCGCTCATGATGGTGGTCCTCACCTGGCGGCAGCGGCTCATCGCGCTCGGCACCGCGATCGGCATCGACGCCGTCTTCTGCCTCGTGAGACTGGTCGTCGACGCGAGGCCGAACTTCGGCAACGGCGCGCTGTGGGTGATCCTGGGCTGTGCCGTCATCGCCGTCACGCGGCGCACCGGCCGGGAACGCGCCCTGCTGCTAAAAGGCGTCGGACTGGGCCTGCTCCTGGTGGCCGGCCACAAGACCGGCGACACCTGGCTGCTCATCACGTCGAAGACCCGCCCGGCGGTGCTCGACCCGTACGTGGCAACCGCCGATCACGCGCTCGGAAACCCGTCGTGGCTGGTGGGCCGCATGGTCGAGGCCACCGGCCCGGTCGGCGCCCACACCCTCCACCTCGTCTATGGCCAGCTCCCACTGGCAGCGGCCATCTTCGGGCTTTACCAACTGCGCAACGTCGCGGTCGAGCGTCGCTTTCCCAGCCACCATCTGGTGCGCACGTTTCTGGTCATCGGCCTGCTCGGACCGGCGATCTACATGCTCTTCCCCGTGGTCGGCCCCGTCTTCGCCTACGGCACCGGCGCGTTCGGCACCGGCGGCCAGCAGTGGGCGATCGCCGACCTGTGGCCCCACACCCCGCCGCCGATCGCCCTGCACTCGATCTCGTTCGACGAGATCACCCCACGCAACTGCATGCCCAGCCTGCACACGGCCTGGGCCACCTCGCTCTTCCTCCATTCCCGCAAGGGCCCAAGGGTGCTGCGATACACCGGCACGTTCTGGCTGATCGCCACGCTCACCGCGACCCTGGGATTCGGCTACCACTACGGCGCGGACCTCATCGCCGGTGTGGTGTTCGCCCTCACCATCGAGTCCGCGATGCGCGCGATCGCCCGGGGCTGGGACCGCCAGGCAACCCAGCTCGTCGCCTACGGCACGGCCGTCTTCGCCGCTCTCCTGGTCTCCTATCGCTATCTGCCGTCGGAAATGGCCAAGCACCCCGAGGTGTTCGGGCCCGTCCTCCTTCTGGCGATGGCATCCGTCATCTACGGCTACGTGCGGACCACCAAGCTGTGGGAGCCCAAGGCCGCACCGGCGCAGCAGCCGGAACTTCAACCCGAACCGGCGTGAGGGCGACACCGGTCCGGACAGCAGGTGCTCCCGCCTGATCCACGCGGCCGCGACCCGAGACATCGGGTCGCGGCCGCGCCGTATAGGGTGCCGCCGGCTGTCCCGGTGCCCCGTCAGTGGTCGTGCCGGACCTGGCCGAGCCGGCTGACCACGGCGGGCTCACGGTGGTCGAAGAACAGCGAGGCGCCCGTGCCGAAGGCCGCGACGGCGGCCATCTCCTGTTCGGTGAGCGCGAGGTCGAGGACGTCGCGGTTCTCCGCCATGCGGTCGGCGCGGACGGACTCGGGGATCACGATGACATCGCGCCGCCGGCGGCTGCGATGTGTGCGGCACGACTTCCGCAACGGGAGAGGTGGTATGTCCTTGGGAGCGACTTGCCGATCACCAGATTGAGCAGCAACAGGTCTGGCCGAGCTCGTCGCGGGACGGATGTGCAAGGATCTCCGAGTGAATGATCTACGCGTCCGCCTGGCCCGCGAAGCCGACCTGGCCGTCCTCGTCCGCCTTCGCGACGACGCGGCACGCTGGATGCTGACCCGAGGCATCACCGGGCAGTGGCGGCCGGGAGAGCTGGACGAGGGCCACTTCCGCCGGATCATGGGAGACGGCGAGATTTGGGTCGCGGAGGCGGGTGGGTGCGTCGTCGGTGCCTGGGAGTTGTGGTGGGACGACGAGGCCGCCTGGGGTCCGCAGCCACCTGTGGCCGGATACGTGCACCGGCTCATGGTGGACCGGGGCGCCGCTGCTCCCGGGACGGGGCGGCTGCTGCTGAGCGCTGCGGAAGACCGAGTGGCCGCGGCGGGGCGGACAAGTGTGCGCCTGGACTGCTTGGCCGGTAACGCACAACTCAACGCCTACTACCGGAAGGCCGGTTACCGCATCGTGGGCCACAAGGAGGGCAAGCCACAGCCGAGCGGTACACCCAAGTCCTTCACGCTGCTGGAGAAGGAGCTTCGGCAGGCGGGGCGGGGCTGACACCGTAGGAGAGCATCGTCCTCCATGGGCAGTTCCTCTCATCCGGTTCGGACGGAGCCGAACGCGCCCGACGCGCCGACCCGACCGCCACGCACACTGTCGGCCTTCACCTTTGGTCAAGGTCAAGAACATGGAGAGCAGTGACGGTCAGGGCGCAGCAGCCGGCATGGTGAGTCGACTGGCGCGGACCCGTGATGCCCGGACCATTGCACTGTGGACGAATACCAGGACTTCGGTGGGGCGGCCCCGGTGGACACGCTGGAGGTGGCGCAGACGGCCAGGACGGCGGTGGCGTGGCTCCCGCCGCAGGAGTTGTGGCCGCCGATCCAGGACATTCGCTGGGAGCACGATCCACAGGTGCGCCGGTGGCCGCCGCACGTGAATCTGGTGTTCGGCTTCGTGCCGGAGGAGGAGTTCGAGCGGGCTGTGCCGTTGCTCCGCGCCGCCGCGGCGGAGAACTCGGCGTTCACCGTGCGTCTGGCCGGCGTGCGGTACTTCCGGCACCGGCACGACGCGACGGTGTGGCTCGATCCGGCCGCCGCGGACCAGGCGCCCTGGGCCCGGCTGCAGACGACGCTGGCCATGCGGTTCCCGCTGTGCCGCGGCCGTGGCGCCCGCTTCACCCCGCATCTGTCCCTCGGCCGGACCCAGGACCCGAAGCGTCTGGCCCCCGAGTTGTCCGCCCGGATCGGCGTGTTGTCGGCCGCGGTGGAGGACGTGGTGCTGCTCAGTCGGCGCGGAGCGGCACCCATGCGAGCCCGAATCGTGGTCAGGCTGGGCACGGGAGAAGTCTTGCGCGTGCCGGAGGATCCAGGTGCGCCCGTGTGACCCCGACTCCGACTTCGATTCCGACTTCGATTCCGACTTCGTCGCGGACCGCGGCTGGGCTCAAGGCATCGGGCATGGTCGACCAGTTTGTCTCGGCGCGGCGTGACGAGCGGGGGCTCCGACAGAGGGAGGGCGGCGACAAGAGCGGCTGCGCGTACGTTCGCGTCGTCGTCCCCGATCAGCGGGTGCGCCGCGGAGCAGAAGACCGGACGGAGATCTCGAAACGCGCGCATGTCCGGGCCCTCGTCGCGAAGGCCGTGCGGTCGGAGAGCCGCCCACGGGAACGGTGGCGTGCGCGACAACCAGCCGGCGCCCCGTCGTCCGGCTACTCCACGGCCGGGTCCTCCTGCGCTCGCCGCACAGCTGCCTTGACCGCCCGCTCCACCTCCTGCGGGTCCACCTGGGCCGCCTCGGCGTGGGCCGATACCGCCGCCTGCACCGCATCGGCGGCCGACCGCCACACGTGCCACTGCGTGTCGTACGCCTCGCCCGTGAGGCCGGCGAGTTTGGCCCGCTCGGCTTCCGCCGCGCATTCCAGGCTGATCAGGCCGTCGGGGATGTCAGTCACGGTGGGATCCTAAGCCGACGGCAGAAGGCTCCGGCGGCGACCTGCGGGCGGAATCCGTTTTCGGCGCGGGGGAGAACGGTGCTTCGCGCGCCTGTTCGCCGATGCGGCACGCGGGTCGACACGGGCGGCCACGGGTCGGGGCGACGACGGTCCCGTGGTCGCGGTCGTGCACGCTTGCGGACGGGACAGCGCCTCGGTGGCCGCCTCCTGACGACCACGACCTGCCCGCCGGCCCGTGGTTGGTTCATTCGGGCGCCGCGCACTGGTCGGCTGCAACTCGAACGGTGCCCCGGCCACTTGCCCGCTGCCGTCGAGCGGGACGAGAGCCAATGTCGTGAACGCGCAGTGAGGCGGTACCGACCCGGTCCGCGATCTTCTTGGTGACAGCCACGCTTGATCGACGGCACACGCACGGCCGCTGCGGCCAAGAGTGAATACTGGCTCCCCACACAGAACACGCACGAGGAGCCTGCCAGTGACCGGCGACACCCGCATAGGACCGCCCAACTTCGGAAGCGAACGCGACATGCTCCGCGCGTTCCTCGACTACCACCGCGCGACCCTCGCCATGAAGTGCGAAGGGCTCACCGACGAGGAACTGCGCCGGCAGTCGATGCCGCCGTCCACGTTGTCGCTGCTCGGTCTCGTGCGGCACATGGCCGAGGTGGAGCGTGCTTGGTTCCGCCGCGTGTTCGAGGATCACGACGTTCCCATGGTGTGGTCCGACGAGATCGACTTTCAGGCTGCGTACGACGCGAGCACGTCGACCCGGGACGAGGCGTTCCAGGAATGGGAGGCCGAGGTGGAGCACTCGCGCCGCATCGAGCGGGAGGCGGAGTCCCTGGAACAGGCCGGTTACCAGCCGAGATGGGAAGAGGAAGTGTCGCTGCGGATGGTGATGGTGCACGTGCTCCTGGAGTACGGCCGCCACAACGGACATGCGGACCTTCTGCGTGAGGGGGTCGACGGGACCGTGGGCGCCTGAGTCCGTGCGAACCGCCGCGCACGCGACGCGTCGCGTGCGCGGACCCGCGGGTGGCCGGTCGCTGCACGGGGGTTGTCAGTGGCTGGTACTAACGTGCCGCAACGTCCCGTCGATCTTTGTACGTTCGAGGAGCCATGATGACCGGCGCCACACCCGAGTTGCCCGCGAAGGATCTGCTCACACTGATACCGGAGTACGCGGGCTTTGTCCGGGACACCACCCTCCTCAACCCGGAGCCCGGCGCCCCTGGCGTGCGGGAGAGCTCGTTGGGGGGCCCGGTGTTGTGGCCCGCGGACGAACCGTGGCCGTACTGCGCGGAGGACGACCACTGGACGTTCGGGTCCGACTGGCGCAACCGCACCGAGATCGTCCCGGGGGCGGTGCCGATGGTGCCGATCCTCCAGCTGTTCGCCCGGGACGTCCCGGGGTTGGAGTTCCCGGAGGGGAAGGATCTGCTCCAGTTGGTGTGGTGCGCGCTGATCCATGAACAGGACGCCGGGCTGGTCGTTCCGAAGCTGTACTGGCGCAATGAGGCGGAGGTCGTGGCCGGAGGGCCGCTGCTCGAGATCCCCGCGGTGAGCGAGGGGGAGTACGACCCGGACAACATCCCGGTTCCGTCCACGTTGTCCCCGGCGACCGCGGAGGACCATCCGAGGTGGCGCGATCTGCCCAAGGACATCTGGGACACCTGGGAACCTCGCCTCCGGTTGCCGTCCGGCGGTTCCATGTGGCCCCCGGACTCCAACGTCATCGGGACGAAGGTCGGCGGCTGGCCCGCCTGGACACAGCCTGCCGACTGGCCGGACTGCGAGAGCGGACACCGCATGGAGCACCTGCTGACCATCACGGGCGACATCCAGCTTGGCGACTGCGGCGGCGTCTACTTCTTCCATTGCGGCCAGTGCCCCGACCACCCTTGGGACTGGCGCTTCGACTGCCACTGACGGCTGAGGTCGGATCAGTCGTCAAGCAGTGGGCGACCAGAACACGGACCCCTGCCGTGCCCCGATGGCTGCCCACGGCGAACCGGGAGTCTTTGTGAACCGGTGGGGCGACACATCGGCCCCGGCATCCCCGGGGCACGGTGCCCCCCGTGATGTCCGCGGGTCCTTCGATCAGGCCGACGCGCACCCGCGGGCGCGTGTCGGCTTCCACGCCGCCAGGACACCTCTGCCGCCGGGTGGTGTCGTCTCCTGGAGCTGATCGGCGAGGCGGCGGACGATCGGCGGCAGGAGTTCCGTCCCCGGGTCGAACTCAGCGCCGAGGGACGGCGGCAGGTCGTCACCCTGCCGCCGACCGTCGCCGAGCTGACGGCGATGACCAGGCGATCCTGGAGGAGTGCGCGAGAACGGGACAGTGATCGGCAGGTGGTCGCGTGGGTGCGACTGCGCCGGGCCCGCGAGCGCTGTGGCGTACGTCCCGGCCTCTCGAATGAGACAAGGCCGCGCGCGTTGCGTATCGCATCACGACGAAACAGCAGGGCGCGGTCTGCTCCGTGCGACTCAACTCCGCTCCATGGGAGCCACGTCGGGGACGCCGGCCGTCACCGCGGACGCACGTGATCGAGGAGGACTGCCGGTGGGACTCAACGACCCCGAGCCGCAGCAGGCTCCCGGTTCCGGACCCGATATCGCGCAGGAGATACAGCACTCCTTTCAAGCCGTGTTCGATGCCCTGGACGCCGCCCGCGCAGACCTCTACGCGGGCGAGGAGCGGTTGGAGCATGCCGGGGTGCCGTCACCGCCCGGGGCCCCGCACGGCGGACCGGCCACGGGCTCCGGCCTGGCCGTGTCGACTCCGGTCTCGGTCCCGGTCCCGGTCGCCGTGCCGACCCCGGCCCCGGTCGCGGTCGCCGTGCCGACCCCGGCCCCGATTCCGCCTCCGGCACTGCCTCCGCGCCCACGGATGCGACCGCCGGGGAGTGTCCCCGTCCCGGACCAGGGACGCTCCCACGGCGCCCCATCGCACCCCGAGGAGCCACCGCGGACCGCCGAACCAGGTCGACACCGAGCTCAGCAGGACCTTGTGGTCGAACAGCTGTGGCCGCCCGGTCCACGTCCGGAGGGTGATCCGGTCCCGCCGGAGGGCAGGCCGACGGCGCCGCGTCACGCAGGCCCCGCGCACGCGGCGAAGAGAGGTCTTGGGTGGCGGCGCCTCGTCCATCGGCCGGAAGCCCGCGTCGCCGGTGTCTTCGGTGTGGGTGCCGTGAGCGGGTTGGTTCTCGCGTCCTCGTTCCTGGTCGGCAATCACCCTGCGCCGCAGGAGAGTTCGCCGCCCGCCGAACGGCTGCACCAGCCGGTGCCGGACACGCCGGATCCCTCGCTTCCCGAGATCCCGGGGACAGGTGTGCTGCGTCAGGGGGACAGCGGCCACGGAGTGTACGAGCTGCAGGTACGTCTGCTTCAGATTCCGAACGTCTACGAGGGCGGTGCGATCGACGGCCGCTACGGCACAGAGGTCCGGGAGGCGGTGGCCAGATTCCAGGAGTGGTACGGCATTCGCGGGGACGAGACCGGCGTGTACGGCGACGAGACCCGACACGCTCTCATGCTGCGGACCGAATAGCCCGCGGATCTGTACGCGACGGTGCGCGTGAGGGGCCGGCGGGGGGCGTCCGTCCGTCGGCGGTCAGCCAGCGCGTCAAGGCGCTCGAACAGCGCACCGGCCGAGACAGCCGCCCCTTCCCCCTCAGGCTCTGGCCCGACCGCCTGTCACCGTCAGATGTCGCCCTTGATCATCGCGTGCAGATGCTGGTCGTGCCATCCGTCCTCGTGCAGCAGCGCGCTGCGCATCGTGCCTTCGACGGAGAAGCCGGCCTTCGCCGCAACGCGGCACGACGCGGGGTTGGCGACCGAGTGGCACAGCCGCAGCCTGTGCAGGCCGAGGTCGTCGAACGCCCACTGACTGAGGCGCTTTGCGGCTTCGACCGCGACGCCTCGACCGCGTCCGGCCGGCAGGATCCAGTACACGATCTCGGCGCTGCCGTCGGCGAGGTCGATGTCACCCCAGCCGATCAAACCCACGGCCCGGCCGCCGTGGTGCGGGGCGATGGCCCAGATCGCGCCATGTCCATGCCGCCAGCGTTCGTGCATACGGTCGATGCGCGTGCGTGCTTCCGCCGGTGAGGGCACGATCAGCCGGTTCCACCTGCGGATGGCCGGATCCTGGCCGGCGGCGACCAGGGCGTCGGCGTCGTCGGCGCGCCAGGGACGCAGTTCCATGCCGCGGTCGAGGGTCAGCACGGGTTGGTCCATGGCGGCCATGCGGCCCGCGGGAACGACGGGTGGGACGGCTGAAGTGATCACCGCGGCATCCTGCCACAGCTCGATTCCGGACAGCCCGAAGGTGGGCCGGGTACGTCGTTCGTGCTCCGCGTAAGGGCTTACTGCGACGTCCGGTTGTCCAACTCTGGCTCGATGAAGGCTAGTTTGCGCGCACCGACTTGCCGACCCTTTGACGATCCGTTCCAGCGGCGTTAAGCCAGAGGTCTGTGAGCGTGTTGTGTGCAGTCTTTAGGGTCCCTGAAGATTTCTAAGGAAGGGACGCATGGACGCACTCCTAGCGGTCCGGGCTCGCGGGATCACCAAGTGTTTCGGCGATGTCGTCGCGCTCGACGATGTCGATCTCGACGTGACACAAGGTCAGATCCACGGCCTGGTGGGACCGAACGGCGCAGGCAAGACGACTCTTCTCGGCCTTCTCCTAGGGCTGGCCGTCGCCGACAGCGGGGAACTGGAGATCCTGGGCTCGCCGGTCGGGCGGGCGCTCGCGGCTGCCGACGGTGTCGCAGGCTTCGTCGACGGGCCCGGTCTCTACCCCTCGCTCACCGCCCGACAGAACCTCGCCGCGCTCGCGGCTCTGCGAGGACGCGACGCGCGGACGGCCGGGGTCGACGACGTGCTCGACCAGGTCGGACTCACCGATGTCGCCGACGACCGGGCCCGCGGTTTCTCCCTGGGCATGCGTCAGCGGCTCGGACTCGCCGCCGCCCTGCTCACCAGGCCCCGGCTGCTCGTGCTCGACGAGCCGTCCAACGGCCTGGACCCGGCCGGCAAGAATCACGTGCACGGTGTCCTCAACCGGCTCGCGGCAGACGGCACATGTGTCGTCCTCTCCAGCCACCGCATGGACGACCTCGAAGCGCTGTGCTCCGACGTCACCATTCTCGCCACGGGACGGGTTGTGTTCTCCGGCCCGCTGGGAAAGCTGGCCGCCGAGAACCGCGAACTCGACTACCGGTTGATCACCTCCGACCCGCAGGCCGCTCGCCTGCTGGCCGCCGAGACCGCCGGAATCCACCTCGTCGACGACACAGGCGCACGGCGTGACGGCGAGCGGCTCGTCGTACGCGCCCTCGTGCCCGCTCTCGACGAACTCGTGGTCCGACTGGTGCGCGCGGGCATCGCGCTGCGCGAGCTCGCCCCGGTGGTGTCGCCGCTCGAAGCCGCGTTCCTCGCTCTCACCGAACAGCAGGAGGCCGTCGGATGACGACCGCGACCGTCGCCGTCGACCACGACGCCAGAGCCCGTCGTGTCACCGTCGCCCGCAGCTACCGCTTCGAGCTGCTCAAACTGGTGTCGCAATGGCGGATCCGCCTGCTGCTCCTGGCCTGCTGGATCGCACCGGCGCTCTTCGTCGCCGCGGTCAGCCGGCAGAGCACGCTGCCCAGCGACACCCTCTTCGGCCGCTGGATGCACGCCACGGGATGGGCCGGACCGCTGGTGGTGCTCGGCTTCGCGGGCACCTGGGCGCTTCCTCTGCTGACCTCCGTGATCGCCGGCGACGCGTTCGCCTCCGAGGACCGGCTCGGCACCTGGCGCCACCTCCTCGTCGCGGTCCGCTCACCCCGCCGGATCTTCGCGGCGAAGGCGCTGTCCAGTCTCACCGTCATCCTGCTGCTCGTGGCCGGACTCGCCTGCTCCGGCGCGGCCGGAGGCGTCCTGACGGTCGGCAACCAGCCGCTGGTCGGTCTCGACGGCCATCTGCTGGCACCGGGGGACGCCGCGGGGAAGGTGTTCCTCGCCTGGGCGTGCGTACTGGCCCCGACCCTGGCTCTCGCCGGGATCGGGCTGCTCGGGTCGGTCACGCTGGGGCGCTCCCCGATGGGGCTGCTGCTGCCCGCGCTCGTCGCGCTCGCGATGCAGCTCGCCCAGATGATGCCACTGCCCGTCGCCGTCCGCCTCGCCCTGCCCGGCTACGCCTTCATCGCCTGGAACGGCCTGTTCGCGGATCCGGCGCAGCTCGACCAGCTTGTGATCGGCATCGTGGTCGCTCTGGTCTGGGCCGTGGCCACCACCGCGCTCGCCTGGCTGCTCTTCCTGCGGCGCGACTTCACCAACCCCGGCTACGACGGCTCGGGACGCCGCGTAGTCACCGGCGGGGTCCTCCCGCTGGCCGGGCTGCTCGCCGTGACGGTCGCGGTCGTCGCCGCGACGACCGGGGCCACGGGCTCCGGCATCGAGCAGGACAAGGTGCAGGCCTCGCTCGCCACGGCGTTCGCCCACCTCTACCGCGTGCAGACCGACGAGCTCAACCGTCCGGCCGTCACCGAAGACCGGCTGAAGGCCTCCGCGGCCTGCGACAAGGGCAGCGTCAAGGTCAGTGCCGAAGGCCCCGGCAACGACTGGCGTTGCGTCGTCACCTGGCATCTGCCCGGCGTCGAAGCCGCGGGCACGGCCATCTACCAGCTCGATGTCGCCCCGGACGGCCGCTTCATGGCCGACGGGGACGGACCGAAGGAGGTCAACGGCTACTTCCTCGTCCGCACTCCGACCGGAGACGCACCGAACCCGCTCTGGCAGTTCGACGGCAACGTCGAACTGCTTGCCTCCTCGAAGGGATGACTCCATGCAGGTAACACGCCGTCGCAGACGTGCACAGAAGGGCCCGTCCGGACTTCTCGGCAGACGCCTCAGCCGCCGGATCCCCCTGTTGACGACAGGTACCACCGCTCTCGCTCTGGTCGCCGCAGGCGCCGCCTTCGCCCAGACGCACCAGTTCGGCACCGACCAGGTCGGCCAGACGACCCGTCAGGGGCAGGTCGTCTCCAGCGACCAGTACATCGCCCCGTACGGCGACCGCCTCGTCGTCGACAACGGCAAGATCATGTCGTCGTCGGTCAGCCCGGACGGAACCCACCTCGCGGCCTCGCTCACCGACGGCGGCAGCGCGCTGTCGATCGTGGACCTGAAGAGCTGGAAGGTGCAGCAGCTCGTCGGTACCGCCGCGACGTCGAACCCGCGCCTGACGAGCAACTCCGTGGGCCAGGAAGGCCCCACGTATTCGCCCGACGGCTCGCAGCTGTGGCTCGGCCAGACCGACGGCTACACCCGCTTCGCCGTGAACCCGGACGGCAGCGTCACCAGCCCGACGTCCGTCCCCATCGCGGCGGACGGAGCCAAACACGCGCTGGTGGGCGAGCCGGTGTTCTCGACCGACAGCTCCACCGTGTACTCCGCGGTCAACGGCCAGAACCGAGTGGTCGCCATCGACGCCGCGACCGGCGCCGTACGGCAGAGCTGGGCCGTGGGCAACGCTCCGCGCGACATGGTCCGTGTCGGCGACAAGCTGTACGTCAGCAACGAGGGCGGCCGCCCGGCGCAGCCCGGCGACACCACGATCAACTCGTACAACACCCAGGTACCCGCCGATCCGGTGACCGCCGCCACCACCACCGGCACGGTCAGCGTCATCGACCTGGCGAAGCCCGACACCGCCGTCACGAGCATCAAGGTCGGCCTGCACCCGACCGCCCTGTACGCCAAGAACGGGGCACTGTTCGTCACCAACACCGCCACCAACGACGTGTCGGTCGTGAACACGGCCACCGACAAGGTCGTACAGACCATCGCCACCCGGCCCTGGCCGGAGGCGTCGGTGGGCTACGAACCCGACGCGGTGACGCTCACGGATGACGGCCACCTGCTGGTGACGCTCGGCCGCGCCAACGCGGTCGCCGTCTACCGGTACAAGAGCCCTCAGGAGCCCGTCAGTTATATCGGTCTGCTCCCGACGGACTACTTCCCCGCGGAGATCGCAGCCGACGGCGACCAAGTGCTCGTCTCCAACACCCGTGGCATCGACGCCCGCCGGCCCACCACCAGCGCCGCGCACGGCACCCACGACACGACGTCGAGCCTGCAACGGTTCACGCTGCCGGGTGACAACGTCGTCAGGGCCCAGACGGCCAAGGTCTTCCAGCAGAACGGCTGGACCCACGGCTCGGTCGAGCAGACCAAGGGCACCAGCAAGGCGAAGCCGATACCGGTCCCGCAACGGATCGGCGACCCGTCGACGATCAAGCACGTCTTCCTCCTCGTCAAGGAGAACCGGACCTACGATCAGGTCCTGGGTGACATCGCGCAGGGCAACGGCGACCCGTCGCTGACCCAGTTCGGCGAGAACGTGACGCCGAACCAGCATGCGCTGGCCCGGCAGTTCGGGCTGTACGACAACACCTACGACATCGGCACGAACTCCGCCGAGGGCCACAACTGGCTGATGCAGGCCGACGACCCGGAGTACACGGAGTCCTCGGCCGGTGAGTACGCGCGCAGCTACGACACCGAGGACGACGCTCTCGGCCATCAGCGCACCGGCTTCATCTGGACCGGTGCGCAGGCGGCGGGGAAGTCCGTGCGCGACTTCGGTGAGTTCCAGCAGTTCCTGACCAAGCCGTCGGGCGCGAGCTGGCAGAACCTGTACTGCGACGCGAAGAACATGGACGCGACCGGGCAGGACACCGCCTACACCCTCGACTCGTCCTCGCCGATCCCGTCGCTCAACGACGTGTCGGTGCACGGTTTCCCGAAGTTCGACACCAGCGTCCCGGACGTCTACCGGTACCAGATCTGGAAGCGTGACTTCGAGAAGAACGGTCCGGCCGACCTGAACATGTTCTGGCTCTCCAGCGACCACACCGGCGGACCGGCGAATGCCGCCGCCCAGGTCGCGGACAACGACCTCGCGACCGGGAAGATCGTCGACGAGATCTCGCACAGCAAGTACTGGAAGGACTCCGCGATCTTCGTGCTCGAGGACGACTCCCAGGCCGGCCTCGACCACGTGGACGGCCACCGTGCCCCGATCCAGATCATCAGCCCCTGGGCCCGGCACGGCACCGTCGACAGCCGCTACTACACACAGATCACGATGATCCGGACCATCGAGCAGATCCTCGGGATCCACCCGATGAACCAGAAGGACAGCGCGGCCAGCCCGATGAGCGCGGTGTTCACCCGGCACCCGGACTACAGCCCGTTCACCGCGCTGCCCAACCGGACCTCGCTGACCGACGGCCTGAAGACTCCGCCGTCGTGCGGCCTGGACACCCCGGCACCGCAGAACCCGAATGCCGCGGCCGTGCCGTCGGCGAAGGTGCCGGCCGAGAAGCAGGCGCTCGCGGACCAGTGGGCCAAGTGGAAGTCCAAGCAGCGGCTGACCGGACCCCACGCCGTGCCCGACTTCGCGAACCCCGCGCAGATGAACCACTTCACGTGGTACGAGACACACGGGTGGACGAAGCCGTATCCCGGTGAGAAGAAGATCTTCGCGCCCGACGACGTGCCGGGCGCCTACATCCCGTCGTCGGAGTCCGACGGCTGACACGGGCTCTTCCCGTCACGGAGCTCCTGACCGACGGCGCCGTCGCCGGTCAGGAGCCCTCGTCCCGGTTCGCGGCCGCCGCGGGGCGGGAGCCGCAGCGGCTCCCGCCCCGCTTCTTCGCCCACGGCAGCCCTGCGGATCAGGCGATCGTCAGGACGATCTTGCCGGTGGTGCGACCCCGCTCGCCGATCTCGTGGGCCTTCGCGGCCTCCTCCAGCGGCAGGACCGTCTCGACCACCGGCTTCAGCGCGCCCTGTTCCACCAGGGCGGCGATCTCGCGCAGCCCCAGGTGGTCCGGCTCGACAAGGACCCACGTCGCACGCAGCCCGTCCTGTGCGGCGGGGACGTCGTCCGGGCCGGGCAGGGTGATCAGGAGGCCGCCGGGGCGGAGCACCTTCAGGGAACGCTCGGCCGTCTCGCCGCCGAGCCCGTCCAGGACCACGTCGACGTCGCTCACGGCGTCCTCGAACCGCACCGCGCGGTAGTCGATCACCTCGTCCGCGCCCAGCTGCCGCACCAGGCCGTGCTTGCCGGCGCTGGCCGTGCCGATGACGTACGCGCCGCGGGCCTTCGCGATCTGCACCGCGAAGTGTCCGACCCCGCCGGCCGCCGCGTGCACCAGCACCCGCTCACCGGCACGCACGTCCGCCGTGTCCACCAGAGCCTGCCAGGCGGTCAGCGCGGCCAGCGGCAGAGCCGCCGCTTCCACGTGCGTCAGGCCCGCCGGTTTCGGGGCGAGGTGCCGGGCGGGTGCCACCACGTACTCGGCGTACGCGCTCGCCTGGCGAGGGAACAACGGCATTCCGAAGACCTCGTCACCGGGACGGAAGATGCCCACACCGGGCCCGACGGCCTCGACCGTGCCGGACACGTCCCAGCCGACCGCCGGTACGGTGCCCCACTCGATCAGGGCCCCGCCGGCGCGGGTCTTCCAGTCCACCGGGTTCACGCCGGCCGCGTGGACCCGCACCAGGACCTCGTTCAGTCCCGGCTCCGGGCGCTCGAGCTCACGCTCGACCAGGTTCTCGGGTCCGCCCCACTGCTCCACGACCACCGCACGCATGCCGTCCGCCTCACATTCCGTATCGACCGGTTTGTCGCCGGGAGGTCCCCGGCGCGACGCAGTCCACGATCCGGCAGCCCGGACCATCGTGGTGTTGGCCGTTTGGCCATGATGTGACAGGATCTGGCCATGAGTGCCACGCAGTGGATGACCAGGGAAAACGAGCCGGACAGCGCGGCGCAGGCCCCTCGCAGGCACCGGATCGCCGTGCTCGCCCTGCCCGGGGTCCCGCCCTTCGAGCTCGGCATCCCCTCCCGTGTCTTCGGCAGCGTGGAGGACGCCGAGGGGCGCCCGCTCTACGAGGTCACCGTCTGCACCGCCGACGGTGCCCCCGTGCTCAGCGACGCCGGTTTCTTCGTGCAGCCCGCGGCCGGCCCCGAAGCGCTGGCCGCCGCGGACACCGTGATCCTCCCGCCCACCCACGCGATGCCCGAGCTGGGCGAAGGGGGCCCGCTGCCCTTGGAGGTCACCGAGGCCATCGCCGGCATCCGTCCCGGCACCCGGCTGGTGTCCATCTGCTCCGGGTCCTACGTGCTCGCCGCGGCCGGGCTGCTCGACGGCCGGCCGGCCACCACCCACTGGAACCTCGCCCCGGAGTTCCGCCGCGCCTACCCCAAGGTCAAGGTCGACGAGGAGGTCCTCTTCGTCGACGACGGCGACGTACTGACCTCCGCGGGCGTGGCCGCGGGTGTCGACCTGTGCCTGCACATGATCCGCCGCGACCACGGCGCGGCCGCCGCCAACCGGGCCGCCCGCATGTGTGTCGTGCCGCCCTGGCGGGACGGCGGGCAGGCGCAGTACATCGACCGCCCGGTCCCCGAACCCAGCGTCGCCAGCACCACCGCCACCCGGGCCTGGGCCCTGGAACACCTCGGCGAGCCGCTGACCCTCGCCCGGCTCGCCGAACACGCCCGGATGAGTCTGCGTTCCTTCACCCGGCGGTTCCGCGACGAGGTCGGCATGACCCCGGTGCAGTGGCTCACCGCCCAACGCCTTGAGCTGGCCAAGCAGTTGCTGGAGACCACCGACCTGTCGATCGACCTGGTCGCGCACCGGGCCGGATTCGGCTCCGCGAACTCCCTGCGCGCCCACATGCGAACGGCTTTCGGCGTCTCACCCGCCGCCTACCGCCGCACCTTCAGCCCCCATGGCCTTGTGGAGACCGGTAGTTGATACCGCGTCGGAACTGGCGAGGTCGTCGGGGCGGTGGCGGCGGCGGTGATGCCGGCCGCGGGATCCGGCCGCGAAATGATGTCCATGAAGGCATCGGGGGTGGCGCTGCTGCCCGCGGATGCGGATGTGAACTCGACGATGAAAGAGGACGGTATGGAGCCATCGGAACTCCGCCGCGCAGTTGAGGCAGGACGGGCGACCGCTTCGGAGCTGGGACTTCAGGTCGACGATGTGATCGTCATCCACAACTCGGACCGCGTCGCGCTGCGCCTGGTCCCTTGCGATGTTCTGGCCCGGGTCGCGCCTTCGCGGCAAATGGCTGATTCCGAATTCGAAGTAGAGGTTGCTCACCGTCTCACCGACGTCGGCGCTCCGGTGGCCGAGCTCGACCCCCGGGGCGGCCCGCGCGTCCATGTGCGTGATGCCTTCGCCATCTCGCTCTGGACCTACTACGAATCTGTGGGATCGGAGATCGCGCCGTCCGACTACGCAGACGTGTTCATGCGGCACCACGCAGCCCTGCGTCAGATCGAACTCGACGCACCGCACTTCACCGATCGAATCGCCGTGGCACTGCGCGTGGTGAACGACCGGGCGCAGTCACCCGACCTGCCCGGCTCTGACCGCGAACTCCTCAGCGACACACTCAGTGGACTGAGCGCCGAGATCAGCGTCGACAACGCCGACGACCAGCTTTTGCACGGCGAGCCGCATCCGGGCAACCTTCTGAACACAAGGCGAGGGCCGCTTTTCGTGGACCTCGCCACGTGCTGCCGCGGGCCGGTCGAATTCGACCTCGCCCATGCGCCCGAAGAAGTGGGAAAGCACTACGCGGGAGCCGACCACGACCTGATTCACCGGTGCCGCGCCCTGAACTGGGCGATGTTCTCGGCCTGGCGCTGGCGCCGAGACGACCAGATGCCGGACCGGAACCACTGGCGAGCGGAGGGGCTCGACCAGGTTCGTGCGGCACTTGATCGCTGCGGACCGGGCTGAACTCGAGACAGTGGGGCTCCCCGGGGCAGGAGCGGTCCCGCACCCGTACGGCGCGCAGGCCCCGGGCAGGCCGAGCGGGCGATGAAGCGGCGGCAGGAGTGCCACCGGCCGCCGATTGGCTCTCGCGCCGGCACGACGCACCGGCGGAGGCTGGACAGTTGGTGCCGTCCTTGGAGGAGTTGTCATGCAGGTAGCCGTAGTCACCTTCGACGGGTTCAACGAGCTCGACAGTTTCATCGCCTCCGCCATGATCAACCGGTGCCGCGGGGACGGCCTGGAAGCCTTCATCACGACACCGACGCCCGTGATCACCTCCATGAACGGTGTGGAGGTGTCCGGACAGCGCCCCATGGATTTCCTGGCCGAGGCCGACGCCGTACTGATCGGTAGCGGCGTCAGGACACGTGACGTGGTCGCCGACGACCGGCTGCTCTCCACATTTCGGCTCGACCCGTCGCGACAGCTGATCGGCGCCCAGTGCTCCGGTGCGCTGGTGCTCGCCCGGCTCGGGCTGCTGGACGGCATGCCGGCGTGCACCGACATGAAAAGCCGGCCCTTCGTCGAAGCCTGTGACATCACCGTGCTCGACGCGCCGTTCCACGCGGAGGGGAACATCGCCACGGCAGGCGGTTGCCTGGCGTCGCAGTACCTGGCCACCTGGGTGATGACCCGGCTGGTGGGGGAGGACTCCGCGCGCGGAGTCCTCGACTACGTGGCTCCGGTCGGAGAGAACCAGGAAACCGTCGAGCGCGCCCTGCGTGCCGTCAGCTCGGGCGAGGCCGCCCTCCACTGACGCTCGGAGGATCGAGGCCGCCCGGCGCAGCGGATCCGGCACGCCGGCCGGTCCTGAGGGGCGACAGCCTGGGGGCACGGGGGTGGATCGCGTGGTGCGTCCGGCGTCGCGCGAGTCGCCCCGGCCCGCGGTTCCGGGGTGCAATGAAGGGCCGGCTGCCGCCGGGCATAACCCGGGGCCCGCCTCGGTTGTGACTGCTGCAGCAGACGGCGATCATGGAACGGCACCGCCCGGAGGGATCGGAACGTATGAGCGACACGACGGACACCCCGTACGACGCCAAGGCCGCGGTCGGCCGGTACGGCCTCTGGAGCGTCGGCCTCCGCTCGGAGGACCCGGCCCGGCGCGCCGACATCGCCGAGGCGGCCGTCGAGATCGAGCAGCTCGGTTACGGAGCGGTCTGGTTGGGTGGCAGCAGCCACGCCCGGCACGCCGCACCCCTGCTCGAAGCGACGTCGCGCCTGACCGTCGGCACCAGCATCCAGAGCATCTGGCAGTACGACACGGACGAGAGCGCCGCCGGTTTCGCCGAGGTCGAGGCGGCTCACCCCGGCCGCTTCCTGCTGGGCCTCGGAGTGAGCCACGCCAAGCTCGCGGACCAGTACCGCCGCCCGTACTCGTCGCTCGTCGGCTATCTGGACGCGCTGGACGCCCTCGGGGTGCCCGCGGACCGTCGGGTCCTGGCCGCGCTCGGGCCGAAGACGCTCACCCTGTCCGCCGACCGGGCGGCGGGTGCGATCCCCTACCTGGTCACCCCCGAGCACACCGCCCAGGCGCGCGAGATCCTGGGCGAAGCCCCGCTGCTCGCACCGGAGTTCGCGGTGGTCCCGGAGACCGACCCGACCCGCGCCCGCACCCTGGCCCGCGCGCATCTCGCCCTGTACCTCACCCTGCCCAACTACACGAACAGCTTCCTGCGCCTCGGCTTCACCGAGGAGGACCTGGCCTCCGGGGGAAGCGACCGCCTGGTGGACGCTCTGTACGCGTGGGGTGACGAGGCCCGGATCCGTGACCAGGTCAACGCCTTCCTGGAGGCGGGCGCGGACCACGTTGCCCTCCAGATGGTGGACGGAAGCCCTGGGGACGGCCTTCCCCGCGAGGCATGGCGCAGGCTCGCGGCCACCCTGGAATTGAGCTAGTTCCGAGCCGCAGTACGAAACGAGGTTCGACATCGTCTTCGACACCGTCGGGGGTCATGTGCTGGACGCCACCTTCGAAGCGGTACGCCCCTAAACCGGCCATGTGATCAGTGCCTCGGCTGGGGCACTCACGCCCTGGCGCCGTTGTCGTTCAAGGGCGCGACGTACTCGGGTGTGTTCACACTCCTGCCCATGCTCACGGGGAACGGGCGCGCCCGTCATGGCGAGATCCTGCGCGAGATCGCGGCCCTGGCGGATGCCGGCAAGCACGATGGCGGCCGGCGCTGCGAGGCTTCCTGCTCTTCCCCGTGGGCGGCGGCCTCAGCTGGTTCGTCCACGAAAGGACGAGGCATCACTTTGTGGACGGTTCGGCCTAGAGGGCGGGTTGCTGTTCGGCGCGATCGTGTGCGCGACGCTCACCGCGCTCTTCCCGGGGCGACGGCGTCGCTGAGCCGCTCTCGTGCGAGGGAGCGCGTCGGGCTGTGATCGGGCGGTCGGCGTCCGCATCGGCGGAAGCCCTTCTCGCCGCGGACACGGGCGCGTTCGGCGCTCGACCGCGAGTCGTCGCGGCGGCGGGCCGCTGGGACCGCTGTGACACAGGTGGGGGTGCGGCGCCTTCTCATGACTGCCCACCGGACGTCATCGCCCGTCGAACCGCTCCAGTCGCCCACCACCAGCGAACCTGTGCCGTCACGGCACCGGGGCGCCGTCCGGCAGAGCTGGACACTGCGTAAGCCCATGTCATCAGACGAACAGAATCACGCAAGAAGTTGCGTAACTTGCGTTTACTTGCGTTACGTGGGCCGAGCCCGGATTCGCACGCGCGCGGAGTCGTGCGAGGGAGGACGCGAGCCCGTACGGAGCCGCCGCCCGGAATGCGCTGGAGGTGTTCCACGCGCAGAAAGACTGAATCAGGACGGGACTTGACGCACCCGTGGTGGCCCGGACTCACCTCTCTCCGGCGCCTGCTCATCGGGCTGTTCAGCGGCGAGGACGTCGCGGACGCGCGGCCTCCGCCCTTGAGGCGAGGGTGCGGCCGGTGAAACTTGTGCCGCCCGAGCCGTAGACGGACTTATAGACCTCTGCAATATTGCGATGAAACAACGCAAGAAGCTGCGCACGGATGAAGACCGTGCCTCTCCGTCCGGCCGGCTCCTGCCGTCCTGTCGTACCGCGCCACCGCTCCGCCCAGGAACGAGCCGCCCTCGCCGCCCCCCTCGGCGCGCGAACCTCCTCAGGGAGTAACCCCACATGAATCGACACAAGCCGAGATCCTGGAGACCACGCGCAGCAGCCGCCGCGCTCGCCTCCGCCGTCATGGTTCTGGGCCTGCCCGCCGTCGGCGCGCACGCGGCCGGTGGTCCCGACGCCGCAGCGGACGCCGCCACCAAGGCCGGCAGCGCCCTCGGCGCTCACGCGGCCGCCAGCATCACCGACGGCGACGCCGACACCTACTGGCAGGCCGGAAAGAAGTCGGCCCAGTGGGTGCAGACCGACCTCGGACGGACCAAACGCGTCCGCCAGGTCGTGCTGCGTCTGCCCGAGCACTGGAAGTCCCGCAGGCAGACGCTCGCTCTCCAGGGCAGCGCCGACGGAAAGAGCTTCGCCACGCTCAAGTCGTCGGCGCAGTACGTCTTCAGCCCCGGCAACGGCAACACGGTGAAGGTGTCCTTCCCCGCGACCCTCGCCCGGTACGTGCGGGCCGACTTCACCAGCAACTCGGTCGCCCCCACCGCCCAGCTCGCCGAGATGCAGGTCCTCACATCCGCCGCCTCGACCCCCAACCTCGCCCTGGGCAAGCCGTTCAGCGAGAGCGGCCACGCCGATGTCTACGGCGCGGCCAACGCCGGTGACGGCAACCGGGCGACCTACTGGGAGAGCAAGAACAACGCCTTCCCTCAGTGGCTCCAGGTCGACCTCGGATCCTCGGTGAAGGTCAACGAGGTGGCGCTGCGGCTGCCCGGCGGATGGCCGAGCCGCAGTCAGACCCTCAAGGTCCAGGGCTCCACCGACAACCAGAACTTCACCGACCTGACGGCCTCGAAGGCCTACGCCTTCGACAGCGGCAACGACCAGTCGGCGACCATCAGCTTCGACACCACCACGACCCGGTACGTGCGCGCGCTCTTCACCGCCAACACGGGCTGGCCCGCCGGGCAGTTGTCCGAGCTCGAGGTCTACGGACCGGCGACCGGTGACACCCAGGCGCCCACAGCGCCGTCGAACCTGAGCTACACGGAACCGGCCACCGGGCAGATCAAGCTCGCCTGGAGCGCTGCCACCGACGACACGGGCGTCACCGGCTACGACATCTACGCCAACGGCCAGCTGCGGGCGAGCGTCGCAGGGAGCGTCCTGACGTACACCGACACCCAGCCCGCCGGCAGCGACATCACGTACTACGTGCGGGCCAAGGACGCCGCGGGCAACGTCTCCTCCAACAGCGACAGCGTCACCCGCAAGGGATCGGGCGGCGACACCCAGGCCCCCACGGCGCCCGGCAACCTCGTCTACACACAGTCCGGCAGCGACGTGAAGCTCACCTGGCAGGCGTCGAGCGACAACGTCAAGGTCTCCGGCTACGACGTCTACGCGGGCGACCAGCTCCTCAAGTCCGTGGCGGGCGACCTCACGACCTACACCGACACACCGTCGGCGACAGCCACGGTCACCTACTACGTGAAGGCGAAGGACGCCGCCGGGAACGTGTCGGCGGCGAGCAACAGCGTCACCCGGACCGGCTCGACCGGTTCCGGCTCCAACCTCGCCGAGGGCAAACCCATCGAGGCGTCCTCCTACACCTTCACGTACGTCGCCACCAACGCCAACGACGGCCGGACCAGCACCTACTGGGAGAGTGCGGGCGGTGCCTACCCGGCCACCCTCACCACCAGGCTGGGGGCCAACGCCGACCTCGGCCAGGTCGTCGTGGAGCTCAACCCGGACGCCGCCTGGTCGACGCGCACGCAGAACATCCAGGTGCTCGGCCGCGACCAGGACGCGACGGCCTTCACCAGCCTCGTCGCGGCGAAGGACTACACGTTCAACCCGTCCAGCGGCAACACCGTGACCATCCCGGTCTCCGGCTCCGCCGCCGACATCCAGCTCAAGTTCACCGCCAACTCCGGCGCCCCCGGCGCGCAGGTCGCGGAGTTCCAGGTGATGGGCACCCCGGCCGCCAACCCGGATCTCCAGGTCACCGGCATCACGAACACGCCCGCGGCCCCTGTCGAGTCGGACGCCATCAGCCTCACGGCGACCGTCACCAACAGCGGCAGCAAGGCGGCCAAGGCGACCGACCTCGACTTCACCCTCGGCGGCACCAAGGCCGCCACGGCCGACGTCCCGGCCCTCGCCGCCGGTGAGTCGAACACCGTCACCGCGAGCATCGGCACCCGGGACGCGGGCAGCTACCCGGTCGGCGCCGAGGTGGACCCCTCGAACAAGGTCATCGAGCGGAACGAGGCGAACGACACCTTCACCCGCTCCGACGCCCTCGTCGTCAAGCCGGTCTCCAGCTCCGACCTGCTCGCCGCACCGGTGTCCTGGACCCCCTCCAGCGCCTCGTCCGGCGACGAGGTCAAGTTCACCGTCGCGATCAAGAACCAGGGGTCGGTGGCCTCCGCCGCCGGCGCCCACGGCGTCACGCTGACGATCCAGGACTCGAAGGGCGCCACCGTCAAGGCGCTCAGCGGCTCCTACAACGGCGCCATCGCGGCGGGGCAGACGACCGCACCGGTCACCCTCGGATCGTGGACGGCCGCCAACGGCAAGTACACCGTGAAGACGGTCATCGCCGACGACGCCAACGAACTGCCGGTCAAGCGGGCCAACAACACCACCACGCAGCCCCTGTTCGTCGGCCGCGGCGCGGACATGCCGTACGACATGTACGAGGCCGAGGACGGCACGGTCGGAGGCGGCGCCAAGGTCGTCGGCCCGAACCGGACCATCGGCGACATCGCGGGCGAGGCGAGCGGCCGCGAGGCGGTGACCCTCACCGGGAACGGCCAGTACGTCGAGTGGACCACTCGGGCGGCGGCCAACACCCTGGTCACCCGCTTCTCGATCCCGGACGGCACGAACACGACGCTGGACGTCTACGTCGACGGCCAGTTCCTCAAGGCGATCGACCTCACCTCGAAGTACGCCTGGCTCTACGGCAACGAGACCTCGCCCGGCAACTCGCCCGGCACCGGGGCCCCGCGCCACATCTACGACGAGGCGAATCTGCTGCTCGGCAGGACCGTTCCGGCCGGCTCCACGATCCGGCTCCAGAAGGACGCGGCCAACACCTCCAGCTACGCCATCGACTTCATCAACACCGAGCAGGCGACGGCGAACCCCAACCCGGACCCGGCCGCCTACGCCGTCCCGACCGGATTCGCCCACCAGGACGTGCAGAACGCGCTCGACAAGGTCCGTATGGACACGACGGGCAAGCTCGTCGGCGTCTACCTGCCCGCCGGTGACTACGAGACATCCAGCAAGTTCCAGGTCTACGGCAAGGCCGTCAAGGTCGTCGGCGCCGGGCCGTGGTTCACCCGCTTCCACGCCCCCGCCTCACAGGAGAACACCGATGTCGGCTTCCGGGCCGAGGCCGCCGCAAAGGGCTCGACGTTCGCCGGCTTCGCCTACTTCGGCAACTACACGTCCCGGATCGACGGCCCGGGCAAGGTGTTCGACTTCTCCAACGTCTCCGACATCACCATCGACGACGTCTGGGTCGAGCACATGGTGTGCCTCTACTGGGGCGCCAACACCGACGACATGACCATCAAGAACTCCCGCATCCGTGACACGTTCGCCGACGGCATCAACATGACGAACGGCTCCACGGACAACCACGTGGTCAACAACGACGCCAGGGCCACGGGCGACGACAGCTTCGCCCTCTTCTCGGCGATCGACGCGGGCGGCGCCGACGAGAAGAACAACCTCTACGAGAACCTGACGTCCACACTCACCTGGCGGGCGGCCGGCATCGCCGTCTACGGCGGCTACAACAACACCTTCCGCAACATCCGCGTCGCCGACACCCTGGTGTACTCCGGCATCACGATCTCCTCGCTGGACTTCGGCTACCCGATGAACGGCTTCGGGACCGAACCCACGACGATCGAGAACGTCTCCCTGGAGAGAACGGGCGGCCATTTCTGGGGCTCCCAGGTCTTCCCCGCCATCTGGGCGTTCTCCGCCTCGAAGGTCTTCCAGGGCATCCGGGTCAACGACGTCGACATCGACGACTCCACCTACGGAGGCGTGATGTTCCAGACCAACTACGTCGGCGGCCAGCCGCAGTTCCCGGTCAAGGACACCATCTTCACCGACATCTCCATCACCGACTCCAAGAAGAGCGGAGACGCGTTCGACGCCAAGTCCGGATTCGGCATCTGGGCCAACGAGCTGCCGGAACCCGGCCAGGGCCCCGCGGTCGGCGAAGCCACCTTCCGCAACCTGCGGATGAGCGGCAACGCCCAGGACGTCCGCAACACGACCAGCACATTCAAGATCAACATCGAGTAGGTCCTGAACGGAACCGAACCGTACGGGGTCGCCTTCGTGGAGGGCGGCTCCGTACCCGTCGTGTCCGCCCCCGGCGTACCTGGACGGCTCAGCGGGCGGAAAAAGACAAAGGCAAGGAGAACTCTCTCCTTGCCACTCTCAACTTATAGCGCACCGGGGGGCTTGCGGCAAGGCCCGGGTCATGGCGCAGAATCGTCGGCCGGTGCCACAACCTGCGCGAACACCTGCGCAGACGAGGACACGACATGCGCGTGGTGCTGTCGACGTACAGGGACACGGTGACGTCGAGCCAGTTCCCGACAAGAAGAACGACAGATCTGGAGGCGCCGGTGAATCGATCGGCCACCATGGTGCGACGGAGCACGGCTGCCTCGGAGGAATCGCAATGACCGAGCAGTACGTACTGGATCTGCGAGAGGTCGACGAGACGCAGGTCTCGGTGGTCGGCGGCAAGGGCGCGCACCTGGGAGGACTGTCGCGGATCGAGGGCATCCGCGTGCCGGGTGGCTTCTGCGTGACGACGGACGCCTTCCGGCGGATCATGGCGGAGGCGCCGTCGATCGACGAGCGGCTCGATCGGCTCTCGCGCGCGAACCCGGACGACCGGGAGGCGATCCGCACGCTCAGTGCGGAGATCCGCCGGAGCATCGAAGAGACTGTCGTCCCGGGAGATCTCGCGGCGGCGATCACCCGCGCGCTCGCCCGGCTCGGCGAGCGGGCCGCGTACGCCGTCCGGTCCAGCGCGACGGCCGAGGACCTGCCGACGGCCTCCTTCGCCGGCCAGCAGGACACGTATCTGAACGTCGTGGGGCCGACGGAGATCCTTCAGCACGTCAGCCGGTGCTGGGCCTCGCTGTTCACCGAGCGGGCCGTGACCTACCGCCGGCGGAACGGCATCGACGACCGTACGGTCCACATGGCCGTGGTCGTGCAGCAGATGGTCTTCCCGGACGCGTCCGGCATCCTGTTCACGGCCGACCCCGTCACGGGCCATCGGAAGGTCGCCACGGTGGACGCCGGATTCGGTCTCGGTGAGGCCCTGGTCTCCGGCCTGGTGAACCCGGACGTGTTCAAGGTGCGAGACGGCGAAGTCGTCGCCAGGACGATCGCCGCCAAACAGCGTGCCGTTCACGCCCTGCCGGCCGGCGGCACGCAGGAAGTGGTGATCGACCGCCAGCGGCAGGAGCAGCCGGCGCTGACCGACGCGCAGGCCGTGGACCTCGTGCAGCTGGGGCGGCGGATCGAAGCACACTTCGGCAGCCCGCAGGACATCGAATGGTGCCTGGTCGACGGCGGTTTCCGGATCGTTCAGAGCCGGCCGATCACGACGCTGTTCCCCATCCCCGAGAGCAATGACCAGGAGAATCACGTCTACGTCTCCGTCGGCCATCAGCAGATGATGACCGACCCCATGAAGCCCCTGGGGCTCTCCATGTGGAAGCTGACGGCCATGGTGCCGATGCACGAGGCCGGCGGGAGACTGTTCGTCGACGTCGCCCGGCGCCTGGCCTCGCCCGCGAGCCGCGCCGCCCTTCTGGACGTCATGGGGAGGGGCGATCCGCTGGTCAGGGACGCTCTGGAGACCGTCCTCGGCCACGACGATTTCGTCCCGTCACTCCCGGACGCGGGTCCCGGCGGGCCGCCGCCGGGCAGTGCGTCCTCTCCGGTCGAGGCCGATCCGGCCATCGTCACCGAACTGATCGAGCGCAGCCGGGCGTCCATCGCAGCCCTGGAGCGAGATATCCGGACGAAGAGCGGACCGGCGCTGTTCGACTTCCTTCTGGAGGCCTTCGAGGAGCACAAGCGCGTCCTCGGCGATCCGCTGAACATGCGGGCGATCATGGCGGGGATGGAAGCCACCTGGTGGCTCAACGACAAGCTGTGGGAGTGGCTGGGCGAGAAGAACGCGGCCGACACGCTGACGCTGTCCGCCCCGGACAACATCACGTCGGAGATGGGACTGGAGCTGCTCGACGTCGCCGACGTGATCCGCCCGCATGCGGAAGTGGTGGCGTTCCTGCAGGATGTCGAGGACGAGGGCTTCCTGGACGAACTGGCGAAGCTCGCGGGCGGGACCCAAGCGCGCGACGCCATCGAGACCTACCTCGACCGGTACGGCATGCGCTGCGTCGGCGAGATCGACATCACGAGGCCACGGTGGCGCGAGTCCCCCACCACGCTCGTGCCCGTGATCCTCGACAACGTCAGGAACTTCGAGGCCGGTGCCGCCGAGCGGCGCTTCGAGCAAGGGCGGCAGAAGGCGCAGAAGAAGGAACAGGACGTGCTGGCGCGCTTGCGGGCCCTGCCGGACGGGGACCGGAAAGCCGACGAGACCAAGCGGATGACCGACCAGGTCCGCGCCTTCATCGGGTACCGGGAGTACCCGAAGTACGGCATCGTCAGCCGCTACTTCCTCTACAAGCAGGCTCTGTTGGAAGAGGCCGAGCGCCTCGTGCAGGCCGATGTGCTTCGCGAGAAGGAGGACGTCTTCTACCTCACGTTCCAGGAGTTCCACGACGTCGTGCGCTCGAAGCAGGTGGACGACCGGCTCATCCAGCAGCGCAAGGACGCCTTCCGCTCGTACCACGCGCTCACACCGCCCCGGGTGCTCACCTCGGATGGCGAGGCCGTGACCGGTGCGTACCGGCGCGACGACGCGCCGGCCGGCGCCCTGATCGGCCTGCCGGTTTCCGCCGGGACCATCGAGGGACGGGCCCGCGTCATCCTTGACATGGCGGACGCCGACCTCGAAGCGGGCGACATCCTGGTCACGCCCTTCACGGACCCCAGCTGGTCGCCGCTGTTCGTCTCCATCGCGGGCCTGGTCACGGAGGTGGGCGGCCTGATGACCCATGGCGCGGTGATCGCCCGGGAGTACGGCCTGCCGGCCGTAGTGGGCGTGGAGCAGGCCACCCGGCTGATCCGGGACGGGCAGCGGATCCGCGTGCACGGAACCGACGGGTACATCGAGATCCTGCCTTGACCGACCACACCGAGAAGCCCCATCCGTAGCTGCCGGTCGGACAACGCCGAGCAGTTGACGACCACCCGACCACCTCACCGGCATCGGCGAGCCCTCTCCGACTGCAGGGGGACGAGCTCGCCCGCCGACCTAAGCCCTACGACGTCCCCGGCCGGACCTGCGACGGGACCTCCACGTCCCGCGCCTTGTCCCCTGCCGGGAGCTGATCGGCGTACCCGGCCTCGGTCCACACCAGCTTCTTGAACTGTTCCGGGGTGAGTGTTCCCTGCCATGGGACGCCACCCGGGCAGAACACCGAGGTGCAGCCGTAGCAGTAGTGCGCTGGCTGCCACACGAGCTCCGCACGCGGTGACCCGGCCTCCGCGGCCGCCTTCTCTCGCCCATCACCCCGCACGACGACGAAGGTCCCGATGAAACACAGCAGGGCGAGCGCCACACCGCCGATCACATACAGCGGCTTCTCCTGCTGAACACCCGTGTAGGCGACTGCGATCCCGATGCCGGTCATCACCATGCCCTCCACGAAGTGCATGCATCCGTCGCCGGTCTTGTCCGGTCCCGGTGCCAGACGTCCGTACAGGTCGTCACGCATCGCACCCTTGCCACCGCGGGCCTGCTCGACCGTCCGGACTTCGGTACTGCCGCACCCCGGACACCTGACCTCTACCGGCTCTCCGGTCCCCTCGTACCCCATGGCGATCAGCGTATCGACCCCCGAAATGGGAGCGGCGACCGGCCGCCGTATGAACTGGGGCCCACCGAAAAGAGCGTGACCCTCCATCTGCAGCGCGACGGCGACGGCGTCAACATCGTCACGGTCGTCGTCAAGACCAGCAACGGCTACCTCACCCAATGGACGTACTACGGCACCGATCAGAACGTGGCCCTGAATGGTGGCCGTATCGTCGCCAACGCGCTGCGCGTCAAGTTCGGTCTGAATGCCGCCTGAGCCGAGGCGTGTCGACACGTCGTGACAGCCTGTCCGCGTTCAGGGCCCTCCCCACAGCGGGCGATCGTCCTCCGGGCGGCTCGTCTCCCTGAGGGTGGGGCCCAGCGTCTCGTACAGAGCGGTGACGCCGGGGCCGTCCAGCGCGGTCTCGGCCAGGCGGCCGTCGTTGCCGAGCGTCAGGCTCGCGAAGTAGCCGATGGAGAGCGGATTGAGGACTTCCTCGTAGAAGAAGTCGATCGAGTCGGCCGGGTACTCGGCCATGATCTGGCCGACCAGCGGAACGAGGCGGTCGTCGGCCGGCGTGTAGTCGGCGAACATGACCGCCAGCCGTCCGGAGTCCAGGCGCCAGACGCGAAGCTGCAGGCCGAATCCCGCTTCGCTGGGAGGCCATGGGTCCTCGACTCGGAGCAGTTGCGGTTTCCCCTCCCGAGTTCGTCGCCGTCCGCCTGTGACACGTCGCCTCCAAGTCAGTGCAACCGGCCCTTCGTTGTGCCTGCGGCACGCCTGGGTGCCGGCCTTGCGTGTCCACGTCTCCGGACGATACGCCGCGGTCGGGCACCGGACATCCGTCACGGTTCGCGGTGGTCCTTCGCCGGGCTGTTCCCGGCGGCAGATGATGACGGACGGGCGGTCCGGCGCCGGAGCAGTGCGCCGATCAGCGGCGGATGAGGCCCAGGCTCGTGGCAGCGGCCACGGCGGCGGTGCGTGAGTCGACGTCGAGCTTGGCGTAGACGCGGGCGAGGTGGGATTTGACGGTGCCCTCGGTGAGGTGGAGGCGCCCGCCGACGGCCTGGTTGGACAGGCCCTGGGCGACCAGGGTGAGGACTTCGGTCTCACGAGGGGTGAGGGCGGTGCCGGGTGCGCGGAGCCGGTTCATGAGCCGCTCGGCGATCGTGGGGGACAGGGTGGTGCGGCCGGTGGCGGCGGTGCGGACGGCGGCGGCCAGTTCCTCGGGCGGTGCGTCCTTGAGGAGGTAGCCGGTGGCGCCGGCTTCGATGGCGGGCAGAGTGTCGGCGTCCGTGTCGTAGGTGGTGACGATCAGTACGCGGGGTGCGCCGGGCCGGGCGGTGATGGCGGCGGTCGCCGCGGCGCCGCCCATGCCCTTGCCGAACTGCAGGTCCATGAGGACGACGTCGATGTCGCCTTCGCCGGCGCGGGCGACGGCCTCCTCGGCCGTGGCGGCCTCGGCCACCACGGTGAGGCCGGGTTCGGTCTCCAGTACGGCGCGAAGCCCGGCCCGTACGACGGGGTGGTCGTCGGCCAGGAGGAGGCGGATGGTGCTGTCGGTCACGGGCGGTCCTCGGGCTCGGTCTCGTCGGGTGCGGGCAGGGGCAGCCGGGCGGTCAGAGCGGTGCCGTGGCCGGGGGTGGATACGACGGTCAGGGTGCCGCCGAGGTCGTGGGCGCGTGAGCGCATGGCGGTCAGGCCGAAGCCTCCGTCGCCGGCGTCGCGGTCGGGCAGCCGGCCGGCGTCGAAGCCCGTGCCGTCGTCGGCGACGGTGAGGGCGACGTGGCCGTCGGCGTATTCGAGGGTGATGTCCGCGGCGGTGGCCCGCGCGTGGCGGATGGTGTTGGCCAGCGCGGACTGGGCGATGCGCAGCAGGGCGACCTCGTGTCCGGTCGGCAGCGGTACGGCGTCGCCGGTGAGGTGGAAGCGGGCGGTGAGCGGGTGGCGGGCGCTGGCGATGGAGCACAGGCGTGCCAGGGCGTCGGCCACGGTGGTGTCTTCGAGGGCGGGCGGGGTGAGGGCGGCGACGAAGCGGCGAGCCTCGGCGAGATTGTCCGTGGCCGCCTGGCGGGCCTGGTCCACGTGGCGGGCGGCGGCTTCGGGCCGGTCGGGGAGGGCGCGCTCGGCGGCGCGCAGCAGCAGCTGGATGCTGGTCAGCCCCTGGGCGAGGGTGTCGTGGATCTCGCGGGCCAGGCGTTCGCGTTCGGCCAGTACGCCGGCGGTGTGCTGGACGGCGGCGAGGTCGGCGCGGGTCGCGGTCAGCTCTTGGATCAACCGGCGGCGCTGCTCGCTCTCGTGGTAGAGCGCCTGATAGCCCCACACCACGGCGACGGCCACGGCGGCACCCAGAGCGGGGCCGATGGCCATGGCGGGGCTGAAGGCATCTTGGTGGGCGGCGAAACCGGCGATGGCGGCGACCGCGGTGGCCACCACGGCGACGAGGCCGGCGCGGCGGGGCAGCAGGTGGAGCTGGAGAAAGTAGAGCGGGAATGCGACCCAGACCGCGTCGGCGGACAGAGCCAGCAGCACCAGCCAGACAGCGCCCACAGCAGCCAGCCACAGCGCGGCGGCGCGCCGCGAGCGGCGGACACGGGGCAGGAGCGGCCCGGCGGCGTAGATCCCCGCGCAGAGCGCCGATACGGCGACTACGGCTCCGGCGTGCGGCAGGTGCCCGGTGACGGCGCGGCCCGCGGCGAGGGCGAGCAGAGCGACGACCAGCAGGTGCAGGCACCACGTCAGAGCCCGGGTGGTCGGGGTCAGGGTGGGGGCGGTGGTGTTCACGGTCCTCCCAGGCTAAGGAAAAGGACCGGACCGGGCCTCTGCCGAAAGTTACAACCGGCGGCCCCTCTCTTGATCCGCGAAGTGCGGTCCTGGGCCAGATGCCTGCGCGGGGCGCCGACGGCGACGGTGGGGGAGTACCGCTTCCGCCACCGCAAAGGACAGGTCCGTGTTCGTCGCCTGGAGAGACCTGAGGTTCGCCAAGGGGCGCTTCGCCCTGATGGGGACCGTCATCGTACTGATCACCCTGCTGGTCGGGCTGCTGTCCGGGCTGACCGCCGGGCTGGGGCAGCGGAACGTCTCCGCGATCACCTCCCTGCCCGCCGACAGAATCGCCTTCGCCGCGCCCGGCGGCGGGCAGGACCTGTCGTACGCCAACTCGACCGTCACCGAGAGGCAGTGGCGGTACTGGGCCTCCACGCCCGGCGTCACCCGCGCCGAACCGCTGGGCATCGCCACCACCCGGGCCGCGGCGGAGGACAAGAGCGCCGGGGTGTCCGTCTTCGGAGTGCGGCCCGGTTCCTCGCTCGCACCGGAGGGCGGCGAGCTCGACGACCACAGCGCGGTGCTGTCCGTGACGGCCGCGGACGACCTCGGCCTGAGGCCCGGTGACACCGTCACCGTCGCCGGGCAGCGACTGACGGTCGCCTCCGTGCGGGGCGATGCCCACTTCAGTCACACTCCGGTCGTCTGGACCTCTCTCGACGTCTGGCACAGGACCGCACCGCCCACCGACGACGGCGAAGCGCCGTCCGCGACGGTGATCGCCCTGAGCACCACGTCCGACGCCGACGTCGATGCCGCGGACCACGCGGCGGGCACCAAGACGCTCTCGCGGGACGACTCCCTGTCCGCGATCGGCTCCTACACCTCGGAGAACGGCTCCCTGCAACTGATGCGCGGCTTCCTGTTCGCCATCTCCGCCCTGGTCATCGGCGCGTTCTTCACCGTGTGGACCATCCAGCGCAGCGGCGACGTCGCCGTGCTGAAGGCGCTGGGTGCCTCCACGGCCGGCCTGCTGAAGGACGCCCTCGGCCAGGCAGTCGTCCTGCTCGCCGGCGGCACTCTGCTCGGTACGGGCATCGCCGGCGCTCTCGGCGCCGCCGTCGCCGGTTCCGCGGTGCCCTTCGTCCTCGAACCCGCCACGGTCCTCGTCCCGGCGGCGGTGATGATCCTGCTCGGCGCGCTCGGGGCCGCCCTGTCCGTCCGCCGCATCACCTCCGTCGACCCGCTGACCGCCCTGGGGAGTGCCCGATGAGCCTGCACCTGACCGACATCACCCTCACCTATCCCGACGGCGATGCCCGGCTGACCGCCCTGGACCGGATCACCCTGGACGTCCCCAGGGGCAGCCTGACGGCGGTGGTCGGCCCTTCCGGCTCGGGCAAGTCCAGTCTCCTCGCGGTCGCCGCCACCCTCGTCATGCCCGACGCCGGCACCGTCACCGTCGACGGCACCCCCACCACGGGCATGAGGCGCGGTGAGCTGACCGAGCTGCGCCGCCACAAGATCGGCATCGTCTTCCAGCAGCCCAACCTGCTGCCCTCGCTCACTGCCGCCGAACAACTCCAGGTCATGGCACAGATCGACGGCCGCTCACCGAGGAAGGCGTACGGCCCGGCCGTGGAACTCCTGGACGCCGTCGGGCTCGCCGATCACGCACACCGACGTCCCCACCGGCTCTCCGGCGGCCAGCGCCAGCGCGTCAACATCGCCCGCGCCCTGATGAACGACCCCACCGTCCTCCTGGTCGACGAACCCACGAGCGCCCTCGACCACGAACGCGGCGCCGCCGTCATCGGCCTGATCACCCGCCTCACCCACGAGCGCGCCACCGCCACGGTCCTGGTCACCCACGACCGCACCCACCTCACCGCCGCCGACCGCGTCGCCGCGGTGCGCGACGGGAGGCTCAGCGTCGCGACACCGGCCTTCGGCACGCCCCGTCGAGGGGGCGCGGACGGAGAGGGGCGCGTGGACGACATCCGTGGCGACGGCACTTGAGGCCGAACCGTGGTCACACCCGGGCCATGAGGTCGCTGAGGACGACGAACCCCAGCCCGTTCGGGCCGCCGCCCAGACCTAGACCATGGTCAGGAGGTGATCCGTGGGGCCATAGTCGATCTTCCAGTCGGCATAGACCCCGCAAAACCCGTCCTTGGCGCATCGCAAACCCACGGTCACCCAGCGGACTGATGCGTCGTTGCCGAGCGAGAAGGCGACCGCAGCCTCGAACTCCTCGCTCCCGCATGGGCAGCCGGCCGCACCGGGCTCGTCGTCCTCCCAGGATTCCTCGTTCCAGTACTCCTCGCTATCCGCGATGAACGCACGGCTCCCGCAGCGCGAACACTCCCGTTCCGCACCGGACGCATTGACGAGCACGAAGAACACTCGACCGCCGCAGCCCTCGCAGACGGAAGGAGCGATCTTCACCGGGCGGCCGTCGACCGCACCCCGCAGGAACGTCGCGAGCTGCGCAGGGACACCCCCGCCAACCTGATCATCAGCATGCACGGACACATCGTTCCAGACGCCCCGAACAGCCACCCGACCAACTTGACCAAAGACATAGGGGCCCCGCATTGCCGGGGGGAATCGTCGCCGTCGCGTATGCGTGAAGGGCGTCGAAGCTCGAAGGCCCACCCCGAGGCCCCGCCCTGCGGTCACCGCTCCAAGTTTTCCGCAGGGACGGGGCCGCCCGCCTCTTCGCTCAATTGGGCGGGCCGTGGGCGGTTGTCCCCGAGCGCCCACCCTCTAAAAATAAAACGAACGCTTATTTTCCGCAACTCCCATCCGGTCTGTACGGTCCCGGCCTTTGTGCGCACCGGTTTCCCGGCGAGGTCATGTGAACGAACCGCCCGCCCCTTGGAGCTGAGGTGGCGGGCTGAGCCCTGGACTATCATCGAACCGATCGGTACCATCTCGCGCATGCCCGTACCCAAAGGAAGCTCCCTGGATCCGGAACGAACCCGCGCGACGCTCCTCGCCTCCGCGACCGGGATCCTCTACGAGCGCGGCCTCGACGGTGTCGGCGTGACCGAGCTGTGCCGTGCGGTCGGCGCCTCCAAAGAGACGCTGTACCGGCACTTCGGCTCCAAGGACGGCCTCGTCCAGGCGGTGCTCGCGGAGCGCAGCGATCGTGTCGTACGCTGGCTCACGGACGCGGTACAGGCGGCGGGACCCGACCCGCACGCCCAACTGGCGGCAGTCTTCGACGAGTTGAGCGGCTGGTATCGGCAGCCCGGCTTTCGCGGCTGTGCCATCGTCAACGCTGCGACCCAACGGCACGTACCGCCCGCCCGCACCGTCGCCGACCGCCACTTGGGGCGCTACCGCCAGCTGCTGACGGACATCGCCCAGCGATCCGGAGCCCGGGATCCGAACCGCCTGGGACGCCAGCTGCTGATCCTGCTGGAGGGCGCCACCGTGGTCGCCGACCATCACGACCCCGATGGTTCGGCCGCGGAGGACGCCAAGCAGGCGGCCCTCGCGCTGCTTTCGGCGGCGGGGGCGTGACGAGATGGACGTTCAGGGATTCACCGCACCCGGCTTCGAGGCGGTGGCCGGGGTCTTCGCCCGCAACTTCGAGCGGCACGGCGAGGTGGGCGCCGCCTTCGCCGCCTACCGGCACGGCGAAGCCGTCGTGGACCTCTGGGGCGGCACCGCGGATCCGTCGAGCGGACGCCCCTGGCACAGCGACACGCTCCAGCTGGTCTTCTCCGGTGCCAAAGGCCTGACGGCCGCCTGCGTCCTCCTGCTGACGGAACGCGGACTGCTGGACATCGACGCGCCCGCCGCGCGCTACTGGCCGGAGTTCGCGGCCGCCGGCAAGGGCCGGATCACAGTCGGCGAGATCCTGTCCCATCAGGCACGACTGCCTGGCGTACAAGCGCCCTTCACTGCCGAGGAGTTGCTGGACCACGAGCACATGGCGAAACTCCTGGCCGCGCAGGCCCCGACGCAGGACCCGCGGGCCGGGTTCGTCTATCACGCGCTCACGTGGGGCTGGCTGGCGGGCGAGCTGGTGCGCCGGGTCGACGGACGGACCGTCGGGGCCCTGTTCGCCGAGGAGTTCGCCCGCCCGCTCGGGCTCGACGTCTGGCTGGGACTGCCGGACGAGGAGCATCACCGGGCCGCGACGACGCTCGCAGGCCCGGACGTCCTGCAACCGCACGCCGAGGACGACGACCCGCTCCTCGCTCTGATCCGCAACCCCCTGCTCACCCCCCACGCCCCCGCACTCTGGAACAGCCCCGCCTTCCGACGCGCCGAATTCCCCGCGGTCGGTGCGCATGTGACGGCCCGTTCGATGGCTCGCTTCTACTCCTGTCTGGCACAGGGCGGCGAACTCGAAGGGGTACGCGTACTGGCACCGGCGACCGTGGAACTCGGGCGGCGTGAACTGCGGCGAGGAATCGCGCCACTGTGGGGCAGCCCGATGGCGTACGGCACGGGATTCGAACTCCGCACCGAACTGGCGCTGTTCGGTCCGCCACCCGACACGTTCGGGCATGCCGGTGCCGGCGGTTCGCGGCACGGCGCCTGGCCCTCCGAAGGGATCGGCTTCTCCTACACGATGAACCTGATCCGCGCGGACCTCCCGGACCGGCGCCCGCTCGATCTCCTGGACGCGCTGTACGGCGCGGTACACCCTTGAGACCTCGCTGTAGAGCCCTCATCGTGCCCCTGCAAGGGGACTCCGAACCGTGATGCGATCCAACTGAATTGGGCACCCAGCGGTCGTCGAAGACAGGCTCGCGCACGGCTTCGGCGGGGTCGTCGTCGCCGTGCGGGCGCGATGTGAATCCCCTTTGGTCGACCGGCTCCCGACAGGCGTTCAGCCGCCCGTCCATGCCGTCGACAAAGCGGCTCTGACCTGGCGCTTTCCAAGGATCGGCCTAAGCTGGCGAGCACTGTTGGACACTCGTTGGGGGCTTGATGGGCGGGGACGGCGCGACGTACGACGCCACTCATATCCAGGTACTCGAAGGGAGGGAAGCCATCCGGAAGCGACCGGGCATGTACGTCGGGTCGACCGGCGAACGCGGCCTGCATCAGCTGGTGTTCGAGGTCGTCGACCGGGCGGTCGACGAAGTGCTCGCCGGCCGCGCCGAGTCCGTCGACGTCACGCTGGCCCCCGACGGCTCCGTACGGGTCACCGACGACGGGCCGGGAATCCCCGTCGCAGCCGCAGGGGACACCGAGACCCCCAGCCTCGAAGCGCTGCTGACCCGCATGCCCGCAGCGGCACGGCCCGCCGGCCGTCACACCGTGACCTTGGGGCTCTTCGGTATCGGCCCCAGTGTCACCAACGCCCTCTCGCGTCACCTGACGGCCGAGGTCCGGCGCAACGGGATGCACTGGGTGCAGGACTACGCGCGCGGCGAGGCCGTCGCGCCGCCCACACGGAAAGGGCCGGCGACCCGCACCGGCACGACCATCGCCTTCCAGCCCGACGCCGACATATTCAGCACGGTGGAGTGCTCGTTCGACGCGCTCGCGCAGCGGTTCAGTGAACTGGTCTTCCTCAACCGGAACCTGACCCTCTCACTGACCGATCGGCGCCCCACGGGCCAGGCACGGTCACTGCGCATTCGCCACCCGGGCGGAGTCCGCGACCTCGTCGCCTCCCTCGACGCTCAGGCGGCGGCCCATGCGGACATCATCGGTTTCGAGCACGAGGACCCACGCATGGCGGGGACCATGGAGGTGGCACTCGGCTGGTCCGACACCGCCGCAGCGCGTGTCCGAAGCTTTGCGAACAGCTCACCCACGCCCGAAGGCGGGGCGCACGTGGCGGGGTTCCGCGACGGGGCGGCGGCCGCGGTCAACGCGTTCGCGCGGGGGCGACAGCTGCTCGAAGCCGCAGAACCCGATATCGGTGCCGACCGGATCATGGAGTGCCTCACGGTGGTCATCTCGGTGAAACTCGACCGGCCCGAATTCGAAGGCGCCACGCGCGGCCTGCTCGGCGGTGCCGCGGTGCACGCCTGCGTCCAGGAGGCCGTCCGGAAGCACATGGGCACCTGGCTGGAAGAACATCCGAAACTGGCCGCGGCCGTCATCGGCAGGATCACCTGAGCGACGCGCCGCGGCTGACCGACAGATCCAGTCGGTGAGCACGGGATTCGCGGCCTTCGCCGACGCCGGCGCCATCCAGGTCACTACCACGCCGGTGCCGGCGTGAGCCGCGGCCCAGGCTCCTCACGGAACGCACGTTGCCGCTCGCCGAGCTCTACCGGTGCGGCGCCAGGCCCGGCTCCTGAGCGTGCGAGGGGGCAGAGGGGAGATCCTGTTCGACCCAGACGAGCTTGCCGCCCGTTGCGGAACGGAAGCCCCATCTGCTGGACAACTGAGCAACCATGTAGAGGCCCCGGCCGTTCTCGTCGACCGAGCGAGCATGACGCAGGCGCGGGTAGCAGCCTCCGCTGTCGAAGACTTCGCAGGTGAGGACTTGGTGCCGGATGAGCCGTAGACGGATCGGGCCGGCGCCGTGGCGGATGGCGTTGGTGACCAGTTCACTGACGATCAGTTCCGTGTTGGAGACGAGATGTTCCAGCCCCCACTCGCCGAGCTGACGGGCGGTCATGTGCCGGGCGGCGCGGACGACGGTCGGTTCGGGCGGCAGGTCCCATGAGGCGATCTGGGTCGCGTTGACTGTGCGAGTGCGGACAAGGAGCAAAGTGACGTCGTCGGATGGTGCCTGAGTCGGCAGACTCTCCATCACGGAGGAGCACAGGTCCTCCAAGGACTGACCGGTCCGTGCGAGGGCGGCGCCCAGGCGGTGCATGCCGGCGTCGATGTCGTCGTCACGGGACTCGACCAAGCCGTCGGTGTAGAACGCGAGCAGACTGCCTTCGGGCAGTTCCACTTCCACGGCGCCGAAGGGGACCAGGCCGAGTCCGAGGCCGAGCGGGGCTCCCGTGGGCAGGTCGGGGAAGGTGACATGGCCCTGTGGGTCGGTGATCGCGGGCGGGGGATGACCGGCTCGAGCCATGGTGCACTTCCGGGTGACCGGGTCGTAGACCGCGTACAGACAGGTGGCGCCGACAACCGCGGGGGTGTGGTCCGGAGAGTCGGCGTCTCCCTCGGTGAGCCGCCGGACGGTGTTATCGAGCTGGGCCAGCAGCTCGTCGGGGGGCAGTTCCAGGTCGGCGAGCGTGTGCACCGCGGTGCGGAGCCTGCCCATGGTCGCGGCGGCGTTGATGCCATGTCCGACCACATCACCGACGACCAGGGCCACCCGTGCGCCGGACAGCGGAATGACGTCGAACCAGTCGCCCCCGACACCGGCGTCCATGTCGGCCGGCAGGTAGCGCGAGGCCGCCTCGACTGCCGTGCCGCCTCTCAAGCGGTGCGGAAGCAGGTTGCGTTGCAGCGCGAGAGCGGCAGTGCGTTCGCGCGCGTATCGGCGAGCGTTGTCCAGCGACAGGGCAGCCCGGGTGACCAGTTCCTCGGCCAGGAGCAGGTCATCCTCTTGGAAGGGCGCTGGGTCCGCGGTGCGTGCGAACAACGCCACACCCAGCACGGCGCTGCGCGTGCGGATGGGCACGACCATCAGGGAGTGCATCCCGTGCTCGCGGATCTTCTCCGCCCGACATGGATCGTGGTCGATCCATGTCCCCGGAGAGGTGTCCAGCACCGCCTCCAAGTGAGAACTCCCCGTGCGCAGGACTCTGGCGAACGGCGAGGTCGGCGAGACTAGGACCGACTCGCCTCGAACCCACGGTGACTCCGGCACTCCCTGGTGGATCGAGGCCAAACCAGAGCGGCGAAAAATGCAGGGGCGATCGCTCATGGTGTCGGTTCGGACAGAGGGCTCTTCACCGAGCGGAACCGAATCTGCCAGGTCGACGATGGCGTAGTCGGCCAGCAGGGGCACGGCGACGTCGACCAGTTCCTGCGCGGTCTGCAGGACGTCCAGGGTGCTGCCGATGCGCGTGCTGGCCTCGCTGAGGACGGCAAGGCGCTCACACAGCCGTTGGCTGCCGGTGACATCAACGATCACGGAGCACACTCCCGACGCCTCCCCGTCCGCGTCCTGAAGGCAGAAGAACGACGCCGAGAACGTGTGCTCACGGCGCGCCCGCCATGCCCGGTACTCGTGGACCGTGCTGGTGCCGTTCTGCACCACCCGCCGCATCGCTGTTTCGAACGCTTCGGTTTCGAAGCCGGGCATCGAATCGGTGAGCGGACGTCCCAACCGTCGTTCACGAGGCACGCCGTCGTGGCGCTCCATGGCGTCGTTCACCCACGTACAACGAAGCTGCGGATCATGAACGACGATGCCGATGGGCGGGGGGACAAGGAGCGGCTCGCGCAGCGATGCATCGGCCGTCCCCGAGGAGAGCACAGCTGCGTCGGTCAGGGATATCAGCCACCGCGAGGCTGTGTCCTGCCCCCGCAACAGCGAGATGCGCAGATTCAGTTCGAGCGTGTGGCCGTCGCGGTGGCGGACCGCGGCGGTGCCGGACCAGCCACCCTGGGCACGACACTGCCGGGCGAACGCGGATACTTGCAGCTCCTCCTCATCGCACGGCAGCACGCGCGCGGCCGACCGGCCCACCACGTCCTGAGCGCAGTGCCCGACAAGACTCTCAGCGGTCGGCGTCCACCCGACCACTGTCCCTTGCTCGTCGAGCACTGCCATCGCTGCGTCGGACATCTCGCGGGGCTTCAGCCGCTCGACAAGTGCGGTTTGGCCAGTGCTCATCATCATCATGGTTCTTCCCATCAGGTGCATGGCTGCGTAGGTGCGAGGAGAAGCCGACGCCAGGGATCAAGGTCGTAGTGGTCTGCGTGAGCGCGGGCTTCTGCTGACCTGCCGTCCAGGGAACCAGCCGGCAGGGCAGTCGGGGGCGGTCAAGGGGGCCCGCCTCGGCCATGGCCTGCTGGTCCAGGTACTGACAGGACCCCCTTCCCTCGCGGAGCGTCCTCTACGGCCCACTTCCGCAACAATGCGGTGCGGCATTGAGGCGATCTCGAACCTGTTTATTCACCGTCGAGATCATGTTCGGAAAGTTTCTATTCCTCGGCCGTCACTCGCTGGCCCCCGAGGCAAGTGGTGAGGCCTCGTTTTGTTTTGCCGGACGACACTTTCAGGGGTCATTCTTCTCTGACGCTGAATCCACTCAGTGGCGCCCCACATTGCTCTTCAGGCAACTTGCCGGGGTGGCGCACCGAGGTTAGCCTCAACATATGGTCAAGGGGTCGTCCGGTTCATACGACAACAAAGAGCTGAGCGATTATCTGCGCTCGCGGCGTGCCCGCGTGACTCCTGAGAGCGTCGGGGTCACGCCGGGGAGGAGTCGCCGTGTCCCCGGGCTCCGGCGGGAGGAAGTTGCGTTGTTGGCCGGATTGAGTGTGGACTACTACATCCGTCTGGAACGCGGCCGGGTCGCCAACGCCTCGGAAGCAGTTCTGGAGGCAGTGGCCCGGGCTTTGCGTCTCGACGACGTCGAACGTGCGCATCTGTTTAATCTGGCCAGGCCACAGTCCGTGGCCAGAGCGAGCCAGTCTGCTTTTCCGCGGCGGGTGCGTCCGGGTGCGTACGCACTGCTTGAGGTTCTACAGGACACCCCTGCCATGATTCTGGACGGCCGCATGGACATCCTCGCCCTCAACCGGATGGCGCGCGCAGTATTCATCGATTTCGAGGCCGTGCCGGCCCGTGAACGCAATTTGGCGCGGTTCATATTTCTGGACCCGGTCGCGCGTGAGCTATTTATCGACTGGGAAATGGCTGCCCGCATGATTGTCACCGCTTTGCATCTTTATGCAGGTCGGCATCCGGAGGATTCCGAACTTGCTGAGCTGACTGATCAATTGTCGACCGCTGACGAAGATTTCATCCGCTGGTGGGCCGCGCACGATGTGGAAGAGTTCTCTCACGGCACCAGGCACTACCGGCATCCCCTGCTCGGGGAAGTCGCCTTGAACTATGAGAATCTCATCTTTCCCGGTGACCCGGACCAGTGGCTGTCCGTGAGTACGGCGCCCTTCGGATCTCCGTCTTCGGAGGCCTTGCGCGCCCTCGCTGGCCGGCTCGATGACCCGGACATCTCGGTGCAGGCCGGTTCCGCGAGCAGTCATGAGCGACTGGCCGACCGTCAGCTCCGACTTCACAGGAAACGGGATTGATGTGAGTCCTCGGCTCTCGCCGCTCCGAATCGTGGGCGGATCCGATGCAGCGAGAGCTCTCCTGGCGAGAAAGCTGCTAGGGCAGGAGTGGCCGACTGAAACCCTCAGTTGTCAACTGCAGCACTGCGTCACCCAGGCGTCGATACAGGTGTTGACGTCCGGCAGGTTCACGGGCTGCGCAGAAAATACCGGAATACGATGGAGGAGGATCATAAGGGTGATCGCTCGAGGGTTGCCAGGGAGCGACAGATGGATGCCCGGGACGAATTCCTCCGGTGGGCCACCCCATCGGCTCTTCTGACGCTGGATGGCACCATCCACTCCCTCAACGACCCGATGGCCGCGACACTGGGCAGGGCGGCTGAGGAGTGCGTGGGCTATGACTTCCCCAGCTTGCTGCCCGAAACTCAGCGAGCCTCGGCGGAGAGTCTGCTGATACACGGGGCCACGACGAAGACCGTCGCGATGCGTGTGCTGGAGTTCTGTGCACCGGGTGGTGCGTCCGTGGTCAGCCTCATCGAGGCCCGGCCGGTGAAGGATGACGCAGGTCGCGAGCGGCTGGTCTGGGTGCATTCGGTGGATGCGCGAAACGACCCGGGCGGCCTGCTGATCCCGTTCCGGCTGGCTGCCACAGCCGCGGATCTTGGCCTCTGGATGTACGCACCGCGGAAGCACCGGCTCGACTGGCTGGGTGGCGCGCCCGCCCTGGCCTCTCTGTTCCCGCAGGCCTCGACCTCTTTGTCAAGGGTGATCCGGAGCGTTCACCGAGATGACCGGACGGCCCTCAGACGACTTGTGCATTCGACCGCAGCCCAGTCGCCCTGGGTCAGCCTGCGATTCCGTACCGAGAACGATGGGTGGAGTCACATCGCCTGCCAGGTCCGGCGGATCCAGCTGGGCTATCAGGGCCCTGAGCAGGTCTTCGGGGTGATCCGCGACGACACTCTGCTAGAGGCGGGCCGACAGAATGCGCTGGCCTCGCTCTGGGCCGAACGGCAGCGGGCCGACGAGATCGCCGCCTTTTCCGCCGCGCTGATCACCGCCGCTACCGAGCAGGAACTGCAGCAGGCCGTTCTCACGCGGGTTGCCTCCACTTTCGGCGGCACCGGCGCCGTGCTCACGCTCCTCGATGATGAGACCGGGCTCCTGCACGCCTCCTCCGATGCCATGGTCGACCCGCAGCAGAGCGACGCCATGGAGGGCGTGTCCCTCGATGAAGAGCAACCGTTGACCTGCGCGATCCGAACCGGCACGCCGTACTTCGTCCCCAACCACGAAGAACTCCTGCGTGACTGGCCGCAGTCCGCCGGTGTCGCGTGGCTCGGCTCCTTCATCGCCATATCGATCGCCCCGCTCAGCCCGGTCGGCGATCAGCCGCTCGGGGCCTGGGCGGTGACCTACGACAGCGAGCATCACTCATCGCCGGACGAGCGTGCCCTCATGAGTACGCTGGCCGACCTGGCGGGCCAGGCACTCAGGCGGATCCGATTGCAGCAGGCCCGAATCGAGTTGGCCGCGGCGCTCCAGCAGAGCATGCTGCCGAGGATGCCCGAGCATCTCCCGGGGCTGGAGGTCGCCGCCCGCTATCGGCCCAGCCGAGACGGGCTCGACATTGGCGGGGACTGGTACGACGCCTTCGTGATGCCCGACGGTGCGGTGGCCGTGGAAATCGGCGACAGCCAGGGACACGACGTGGATGCCGCCGCCTTCATGGGACAGGTGCGTACCTCCATCCGCGCGATCGCCCCCCACGAGACGGAGCCGGGCACCGTGCTGACGCGCACCAACGAACTGCTCGTCACGATGAACGCCACACGATTCGCCAGCTGCACCATGCTGTACATCGGTCCACGCGAAGGGCAGGTCACCGGAACGAGCGCAGGCCACGTGCCGTTGGTGTGTGTGCACGAGGACGGCACCAGTGACATCCGTGAGCTACCGGGTGGTCCGGTGCTGGGAGTCCTGTCCGGAACCGACTACCTCGGGGAGACATTCACGCTGGAGGAGGGCAGCGCGCTGATCATGGTCACTGACGGTGTGGTCGAAGGGCCGGGCTTGACGCTGGAGGCAGGGCTGGAGCGGGTCGGTACTTCGGCGGCCGAAGCCCTCCACGACGGACTCGACGCCGAGGCGATCGCTGACCGAATCCTCCATGCTGCGGTCGCGGTGGACCATCTCGACGACGTGGCCGTACTGGTCATTAGGCGCATATGACGCCCCGTTGCGGGCCCCTGTTCAGGGTGCGGAGAGCGAAGTCCGACGTCCACCGACTGTCGCCCGCAGGACGGCGGGCGCGCCCTCGTAGCCGAGATCACCAAGCGGCCGTCCTTCCGCGTGCCGCCCTGCTCAGCGCATGAGCTGGTCGATCGTGATGGGCAGCGAGCGGACGCGGTGCCCGGTGGCGTGGAAGACGGCGTTGCCGATGGCCGCGGCGAGACCGACCAGGCCGACCTCGCCGATTCCCTTGGTTCCCGTGCGAGTCGCCCGGTCGGGGCCGCCGACGAAGAGGACTTCGATGTCGGGGACGTCGGCGTTCACCGGCATCAGGTAGTCCCCGAAGGTCGCGTTGGCGATGCGCCCGGTGACGGCGTCGGTGGCCGTCTCCTCGAACATGGCCTGACTGATGCCGCCCACGGTGCCGCCGATGATCTGGCTGGTCGCCGTCTTCTCGTTCAGGATGCGACCGCCGTCGATGGCGGAGACCACCCGTGCCACCCGCAGTAGACCCAGCGCGGGGTCGATGCGCACTTCGACGAACTTTGCGCCGAAGGCACCTGCGGGGGCCATCCCGAGGTCCTCGGCACGAGGCGGGGTGCTTCTGCCGTCGGCGCTGAGCTCCTCCAGGCCGTGACGGGCCAGGATGCCCACGTAGGACTCGCCCTGCGCGGAATCCTCGACGAGGTGAATGCGTCCGTCGGAGACCGCCACGTCTTCGGCGGAGGCCCCTTGCAGGGGGGACCGGGTGTCGTCGCGCACGACATCGAGGAATTCCCGCGTCAGCCGCCGGCAGGCGGCGTGGACGGCGTTGGCGAGGGCCCCGGTGAGACCGGATCCGCCGGCCTGGGGGGCGTACGGCATGTCGGAGTCGCCGAGGTCGAAACGCACCCGGGTGACGTCCAGGCCCAGGAGCTCGGCGGTCAGTTGGGTCATGACCGTGTAGGTGCCCGTTCCGATGTCGGTGGCGGCGCTGCGCGCGTACGCCGAGCCGTCATGACGTACGGATACCCGGGCCTGGCACGGTACTTGGTAGAACGGGTACGAGACGCCCGCCAGACCGTAGCCGACGAGCAGGTTTCCTTCGCGCATGGAGCCCGGTTCCCGGCCGCGTCGCGACCAGCCGAACCGCTCGGCGCCTTCGAGGTAGCACTCGCGCAGGGCGTTGCTCGACCACGGGAGGCCGCGCAGCGGGTGCTCGTCCGCGAAGTTGCGCAGGCGGAACTCGAGGGGATCCATGCCGACGGCGTGGGCGACGTCGTCGATCGCCGACTCCAGGGCGAAGTTGCCCTGTCCCTCCGCCGGTGCGCGCATGGAGCCCGGGCAGGGGATGTTCAGGCGCGCCTGGCGGTCGCGGGTCAGGACGTTGGGACAGGCGTAGGCGACGGCAGAACCGGCGGAGACCGGTTCGTAGTCGTCGTCCTCCATCGCCACGGAGGAGATGCCGTGGTGCTCGATGGCGACGAGGTCCCCGTCGCGGGTCGCGCCGATCTTGATCTGCTGGACACTGTTGGGCCGGTGCCCGACGGAGGTGAACATCTCGGGCCGGGTCAGCACCAGCTTGACCGGGCGTTTGACCTCACGGGCCGCCAGCACGGTGAGGATCACATGGGACCACACCCGCAGTCCGGCGCCGAAGCCGCCACCGACGAAGGGGGCCAGGACTCTGATGCCGCTCTCGGGGATCCCGAAGACCGCGGCGAGTGTCGAACGGACGTTGTGGGGCCACTGAGTGGAGTCGTGCACGGTCAGCGAATCACCCTGCCAGGACGCGACGGTGGTCATCAGACCGAGCGGATTGTTGGTGTTGTCCGGGGTGGTGTAGGTCCCCTCGACGACCACGTCCGCCTGGGCGAATCCCGCGCCCACGTCGCCGCGTTCGGTGTCCATGTCCCAGGGGTTCACGACGATCTCGGCCCGGGGGTCGTCCACGTCGAGCAGGGCCTTCGTCGCTTCGTACTGGATGCGGATCAACCGCGCGGCGTACCGGGCCTGTTCGGCGCTCTCGGCCACCACGATCGCGACGTGCTGTCCGTGGTGCAGGATGCGGTCGTCCCGCAGCGGAGCCGGAGGCGATCCGCCCAGCAGGGTCATCGGGCCGGGTTCCAGGCTCGGCGCGGTCAGATGGGTGATGACGGTCAGCACACCAGGAGCCGCCAGCGCCTCGGACGCGTCGATGCCGGTGATGCGTCCCGCGGCGATGGTGCTGCCCACCAGGGCGGCGTGTGTCATGCCGGGCAGGGTGAAGTCGTTGGGGTACTGGGCCGCTCCGGTCACCTTGAGTGGGGCGTCGACCCGGTCGAGGCCCGCACCGACGATCCTGCCGGCTTCGAGAGTCGTCATGATGGTGCTCCTGCAACGGTCTCGAGGGTGCGTACGAGAGTGCGCTTGGCCAACTCCACCTTGAAGGCGGTGCCGGGCAGCGGCCTGGCGCCCTCGAGGGCCGCCTCCGCCGCGGCGCGGAAGAGGTCGGTGCCCGCGGGGTTGCCGCGCAGGACGTCCTCCGCGTCCCAGGCCCGCCAGGGGATGGTGCCGACTCCGCCCAGCGCCACGCGCGCCTCCTGGATGACGTCGTCCTCGGTCACTAGAGCCACCGCGGCCGAGGTGAGCGCGAACTCGTAGGAGGCGCGGTCGCGGACCTTGACGTAGTGGGACCGGATTCCGGCGTCGAGCAGCGGGATGTCGACCGCGGTGATCAACTCTCCGTGCCGCAACACGTTCTCGATATGGGGTGTGTCGCCCGGCGGCAGGTAGAACTGGGTCATGGGAATCGACCGTGAACCGTCCATGCCCTGCGTGTGGACGATCGCGTCGAGTGCTGTCAGCGGCACCGCGACGTCCGAGGCGTGCAGGGCGATGCAGTGGTCGCTGGTGCCGAGGATGGCGTGCATCCGCTGGATGCCGGCGATCGCGGCGCAACCCGAGCCGGGGTCGCGCTTGTTGCAGGCGGCGACGGTGGGGTCTCTGAAGTAGCGGCACCGGGCCCGTTGCAGCAGGTTGCCGCCGATCGTGGCCATGTTGCGCAGTTGGGTCGAGGCACCGAGCAGAAGTGCCTCGCGGATGAAGGGCAGCCTCTCCGCGATCACCGGGTCGGCGGCCAGTTCCTCCATGGTCGTCAACGCTCCGACCTGGACGGCCGAGTCGGTGTGTGTGATGCCGCCGAGGGGGAGGCGGGTGATGTCGACGAGGCGGTCGGGGTGGAGAACGCCGTCCTTCATCAGGTCCAGCTGGGTGGTGCCGCCGGCCAGGAACGTCGCGTCCGGATCGGCACTGACCGTGGCCACGGCCTGGTCGGCGTCTGTGGCGCGGGCATACTCGAAGGGATGCATCGTCAACCCTCCGCGGCCACATCGCGAATTGCGGCGCGGATGTTCGGATAGGCGCCGCAGCGGCACAGGTTGCCGCTCATGAACTCACGGATGTCCTCTTCCGAGTTCGCTCGTCCCTCGGCGATGAGACACACCGCGGACATGATCTGCCCCGGCGTGCAGTAACCGCACTGGAACGCGTCGTGACGGGCGAACGCCTCCTGCATGGGGTGCGGCTCACCGTCCACGGACAGCGACTCCACGGTGGTGATCTCGCGTCCCTCGCACTGAGCGGCCAGGGCGAGACACGACACCACGCGCTTCCCGTCGACCATGACCGTGCAGGCCCCGCACGCACCCTGGTCACACCCCTTCTTCGCCCCGGTGAGGCCCAGATGGTCACGCAGCGCGTCGAGCAGTGTGACCCGGGTGTCCAGGCGGAGCCGGTGCGATGTGCCGTTCACGTTCAAGGTCACGTCGACCTCAGGTACTTCCGGCGGCGCTTGCCCTGCCGTCCGCGCCTCGGCTTCCACATGCTTCATGGCGCCTCGATTCCGATCCCTCGGGCGGAACGTCTGCTGAGCCAGGGGTTCCACACGCGACCCGTCCGTCGATGTGCCGCACCGTGCCCCACACCACGTCGGTAGTGTCCCGGCCGGGACACTACGGATGCGAGTGCCTACCGGGAGCGAGGGCCCTGTCATGGAGACGTCCACCGGAGAACGTGACCAACCCGTCATTGCCGTCGCCCAAGCCTAACGACGTTCCGTCCGGCCCGCAGAAGTTGAAGTGTGCCCCTGACCGGGGCACATGTTGCCGTCGGGGCTCACACGTGTCGCAGGAAGACGGTGGGCGTCGTGCCGTATGCCTCCTTGAACTGCCGTGTGAAGTGGCTGGCATCCGAGAACTTCCAGTGAGCGGCCACGTCGGCGATCCTCGCCCCCGTGCCGGCCCGCGCCAGTTCGTCGCGTGCCGCGTCCAGCCGGCGTCGCCGCAGGTACGCCATCGGGGTCTCGCCCTCAGCGGCGAAGGAACGGTGGAGCGTGCGGACGGACACTCCGAGTGCCGCCGCGACCGCGGCGGGAGACAGCGAAGGATCACCGAGGTGCCGGTCGATGGTTCGCTTCGCCACGGCGACAATCGCGTTGCCGAGTTGCTGTGCGTCGGTCGTACCCTGCCCGGTGACGACTCCACCGAGCAGGCACAGGGCTGCTTCCTGAGCAGCCCGCTGCCCGGCGGGGCAGAGCGCGTGTACCGCGTCCCCGTTCCGGAGCGTCTCCAGGTACGAGATCAGGACACGGGCCTGCGGATCGGCGAGGTCGCACAGCATGTACGGGCGGAGGACGTGCGAGCCGCCGAGGTGGTCGGCGAGCAGGGGCTTGGGGACCGTCATCCAACGCGAGACGGTCGCGTGCCCGACCATGAAGCGCCACGGCGTGGCCGTGTCGCGGATCAACAGCTTGCCGGGTTTGAGGGTGAAGGCGCTGATTTTGTTCTCGAAGCGGATCCATCCGGTGAGGACGTATTGAAGGACGACCGGATCGATCGTGCAACCGCCCCCCGACACTCCGGTGATCTCGTCGGTGTGCTGGTGGGCATAGGACAGGTCTCTCAGCACGAATCCGAAGGCTTCGAAACGGAAGCCCCTGACGCCCGAGTACGCCGGGATACAGAGTCCTGTGCAGTGCTGCCAGATCCGGGGCTTCCACTCGCGCAGCAGACGACGCGCTCCCTCCAGTGGCTGTGGCGCGATGTTCAGTGACGCCAGCGGGAGTGGGCTGCTCTTGGACGAGTGGGGTGGTGTTCCGGCTTCCATGACGGTCCTCGCGGCGCCTGAACGTCCTGACGTGTCCGGCCGCAGCGGCATGGGGGGCATCGAGACTCACCAATTTACGGACGTGTGAAGCTCGGCGCACTTGCGCGAGCGTCGGCGTCCGGCATGCGGAGAGTCGGGACGTGCGGATTCGGGTGCCGTCCCGTCGCGAACACGAGCGTGCGACCTGTCACGGTCTCGGAGGACACTGGGGGCGTACCGAGTTCTGAAGCGAATGAGAGCTGACGACCATGGGTGTATCTGAGGCCACCCAGCGCGATGGCGATCACACGGTGGTCCGGGCGGAAGAGCCGGCCCATATCCTCATTGATCACGCGGGCGTGGTCGTCGGATGGAGTCCCGCGGCCGAACGATTGCTGGGCCATCCCGCTCGCGCGGTGCTGGGGCGCTCGGCGGGGGATCTGCTCGCCGATGTCGTGCCCGCGGAGCGGGCTCTCGGCGCCGGTGACGGCCTCACGGTTCGGCTGCAACGCACGGACGGACCGTGCCTGTCATGCCGGTTGGACGTGCGTCGTGATCGCGTGGGCGACGGCGAGGCGCGATGGGAGGTGACGCTCACTCCGGTGGACGGGGAGCATGCGACGTCGGAACTGCATCAGGCCCTCCTGGAGACACTCTTCACGGTCTCGCCCGTGGGCCTGTATCTCTTCGACCCTCATCTGCGGATCATCCGGTTCAACTCCACGGCGGAAGGCATGGAGAACACCTCCCTCGCGGACGCCGTCGGCAAGCGCCCCGCCGAGGCATGGCCCGGCGTCGCCGTCGAGGCGATGGAGCGCGTGATGGAGCAGGTGCTCGACACCGGCCGGCCGGCGCTCGGCGTCGAGAAGCGGATGTGCCCACCGGGAGACCCCGATCACGAGCACGTCTATTCGGCTTCCGTCTTCCCGCTGGTGAGCGATCAAGGCCGGCTCCTGGGCCTTGCCGATGCCACCGTCGATGTGACCGACCGCCACCTCGCACAGCGGCGGCTGCAGGTGCTCGCGCAGGCCGGCACCCGGATCGGGGCGACGCTGGACGTGCTGGACAACGCTCGTGGCCTGGCCGAAGTGTCCGTACCCGGACTGGCCGACACCATGGCCGTGGACATACTGGAACCGGTCCTGGTGGGGGAGGAACTCGAAGCCGGTCCGGTGCGACCGGACACCGTACTGCGTCGTGCGGCTTCGCGGTCCCGTGACGAGAGTGCTCCGACGACGGCCCACCTCGACCGTGCGATCCCACTGGTGACCGCGGCCGCCGAGGTACTCGCCGACCTCGAACCGCGCATCCTCGACCCGCTCGACGCTGTCGGACGCCAGTCACTGAACGCCTTGCCGGGGTGCGGCAAAGAGGTCCACTCCCTGATGCTCGTCCCCCTGGTCGCCCAGAACAGGGCCCTCGGGCTCGCCGTGTTCGGCCGCGAAAGGCACCGCAGGCCCTTCGAACCGGACGATCTGGTCCTGGCCGGAGAGCTAGCCCTGCGCACCGCCGCCTGCCTCGACAACACCCGCCGATACCTGCGTGAGCGCAATGCGCTGGCCGCGTTGCAGTGCGACCTCCGCTCGGAAGACCTTCCACCGGCGGACACCCTTGATGTGGCGCACGCCTATGTGCGAGCCGGCTCCGGCGGCGACTGGGTCGATGCCGTACCGCTCTCGGGAGCGCGCGTAGCCCTTGTCGCGGGCCGTGTGCCGGGCCGCGGCCTGCAGACCGCGGCGGCCGCCGGCCGGCTGCGCGCGGCGGTGCACACCCTGTCGGACCTCGACCTGGAGCCGGACGAACTCCTCGCCCGGCTCGACGACCTCGCACGTCGGCTCACCCTGGGCGAGCGCCCCGGAACGGAGACGACACGGCCGGAGCATCACACGGGGCGGTCGGAGGAGGGGAACGAGACCGGCGCCACATGCCTCTACCTGATCTACGACCCCGTGTCGGGGCGTTGCTCGGCCTCCAGCGCCGGCCATCCCTGGCCCGTCGTCGTCCACGCCGACGGAACGGACACCGTCCTGAAGCATCCCACCGGAGCCGCCCTGTGCTGTTCCGACGGGCCTTTCGAGACGATCGACCTGGCACTGGCCGAGGGCTCGACGCTGGCCTTGTACACCCAGGGTCTCTTCCAAGAGTGGCCCGTGGAGCCGGCGCGCGAGCGTGCGGCCGCCCTCCTCGACCGGTTCGCGGGACCTGTGCGCCAGGCGTGCACCCTGCTGACCGACGCCTTCCTCCCGGAACTGCCGAGCGAAGACGCCGTCGTCCAGGTCGCCCGTACACACACGCTCGGTCCGGCACAGGTCGCGTCGTGGGACCTGCCGAGCGAGCCCTCCGTCGTCTCCACGGCCCGGTCGCTGGTGACCCGGCAGCTCACCGCATGGGGCATGAGCGACCTGATGTTCACGACGGAACTGATCGCCAGCGAACTCGTCACCAACGCCATCCGGTACGCCAGACCTCCCGTGACGCTGCGCTTGATCCGCACCCACGCTCTGACCTGCGAGGTCTCCGATGGCAGCAGCACCTCGCCCCGGCTGCGGCACGCCCGCACCACCGAAGAGGGAGGGAGGGGGCTGCTCCTCGCCGCCGGGTTCTCCGACCGGTGGGGCACCAGGTATTCCGAGGAAGGCAAGACCGTCTGGGCCGAGCAGGGCCTTCCCGAACCTGTGGGGTGAGGGCGGCGGCAACGGTTCGAGCCTCCGTCACTCCGACTGCCCCCGAGAGGGTGCCATGAACTACCTCGAGAACGAAGGCAATCTGGATGCACCGGTCGACAACGACAGTGTCTTCCCCCGCCTTTCGGACGAACACGTGGACTGTTTCCGCCGATATGGATTTCAGGACCGGCTGGAGGCAGGTCAGGTGCTGTACTCCAGAGGCGCCCAGGATTTCGATTTCTACCTCGTTCTTGACGGGACGATAAACGTTTACCAGGAGGGCAGCCCGGGGGAATCGGACGAGGAGCGGATCATCACCGTGTACGCTGTTGGCCAATTCACGGGCGAGCTGTCGCTCCTCAACCGGCAGAAGTCCCTGGTCGAGGCGGTGGCCGCCGAGGACTGCGAGGTAATCCGCTTGCGCCCCGCACAGCTGCGCCGGATGATCTCGAACGAGCCGGACATCGCTCGCATCGTACTGAAAGCCTTCATCCTGAGGCGTCTGAGATACATTCGGCTCGGGCTCGGAACCGTCGTGCTCGCCGGGCCGCCCAGTTCCAGAGACGTCGTCCGCATTCGAAGTTTCTTGGAACGCAATGACTATCCGGTTCACCATGTGGATCCGGAACTATCCGAAGCCGGCGCCCTTCTGGACAGCTACGGCGTGGGAACGTCGGTGCGGTGGCCGGTCGTCGTCTGCCGCTCCGGCGGCTACCTCGAGAACCCGACGATCGCTGAAGTCGCCAGCTGCGTAGGCATCGTCGAGGTCCTCAGTGATCTCGAGACCGTCGATGTCGCCGTGGTCGGCGCCGGCCCGTCCGGTCTGGCCGCCGCCGTCTACGCCGCGTCCGAAGGCCTCAGCACGGTCGTGATCGAAGCCACCGCACCCGGCGGACAAGCGGGTACTTCCTCGATGATCGAGAACTATCTGGGATTCCCGCTCGGCATCAGCGGCCATGAACTTGCCGCACGGGCCCAGGTGCAGGCACGGAAGTTCGGCGCTCGCATCGCGATACCCCGGTCCGTGGAAGGCGTCGATTGCGCAAGCAGCCCGTTCACCCTGCTCCTCAATGACGGCCAAGCAGTCGCAGCCCGCACCGTCGTGGTGGCGACCGGCGCTCACTACCGGCGTCTGGACCTGCCGGAACTCGCCCAGTTCGAAGGAAACGGAGTCCACTACGCCGCCACGGCCCTCGAAGGGCCGTTCTGCGCGGACGAAGAAGCCTTTGTCGTCGGCGGAGCGAACTCCGCGGGCCAGGCGGCGGTGTTCCTCTCCCAGTTCGCCAGTCACGTCCGCGTCCTCGTGCGGGGACGAGGGCTCGCCGACTCGATGTCCCAGTACCTGCTCACCCGGATCGAGGCATCCGCGAAGATTTCGGTCCACCCGCGATCCGAGATCACCGCGTTGCAGGGCAACGGCCATGTGGAGTCCGTGCGCTGGAGCAACAGCGCGACAGGGGAGTCACGTGTGGATCCCACGTCCAATGTCTTCCTGATGCTGGGCGCCGTGCCCAACACGGACTGGCTCAACGGCTGTCTGGAGACCGACCCGAAGGGATTCGTGCGCGTGGGCGGCGATGTGACGGACACGTCCGCGTTCCCGTCGGGCCGCAGGCCCATGGCGATGGAGGCCAGCGTGCCGGGCATCTTCGCGGTCGGCGATGTGCGAGCGGGTTCGGTGAAGCGCGTGGCGTCCGCCGTGGGCGAAGGATCGGTGGTGATCTCCGAGATACACCGCGCCCTGGCAGCGGCCGGCGCACGCGCCTGATGGTGACAAGAACAAGGCGGTCGGGCTCGGTCTGCGTGCACTGCACGCCACCCGCCCGGGGCAGGCGGATGGCGGGACGGCCCTCGGCTGCCGACGAGTTCACGGCGCGGACGGCGGCGCCGGCCTCACTCGAAGACGATCACCTGGCGCCCGACGACGTCGCCGCGCCCCAGGGCTTCCAGATTCTCGTTGACGTCATCGAGCTTGACGCTGGTGACGTTGTGCCTGACGAGGCCGGCCTCGGCGAGGGAGAGCACCTCGACCAGGTCAAGGTGGTTGCCCCAGAAGGAACCGAGGTAGGACAGCTCCGTTCCCACGAAGGGGAACTGGTTGTGCTCGACGCGGTGGCTCATCAGACCGACGGCCGCCAAGGCGCCCTCAGGACCCAGCAGGTCGAACCCCATGGATACAGAAGCGTCGCTGCCGACGCAGTCCAGGATGGCGTCGATCGTTCTCCGGCCGGTCAGCCTCTCCAATTCGTCCTGGATGGCCTCGGCGGACTTGTCCTTGACGTTGATGCCGTGGTCCGCGCCGTTCTCCTTCGCCACGTCCAGCTTGTTGTCCGAACGGGCGAGGGCCACCACCGTCGCTCCGCTTCCGAGCAGCTTCGCGTACTGAACCGCGTAGCTGCCCAGACCGCCGATGCCCGTGACCGCGACGGTGCGGCCCGCACCGAGCTTGCCCGCGTCCCGCAGCTTCTTCATCCCCCGGTACGGCGTCATCCCCGCATCGGTCATGGGCGCGAGGAGCTCCGGCGTCTTCGCGGCCTCCTCGGAGACCGGGATCGCATGACGGTGCTCCACCGCCATGTACTCGGCGAAACCGCCCGGAGGACCGAAGCCCACCCACCGACCGGTACCGCTGCACAACTGCTCGTTGCCTTCACGGCACTGGCGACATGTGCCGTCGCCCCAACTGGGGTTGACCACCACCGTGTCGCCCTCGGAGTAGCCGATGGACTGCGGAACGTCACTGCCCAGTCCCGCCACTCGGCCTGTGACCTCATGGCCGGGAATGTAGGGGAAGTCCACGGGGAACGGGCCTTTGAAATAGCCCTCGACGAGCTGGTAGTCGCTTCGGCACATGCCGGTCGCGGCGACCTTCAACAGAATCTCGTCCGGTGCGGGTTCGGGCACGGGAACCTCTTCGATCCGAAGAGGCTCGTTGTAACCGTGCATCCGAGCTGCTCGCATCTGCATGGGGGGTGCCTCGCTTTCGCCGTCGAGCCGCGGCGCGCGCCGTTCGGCGTGACGGTGTCCGAGTGCCGTCACCGGTCGTCGCGGCCGCGGCATGCGATATCACCAGGTTGCTGCGTCCGCCGTGGCCGCGCATCCGGGCCTGGCGCCCACATTCCACTACCGACAGATCCTCGCGCGTGACACTCCGCGGTTCGCTGCCTTCATGAACGCGGTGAGGCTTGTGGTGGCGCTCATCGGGTACCTCGGCCGCCGCGCCGGCTCCGTACGCGATGGAATGTCCGCGCCAGTGGAGCGGGACCGATCCGGATTGCCGGGCGGTCATGCCGGTCCTAGCGTTGAAAACGGCCTCTCAGCGCGACGGACCCCGTCGCCGGCGAGGGTGCAGGCGCGACGATCCCCTCACCCGAGCAGGCCCTCGCAAAGGACAGCCATGATCAAACCGTATGGTCCCTACGACTTCATGCCGCAGATCAGGAGCTTCTCGTTGACTTCGGAGTCCGTGGCCGACGGTGGACGACTGGCCCGCGAGCAGGTGAGTGGCATCCTCGGGGCGGGCGGGCATGACATCTCACCGCAGTTGAGCTGGTCCGGCTTCCCCGAGGGGACGCGCAGCTTCACGGTCGCGATGTTCGACCCCGACGTGCCCACCGCGTCGGGCTTTTGGCACTGGGCCCTGGCCAATCTTCCGGCCTCCGTGACCGACCTGCCGGCCGGGGCGGGGGACGGTGGCAGCCTGCCCGGCAGCGCGGTGACACTGGCCAACGATGCCGGCCACAGAAGGTACCTCGGTCCGGCGACACCACCGGGCAACGGGCCGGACCGGTACTTCCTCGTGGTCCATGCCGTCGCCCTGGACGAACTGCCGGTGTCCGCGACGACGACACCCGCCTACATGGATTTCCTGTTGTTCACTCACGCCCTCGCGCGGGCGATCATGTACGGCACCTACGAGCGATGAACGGATCCGGTCGACCACCGCTCCACCGGCGTGAGCGGCAGTGCTGAGCGGGATGCTCGCCACCGCGGCCGCTGGGCCACCGCCTCGGGCAGTGACCCAGCCGGACCCGTCCGCACGCGGAGCTTCGGGAATCGTCCTGCGTCACGTCGGCTGACGGTTGTCCTGGCCTGCGGTCAGGGCGTTCCGTACCGCCAGGGGGCGAAGGCATCGTCCGGGCTGCCGAGCAGTGCAGCCGCCTGGTGCTGCGTGTGCTCCGCGGCCCGCTTGGCCTCCGCGACCACGTCCCCGCGCTCGCGGACCAAGTCGTCGTAGATCGTGAGTTGAATGTTCTCGGTAGGGCTGAGCGTCACTACCGGTCCTTTCGCTGTCGTGTCTCTTCCATGGCCGTTCCTGCTCCCCGGTAAAAGCCCACCGGACCTTCAGACCCGGTTGAGCCGGGCAGCGATTCCGTGACCGATCAGCAAATAGAGAACCGCCGGAAGACCATAATTGAGAACGACGCGTAGGCCTTCTGTGTCCATCGTGAAAATGTCCTGCGACCACCAAGCCAGCCAGTCCGCGGCGCCCCGCACGAATTCGACGAACACATTCGTCCGGTTCGCATCGAGCAGGAACAGCAGGACCCACAGAAGCAGCAGGCCGGCCGCAGTGTCCGCGACCGTGCAGACCGCCAGCGCCACCCGTCGTCCGCCGTCGCGGTGGCGCACGACGCACTCCGGGCCCGCAGGCTGGTTGTACGTGGAGTACCCGGAAACCGGGTCTGGGTTGTTCACGAGAAATTCCCATCTGACGCGTTTTTGTGTCGGCAGAGCGGCCCTGGCGCTGCAATTCGGTCCGAGGCGCTTGCCGGCTCCTCACCCCTTCTGCGCCTTACTGGCGTGGTCGCGTTACACCGCCGTCCACAACTCGCGAAATATGGCCGCCTATAAGGGCACTTACCGCGTTGTCGGTCATCGAGATATGAGAACCGGATTCTGCACACCGAATCCCGGAACTCCGGCGTGGCCACGTGACATCACGGGAAAGCACCAGGCACCGGGCAGGCGGCAGCCGGGCGCAGGAGCCGGGCACCGACCCTGCGCGCCGGGGGCCGCCACGGCTCAGATGGCGATGACGATCTTGCCTCGGGGATGTCCCGTCTCCAAGTGACGTACGGCGTTCACGGCTTCGGACAGCGGATAGCTCCGGTCGACGACCGGTTTGACGGCGCCGGACTCGGCGAGTTCGGTGAGCGTCAGCAGGTCCTGTCGCCGGGTGATCGCGATCACCGGTCGCAGCTTCTGCCGGACGAAGACGGACAGCACCAGACCGCGCACCCACCGGTCGGTGCCCCCGAACACGGGCCCGGCGTTCTCACCACCGACGAAGACCGCGGTGCCGCGCGGGGCCAGGACACGGCGCAGCCGGGAGAGCGAGCGGTTGCCGGCGGCGTCCAGGACGAAGTCGTAGCGGGTGGGCCGGTCGGTGATGTCCTCCCGCGTGTAGTCGATGACGTCGTCGGCCCCGAGAGAGCGGACAAGACCGACTCCGGCGGTCCCGCAGACGCCGGTGACCCGGGCCCCGTAATGAACGGCGAGTTGCACGGCGTACGTGCCGACGCCGCCGGAGGCGCCGATGACCAGGACTTCCCCGCCGGGACCCGGACGCGCCATCTCCAGCCCTTGGAGGGCGGTCACGGCGGAGACCGGGAAGGCGGCGGCCTGCTCGAACGAGAGGCTCGCCGGCTTGGGGGCGAGCTGCTCGGCCTTGCCGCACGCGTACTCGGCGAAGGAGCCGTCGCACTGGCCGAAGACCTCGTCGCCGGGCTTCAGCGAGGTCACGCCCGCTCCGACCGCTTCGACGACCCCCGCGGCGTCCCAGCCGCGCACACGACGGGCGGGCCGCCGCAGACCGATCTGTGGATTCAGGCGGGCGAAGTAGGGCCGTCCGGTCATGAGGTGCCACACGCTCGGGTCGACGCCGGCGGCGTGCACACGCACGAGCACCTCGTCCTCGCGGGGGACAGGCGGATCGATGTCCCGCAGATGCAACTGGTCGACGGAACCGTAGGCGTCCTGGACGATGGCCTTCATCTGGGCTCCCTCACCGAGGCCGTGCCGGGGTGCTCTCCTCGGGATGGTCTCCACGGATCGCTCCGTACGCCAGAGTCCGGCGCGTGACCGGTCGGGAACCGGTCAGAGTGTCCAGCTGGACGGCCACCAACTGGCCCTCCGGAAAATGCCGTTGTGCCGGCCCGGTCTTTGGTGCGGCCCGAGGCGGTCACGGTGCCGCGGGCGGAGACGTGTACGAAGCGCCGATGGCGAGAGCCTCCCGCAGGGTGTCTCCCCGGGCAGCCGGTCCGGGCCGTCGCGCCCACGCCGCACGGCACGCACGCCGGTGATCCCGAAACCCTTGCATCACCCACAGAACAAGGCAGACTTGGGCCGCGTGACGGACCGGGACGAACTTCAGCAGGGGCGCCGGCACGAGGTGTCGGCTGACGAGGACGACGACCGGCCCCGGCGCGGCCCGGTACTGCTCATGGCCCTCCTGGTCCCGGCCGTGGGAGCCGCAGGCGGACAGGCGGGTTCACTGATCCGGGCGGCGGAGCCCGCCGGCGGGGCGATCCTCCTGGCCTCGGCCGCCGCGGCGTTCTTGATCACCTTCGCCGCTCTGTCGCTCGGCACCATCTGGACCATCAACACGCTCGCCAACCTGATCGACAGCCACCGTGACCGTCGCGAGCGGCAGTCCGGCGACACCTGGTAGGCGCGTCACGACTGTTCCTGAACGAGAGGCCCGGCCAGTACGGTGGACCGTTGCCGTGCTCTGTCGGCTGGCGTGGTGCCCGACGACCGCGCGACGGCCGGGTGTGACGAGCGCCACTTTCGCGACGTACAACCAAAATGTTGATCTCTGATCGTTACGCCAAGAGACCCTAACGGGCTGGCAAAGCCTGCTGGCCATGGGCTTTGATGTCGGCGCGGCGCGACCGGCATCTGGACGCGCCCACGGACACATGAGGTGGGAACGAACGTGAAGTCAGTTCTGGGACGCGTCCTGGTCGGAATCGGTGTGACGGCGGCGCTCGGCGCGACTGCCGCATGCGGTGGGCAGGGCTCCGACGAGAAGGACAGTGGCTCGAAGAAGCCTGCGGCGAAGGCGACGCCCGCCGCGCAGGAGGGTCTGAAGCCGCTCACCGAGGCGCAGTTGACGAAGGCTGCGATCACGAAGGCGGACGTGAAGGGCTACCGCGTCGGCAACACCCCCGACGACGAGATCCCGGAGGTGAGCGTGCCCGCGAAGCCCGCCACCTGCCAGGCCGTCGCCGACATGGCCCTGCTCGGCACCGAGCCCGACGCCACGGCCCGTGTGTCCCGTTCGCTGACCAGCCTGACGCAGACCGACGGCACGCTGCTGCGCATGGGCCTGCTCGCGCAGAAGGAGGCCGACGCCAAGAAGGTGGTGGCCGACCTGCGCAAGCAGAGCGAGGAGTGCAACTCCTACGAGCACACCGACTACAAGTACACCGGCGTCAAGCCTCTCAAGGACCCCGGCCTCGGCGACGAGTCGGTGTCGTACACGATGACCAGTGACATCGAGGGCGAGAAGTTCCCGGTCACCTACTCCGTCGTCCGCAGCGGCTCGACCCTGGTCGTCTTCTACGCGATGAACGCCCTGGGCGGCAAGGCGCCCGAGGTGCCGGCCGCTCTCATGGAGGCGCAGGTCACCAAGCTCGGGAAGACCGTCTGACACGACGGTCCGGCATGAACGAAGGGCCCCGCCGGAAGAGCTGTCGGGGCCCTTCGCCATCCTCCTCGACGGCGACGCCTACGAGACTGTCCGCTCCGCGACGGCCGGCACACCATCGCGCCCGGAACGCTCACCCGCGATGGGGCTGAGTACCGTGTCCGCGGCGTGCGTTCCCAGGCAGCGCGCGGCCGGCACCGAGACGCACTGCGTGACGAGTCACCGCCGTGACCTCCGTGCCGGGACCGTCGGGCAGGTCAGCGAGAGCACGGCGAGCCGCTTGGCGGCCGTACACCGGAACGCAGGTGTACGGGCCGAGGACGCGGTCCGCGGCTTCGGCCGGCCCTGCCGCAGCGTAATGATCTGAGCACGGGGGCAGGCCTGGTTCATGCTTCTTGGTTTGGGCCTGCTCGGTGTTCTCGCTGTCGTCCACTTGGTGGCTGCGACTGTGAACGGCCATGTGCAGCACAGGCGTGACGGACAGCGGGCCCAGCAGGCAAACGACGAGAGTGCCCAGCGCAGGGCCGAACACGACGTGCTGGGGGTCGTCCTCAAGGAGTGGCGTCGGCTGCAGCGGTTGCTCCATCAGGTGCCGGGTCGGACGTATCTCGCGCGTCCTCCTGAGGATCCGGAGGACCGGGGCACGATCGACCGGTTGAGGACCGCCGCACAGCGGTACGTCGAGCGCGCACCCTACGGCGATGGCCGGCCCACCGACGACATCGAACGGCTGCTGGACATGCTGCAGGACTGGAACGCCTACTGCGGTGAAGCAGGGGCCGTCGCGGCGGACGACTTGTTCGGCAATATGCAGCAGCTCGACAACTTCATCACCACGGAGCTGGCGGTCGACACCTCCGAGACCGATCTCACCCCCTACGCGCGGCGGTTGTCGCCGCGGGCCGCATTCAGGCGCGGGCTGCGAGGCTGAAGGGGGCGTCGGGCTGCGGGTGCTGGGCCGCAGCGCGGGCGAACCTGTAGGCCCTCGGGGGCCGTTCCTGGTCCTCACCGCCGTGTTGTGCGTACGCCGATGCGGGCTCCCACACAGGGAGGAGAGAAGGTGCGACGTTGCTGCGAGCCCCGTTCTTCCACGCGCCGAACCGACCCTAATGGCGGACGCGGACGACGAGTTTGCCGATGGCGCGGTCCTGTTCCATGTCGTCGTGGGCCTGCGGGACGTGCTCCAGACCGTCGTAGACGCGGTCGACCGGGAAGGCCAGCCGACCGGCTGCGACCGCGTCGAGAATCTCCTGGAAGGCTGTGCGGGGCAGGTCGGCGGCGTCGCCGAAGTAGCCTGAGAGGCGCACCCCCTTGGGCAGGTATTCGTTGGGGGAGAAGTCCCGCACCGTCCACTGGTTGGAGAGGCTGCCGCCGAAGCACCCGGTGCCGTGCACGCGTACCGCACGCAGGGTGTCGGGCAGGGTGGGCGTGCCGACGAGATCGAGGGCGGCGTCGACGCCGTCCGGGTACAGCTCGCGCACGGCGGGTGCGACCTCTCCGGTGTCCAGCAGGGGGTGGTCGACACCGTGCGCCTTCAGCAGGGCGAGGCGGTCGGCCCGTCGGGTGGTGGAGAGCACCGTGGCGCCGCGCCAGGCGGCCAGCGCGGCGGCCGCCAGCCCGACCGACGAAGTGCCGCCTCGGATCAGCACGGACTGGCCGGGCTTCAGGTCGAGGCCGACGGTGAGCGAGCCGTAGGCGGTCTGCACCATCTCCGGCAGCGCGCCGAGCACCTCCCAGGGCAGGTCGGTGTCGACGGGGATGACCTGGGACAGCGGCACCGACGTGTACTCGGCATACCCGCCGTCGTAGGTGCGCCCCATGTCGCCCATCATCGCGACGACCTTCTGTCCCCGGGCAAGCCCGCTGCCGGCCGGGGCCGCGTCGACCGTACCGGCAGCCTCGATACCCGGCACTCGGGGAAAGCTGACACCCACGCTCACCCCCAGTCGCAGCTTCAGCTCAGAGCGGTTGAGGCCGAACGCCTCGACGCGGATGCGTACCCAGCCCTCCCTCTCCGGCGGAAGCGGGAGGGCGGTCAACCGCAGGTTCTCGATGGGGCCGGGGGCCGTGAGCCGTACTGCGCGCATCGTTGTCGGCGAGGACGTCATGGGTCTGCCTACTTCCCGAGGGGAGGAGAGCGTTCGGCGGTGGTCAACAAGCCGCGGGTGCGGCTTGATTCCCGACTCGCCCCGGTCTGCTGCCTGTTGGGAGACAAGCCGATCTGTCTGCGCTGTCCGCGTCTGCTGCTCCCTCTGAAGACGGCGGGCACGAACGCAGCCATCGCGGCACACGGGCAGGGCCGGCAGGGCCCGCGCGCCGAGGACCGGGGGGAGGGGAGGGATGAGACGGCGACGGTGTGGTGACGGCCCGCCTGACGACCCTCCTGACAAGATGGCGGCATGGAACGTGTGCTGGGAATCGGTGGGTACTTCCTGCGGGCCGCAGATCCGGTGGCGCTGAGTGCGTGGTATCGCGACTGCCTGGGCCTGGACGCCGACGAGCACGGCCTGTGGCGTCAGGAGAGCGGGATGACGGTGTTCGCGACGTTCGAGTCCGACACCGACTACTTCGGATCCCGCGCCCAGCGAACCATGCTGAACTTCCGGGTGCGCGACCTGGACGCGATGCTCGCGCAACTGCGTGCCAAGGGAGCGGACGTGGGCGAGGAAACACAGGACATGGACGGAGTCGGTCGATTCGGCTGGGTCACTGACCCGGACGGCAATCGGGTCGAGCTGTGGCAACCCGCGTAGTCACTGGCCTTTCCGGCACACGCCGGGGCAAGCCACCGGGGCACCGTCGTGCTCGGTGCTCGGTGCTCGGTGCTCGGTGCGGGGGAGCATGAAGACCCACGCCCCGTCTGCAGCTCTGAGCTGTCCGAGACCTTATCCGCCGGCAGCCGCCTGACCAGACCTGATAAGCTACCCACATAAGCGAGCCTTCTCGGCGCGGACTGCGATCCGCCGAGGAGGCTTTTTTCATGCCCGGGCACGCGCGTCCCGGCATGTGGTGCGACCGCTTCGACACTGCCGGACCCACGAGGGGCCTGAAGTTGCGCGCCCCACCACCGTTCCGCACCCCAGCCGCAAGAGGAGCCCCTTTCGCATGAGCCAACCAACGAACGCCGCAGGAGCCGCCGGTACGTGGCGAATAGGTGATCTGATCCTCAACCGCCTCGGGCTCGGCGCGATGCGTCTGACCGGGACCGCGCCCTTCGACCGAGGCGCGCCGCGTGGCCGCGAGCAGTCGATCGTCCTGCTGCGGCGGGCTGTTGAGCTGGGAGTGAATCACATCGATACTGCCGCGTTCTACTTCTCGGCGACGCGTTCCGCGAACGAGCTGATCAATCGCGCGCTGGCACCGTACCCGGACGAACTTGTCATCACGACCAAGGTCTGGCCGGGCCGCGACTCGTCAGGGGGATGGTGGTGGGCCACGCCCGCACAGTTGCGTGGCCAGGTGGAGGAGAACCTGCGACAACTCGGTCGGGACCACCTCGACGTGGTCAACCTCCGCGTGCCACCGAGTCGGCGGACAGGCTCGATCAGCGATCACTTCGGTGCCCTGGCCGCACTGCGCGACGCGGGACTGATCCGGCACCTGGGCATCTCGAACGTCACGTCCGAGCAATTGACCGAGGCCCTCGCCATCGCCCCCGTCGTGTGCGTGCAGAACCCGTACGGAATCGGCGCGTCGAACGAGGATCAGGCTCTGCTGCGCCGCTGCGGCGAACTCGGCGTCGCCTTCGTTCCCTTCTTCGCGATTGCCGGTTCCGGGCGCGAGGCAGGCCCGGCAGCCCGAGACAGCGGGGAGGTACTCGCCATCGCCCGCGCACACGCGGTCTCCGCCGCACAGGTCCGTCTTGCCTGGACCTTGCACCAGGGGTCACATGTCCTGGCCATCCCCGGGACCGGTGATCGAGACCACCTGGAGCAGAACATCGCGGCCGGCGCGCTGCGGCTCTCGGAGGAGGAAATAGCGCTCCTCTCCCAGTCGAAGCCGAAGGCGTCTCGTAGTCATGGGGCCGACCACGCGACACCGTCCGCCGGCTAGAGCCAGGGGGACGGTGCGCCGGACGCGGCTGCTTGTCGCCCAGCGCGCCGAACGCGGCTTTCTGGACGGCGGGTTCGATGGCTGTCACGACGTCGCCCGCGGCGGCGCCGGACGTCCTGGCGCACAGGACGTCGTCGTGGACGGCCTCGAGCCCGGCGTTGCCGAACGCCATCGACCGGTAGCCCGTGACCGGCGCGTAGCGAGGCGCCGTCGCCGCGTACCTCGGCGCGTGCGTCGTCGCCATGCGTGCGGCCAGGGGGTTTGGGTCGGTTGCGGCCGGGGGGATCCTGCAGGTCGCTGAGGTCGCTGAGGTCGCTGAGGTCGCTGAGGTCGCTGAGGTCGCTGAGGTCGCTGAGGTCGCTGAGGTCGCTGAGGTCGCTGAGGTCGCTGAGGCCGCCGGGGCCGACGACCCGGCCCCCGACGACTACGGCGCTCCCATTTCCGCGGTCACCCGCCACCGGCCGAGCTGTTCGAGCACTCCGTCTATGACGGTCCCTACGCGAAAGCCGCGGCCTTGGTGCACACGCTGGGCCGGTGCCGCTGGCTCGAGCGCTCCAACCTGGCCGTCGCGGCCGCCACCGGCGTCATGTACCTCGAAGCAGCCGGGATCACCGTCAAGCCCGCACGCGAGGACGCCGTCGCCGTGAAGGACCTGCTCCTCGACCCGGCCTGCACCGCAGGGAGCATCGCCGCACTGCTGCGGACCTGGCCCACACCCACCTGACGCCCTCAAGGCCGGCGCCGAGGCATGATCTGCACGGAAGACGGCTCGTGCGGTTCCGCGTCTACCCCAGGGGCCGACGGGACGATCTCCACCCGCGTCGCGTCGCCGTCGTCACCTCGCCGGATCCGCCGCCTCGGCGTCGAGGGGAATGTCCAGCCGGCCGGCGGCGAAGGTGAGCACCGCCCCCAGGGGGAGCGCGACCCGGGTGATGGCGTGCTGGTCGCCCCGGGTCGGGTCCCGGTTGACGATCAGCACCGGCTTTCCGGCCTGGGCCGCCTGGCGGACGAACCGGAGTCCGGACATGACCGTCAGGGAGGATCCCAGGACCAGGACCGAGGCCGCCTCGCGGACCAGTTCGCGGCAGTGCTCGACCCGTGAGGGGGGCACGGCTTCGCCGAAGAACACCACATCCGGTTTGAGGATGCCGCCGCAGAGCGTGCAGGGCACCACGCGGAAGTCCCCGACCTGTCCGTCGGTGAGGTCGGCGTCACCGTCCGGGTTGATCCCGGCGGCCACGGGCTCGAAGCCCGCGTTGGCTTCCTCCAGGCGCCGGGCCAGTTCGCGACGCGGGCTGAACGCGCCGCAGGAAAGGCAGACGACCCGGTCCAGACTCCCGTGAAGCTCCACGACGTTCTCGCTGCCGGCGGCCTGGTGCAGGCCGTCGACGTTCTGGGTGATCACACCCGAGAGCAGGCCGTGCCGCGCGAAAGCGGCGACGGCTCGGTGCCCGGCGTTGGGACGGGCACGGCTGAAGGTGCGCCAGCCGAGGTGGCTGCGCGCCCAGTACCGGCGCCGGGCGTGAGCGCTGGTGGTGAAGTCCTGGTAGGTCATCGGCGTGTGTCGGCTCAGGCTCCCGCCCTCGCCTCGGTAGTCGGGGATGCCCGATTCCGTGGAGATGCCGGCACCGCTGAGTACCAGCACACCGCCGGCGCCCAACGCTGCGGCTACCGGCTGCGGATCTGTGGTACCCGGCGGCAGGTCCTCGGCGGGGGACCAGCTCAGGGTGGGGCGCATGCGCATGCCCTCCAGGCTACGGAACAGGCCGCCGTACGTGTCGTCGGCCATGCTCAGCGGGGGCTCGGAGACGTCGGCGCTGCCTTGATGGGGGGAGCCTCGGGCGGCCCGGCGCGCTCTGATTGATCGTCAGCGAGTGATGTGGAAGGCCTCGCCGTCGGCCCGCGAGGCGGCGGCTTGAGCCGGGGCGGCGCGATCTGCCGGATCCTGTTGGTGGCCAAGTCGGTCATCTTGCTGTGCGGCGCGAGCTCGCCGCGGGAACTTGGCCACCGGCGGTCGGAGCCAGTGAGCGCGGGCCGGCCGCGACCGGCTCGAGATGGGGCCAGGCACCCAAGAGCCGATCGGAGCTGCAGGAACGGCCTCCTACTTCGTCGTACCCCACAGCTGGCTGGCGGGGACGTGAGTCGGGTTGCCCACCAGCCTGGCGACTCGGATCTGCGCGGGCACCGTGGTCGGGCGACCGCCGTCCCTGTAGTCGCAGTGGTCGGGGGAGTTGTGCGTGAAGGTCATCGCGTAGGGGTGGGCAAAGTTCGTGGTCGAGCCATTGACCAGCGGGAAGTGTCCCTCGGAGGCGGTTGAGGGGGAATCCGGGGTGTCGATGATCCAGACGGTCTTGGCGGACATGCCGCACTTCTGCAGGGTCAGGCCCTCGTTCTGGTATGCGGTGCTGGCCAGGCCCGCGCACAGACCAGTGCGCTTGCCGTGCGGCGCGTACTCGACTTCCACCGCGCGCAGGTCGCCGTAGTGCTTGTTCACCCTGGCGGACACGAGGCCGTCCTTGTAGAAGTCGGACACCGGGCCCGCGCGGTGACCGACGATGTCTCCGGACGGGTCGGACTTGCTGACGGGGTGCATCACAGTGGGCTGGCCGACCCTGGCCACCCCCCGATGCACGGTCTCCACCAGGTTGGGCTGCGCGGACGTGCCGTACTTCGCACTGTAGATCTGGATGCAGCTGTCGGCGCACTCCGGGGTGGCCGCGCTCGCGGAGACCGTTCCCGCCGTACCGAGGCCGCCGACCACGGTTATCATCGCCGCGGCAGCCAGCACCTTGTTCTTGATGGACATAAAGGATTCCTTCACTCAGAGGCCACAGCGCACTCTGTGCGCTGTTCTGTCGGATGGGGCTGAGGTCGCGCACTGCTCCCGGCCGCAGGCGCCCGGTCCCACCGGTCGCCTGCGTTGAGACAGTCACCGCCCCGTCGTGCCAAGCCGGTGACGGCCCTCTCCGCCTCCTGGGGGGCGGCCGCCTGATGACGCACGGATCTTGGATCGCGCAGGATGCAGGGGGTCGTTCTCGATAGGAGCATATGCTCCTATCTGCCGGTGGGCAAGGCCATCCGGCGATCGCCGAGCGGGGCGAGGCTGCTGCGCAGGGGAACCAGCGGCGGCCGGGGGAGAGAGCGTCAAGCCTGTCTTGGAGGCCTCTGCGGAGCCGTGACCTGCCGCTGGTCGCCACCTACCCGGCTGATGCTGAAACTGCTGGTCCATGGCTACGCGGCCTGGTGCGGGCGCCGTCCGGACGCTCTCACGGGCTCGTCGCCCGGTCGCCGCCGGCCGCAGGGCCGTCGTCGAACCCGTCCTCGGCCAGGTCCCGGCACGCCAGGACGGCTCGCAAGGCCGGGAAGGGCGTTGCGGCTCAGTGGGGGTGCGGGTGGTCGTGGGGGTCGGAGTGGTCGTGGCCCGGAGGGCGTTGCGCCAGGGCTTGGGTGCGCGCGGCGACCTCGTCCGTGGTCACGGCGCCGAGGCCGACGAGTACGTCCTCCAGGGCGGCCAGCCAGAGTTGGTAGTAGTTGTAGGGCTCCTCCGGCGTCGCCGTCGTCTCCCAGGCCGCGATCCGGGCGATCAGTGCGGCTTGGAATTCCGGCCAGGTGAACTCGCCTGCCTCGTACAGGCTGACGGCCATACCGAAGGCGCGGCTCTCCCACGGATCGGCGAACACCAACTCGCCGTTGGAGCGCGGCGGTGCGACCTGCCCCTCGATGTCCAGCGGCGCACTCATGGCGCCGTCACCTTGGCCACGCCGACCATCGCGTCCCGGGTCACCAGCGGCACGAGTTCCTCCTCGGCCAGGTGCTCGGTACCGGCCGGACGCTCGGGCAGCACCAGCCACCGCACCTCACTGGTGGAGTCGTGGACGGTGATGTGCACGTCGTCGTCGAGTTGCAGCCCCATCTCGGACAGCACCTTGCGCGGCTCCTTGACCACGCGCGCACGGTAGGCGGGGTCCTTGTACCAGCTCGGCGGCAGGCCGAGCACGGGCCACGGGTAGCACGAGCACAGCGTGCAGACCACCACGTGGTGGGCGGTCGGGGTGTTCTCCACGACGACGATGTGCTCGCCCTGCTGCCCGGAGAAGCCCAGCTCCTTGATGGCGGCGGTGCCGTCCTCAAGCAGCCGCTGCCGGTACTCGGGGTCGGTCCACGCCTTGGCGACGACCTTGGCGCCGTTGAGCGGGCCCACGTTGGTCTCGTAGGTGGTGATGATCCCGTCCATCGTCTTCGGGTCGATCAGGCCGCGTTCGGTGAGCAGTTGCTCGAGAGCCTCGGCGCGCAGGGACGGCGGGAGGCGGTCGCCGGCTTCGCCGGTGGTGGTCATGACGTGGTCTCCAGGTAGCTCTCGTACATCTCTGCGGTGAGTGCGAAGGGCGCGGTGTCGGCGCCCCACAGCTCGCGCGAGTCGAACCGCACCGAGTACACGTGCTCCGGGTTCTCGCCCAGGAAGTGCGCGTTGGTGTCCGGCAGTACGGAAGCGGGCCGGACGTGCTCCACGACACCGATGTGTCCTCGCACATAGCCCGGCAGCCGGGTGTGCCCGGGCACCGACACGTCCTTGGCCCGTACACGCTCGCCCGCAGCGAAGGCCGGCTCGGTGTCCACGGAGCGCAGCGAGCCCACGCCGACCGGCACGGCGGTCGGCGCGTAGTCGGGTCGGGGGTCGGGGGTCGGCGGCTCCTCCACGTCTTCGCCGTGCAGGTTGCGGGCGCGCGCGTCGATCCCTCCCGGCGCCAGGGTCGCGCTTTCGGTGAGCATCAGCTCCGCGGCGTTGAGCCAGCGCCCGAAGTAGCCGTCGTCCAGGTAGGCGACTCGGTCGAGGCGCTCAAGCGCGTGCCGGAACGCGTCCGGGTTGTAGCCGCCGCAGGCGACGCGGCTGGAGAGAAGCGCCAGGGCAAATGCCCGGCCCTGCCAGGGTTCGTCGAAGACCGGTTCATCACGCCTCGGCGGGTGAGCGGGACCCCAGCCCAGGGTGCCTCCCATATCGGCAATGCCCTCCATGACATCCCCTTATGTGCTGTATCACAGAAATTATTCCTAATAATTCCAAATAGGCGGAACTATTCGCATTTTAATCCGGATCGATCTGTGACGCGCCCATCTGGGCGGGCACCACCCGAGGCCGGAGCACCCCCCGCTCGGCGAATAGCTGCTGGACCAGCGACGCTGCGGATACTCAGTGCCCGACGAGGCGTGTCGTGCTCCTGCCAGTGCTCCGCTCTGAGTTCGGCCTTGACCTCGTCGACGCCGGGACGGTGCTGGGCCGTGTGCTGAGCGACGAGTGCACAGGAACGCGTCCGGAAGTGGAACATCTGGCCCGGAAGCTGCGGGCAGCAGGCATCCCCGCCGTAGCTTCTCGGCGATGGACGTCCCCTGCGGCAGACGCGGCGTGGATGATCCGGAATGCGGTGGACCACGTCCGGTTCCGCTGGATTCCATGCGGCCACGGTGTGTGCAAGGTCAGGACATGATCAGGGGATCAGGGCTTGAAGGCGTCCTCGGCCCCTTCCTTGGCGCTCCGCATCTTGCCCCGTGCTTCGAGGGCGGCGCCCTTCGCTGCGAGGGTCTCGTTGTGCACCGCGTGGGCGGCTTTCCGTACGGTCTTGCCGACGACCTGTTCGGCCTTGGCCTTGGCTTTCTGTCCGGCACTCATGTCAGCACCTCCAGGCAGGCTCACTGTGCCGCGTCCCCTTGATGCGGGAGGTGAAACCGGGACACGCCCATCGGGGAGGACGAGGCCCCTGCCGCTGTCCCGGCAATCCCGCCGACCGGTCGCCTCGAACTGCTGAAACGAGCCGAGGTGGGTTCCTTGGGGCCACGGTGCGACGACTCGCTCGACCTGTACCGGTCAGGAGGCGTCCTGGTTCGATTTCTCCACCACGCGCTCGGAGATCTGAGCAAGCACCCGCAGTTCCGCCGGCGTGACATGGTCGAGGAACAGGGTGCGCACCGCCTCGACATGCAGGGGGGCAGCAGCCTCGATCATCGCGCGCCCGGCGTCCGTGATCACCGCGAAGGCGCCCCGCCCGTCCTCGACGCACTCTTGCCGTATCACCAGCCCACGCTTGGCCATGCGGGATATCTGGTGGGAGATCCGACTCTTCTCCCACTCCAACGCACGGGCAAGATCCAGGACTCGCTGCCTACCGTCGGGTGCGTCCGTCAGCTCGACCAGCACGGCGAAGTCCGCCTCGGAGATATTGGACTCCGTCTGCAACAAGCGCGACAGCCGGGCACGGAGCGTCTCTTGAAGACGGACGAAGCAGCGCCACGCGTGCTGCTCCTCAGGCGTCAACCATCGCACCGTTTCTGTCATGGACGAAGTCTAAACTAGTTGATACGTCACCAGAATGTCGCAGGGGCCTCGGCGGGGGATCGCTCGGCCTCTTCGGCCCCGCCTGAGTCGCGCATCCTTCGCGTCGGATCACCCCGTTGCGTAATGCGCTTGACCTGGTGCGATGACCGGCTGCGGCCCCCCGCTCGGTGCGGGCAGTCGGACCGGAGGGGTGCGACCGCTCTCCCGCATCCCGCGCCGCGAGGAGAGCTCGGAGCCCAGCGCCTGGGCCGTCTCGATGGAGGCCTGCCACCACGGGTCCAGGTCCTCCGCGGTGGGGGGCGTCCCGCTTCGCACCGCAGGCGCCACGAGCTTTGGTTGACACATCAACCAGAATGGCTGATGATTGACGCGTCAAGCAATTGGTTGCCCGTGCATCGTATGCGACTGGTGCCAGTAGGAGGAGTGCAATGACGGCCACAGCGTTCGAATTGGGGCTGAACTCGTTCGGAGAGGTCGCCACCGACGGCGGTCGGCTGATGAGCGATGCCGAGACCGTCCGCCTGTTGATCGAGGAGGCCCAGCTCGCCGAAGCCGTGGGGATCGACGTGTTCAGCGTCGGCGAGCACTACCGCGCGGGCCACAACGACAGCGCCACCCCCGTCCTGCTCGCCGCGATCGCCACCGCGACGGAACGGATCCGGCTCGGAACCTCGGTGACCGTACTCAGCACCAACGACCCCGTGCGGCTCTACCACGAGTTCTCCACGCTGGACGCCGCCTCGAACGGCCGCGCCCAGCTCGTACTGGGGCGGGCATCGGCCACCGAGTCGTTCCCGCTGTTCGGCTACGACCTCGCCGACTACGAGGAACTGTTCGAGGAGAAGCTCGACCTGTTCATGCGCCTCCAGCGAGAAGAGACGGTGACCTGGTCGGGCCGGTTCCGGCCGCCGCTCGTCGAGCAGCAACTGCGCCCCCGGATGCCGCCCGGTGGCATTCCCACCTGGATCGGCGTGGGCGGCAGCCCCAACTCCGTGGTCCGCGCGGCCCGCTACGGTCTGCCGCTCATGCTGGCCGTCATCGGTGGACGCCCCCAGCGCTTCGCCGGCCATGTCGAGCTCTACCACCGGTCACTCGAACAATTCGGGCACGCCAGGCAACCCGTCGCCCAGCACTCGCTGGGGCTCATCGCCGAAAGCGACGAGGAGGCGATTGAGACCTGGTGGCGGTACTGGCAACCGGTCGTCGCCGCGCTCGCGGAGGAGCGCGGTTTCTACAAGCCGACCCGCGAGCGCTACCTGGCGGAAGTGGACAAGGGCGCGCTCTTCGTCGGTTCCCCCGAGACCGTCGCACGCAAGATCGCGACGATGGCCCGCGATCTGCACCTCACCCGTTTCGACCTCAAGTACGACGTCATGTACCTCCCCCGGGAAGCCCGGGCCCGCACGATCGAGCTGCTGGGCCGCGAAGTCGCGCCGCGTGTGAGGGAACTGCTCGCGAAGGAGCTGACCCATGTCTGATCTCGTCTTTGGTCTGGACACGTTCGGCGATGTGCCGCAGGACGACGCGGGCATCCCGGTGTCCGACGCGCGGGCCATCCGCCAGGTCCTCGACGAGGCCGTTCTCGCGGAGCAGATCGGCGTCGACGCCGTCGCACTCGGTGAACACCACCGCTCCGAGTTCGCGATCTCCAGTCCGGAGACCGTGCTCGCCGGCATCGCCACACGTACCAGCCGTATCCGGCTCTCGTCCGGGGTGACCGTACTGAGCTCGGACGATCCGGTCCGCGTGTTCCAGCGGTTCTCGACCGTGGACGCACTCTCGAACGGCCGGGCCGAGGTCATCCTCGGGCGCGGCTCCTTCACCGAGTCGTTCCCGCTCTTCGGATACGACCTGGCCGACTACGACGTGCTGTTCGAGGAGAAGATCGAACTCTTCGCCAAGCTGCTGGAGGAGAAGCCCGTCACCTGGAGCGGCAGCAAGCGGGCGCCGCTCGACAACGCCGACGTCTTCCCCAAGACCGAGTCCGGGCACCTGAGCACCTGGGTCGGTGTGGGCGGCACACCCGAGTCGGTCATCCGCACCGCGCGCTACGGACTCCCTCTCATGATCGCCATCATCGGCGGCAACCCTGAACGCTTCGCGCCCTACATCGACCTCTACCGGCGAGCCGCCGACAAGTTCGGCACGACCGCTCACCCGGTCGGAATGCACTCGCCCGGCTTCATCGCCGCCACGGACGAGGAGGCCCGGGAACAGCACTGGCCGCACTACAAGGTCATCCGGGACCGCATCGGCGCCCTGCGGGGCTGGCCGCCCGTCCGCAAGGACGAGTACGAGACCGAGATCGAGCACGGCTCGCTCTACATCGGATCGCCCGAGACGGTCGCCCGCAAGATGGCCCGCGCCATCAAGGCGCTCGGCGTCGGCCGTTTCGACCTCATCTACACCGCGGGGGCCCAGTCGATCAGTGCCCGCCTGCGCGCCGTCGAGCTGTACGGCACCGAGGTGCTCCCGATGGTCCGCGACATCCTCGCAGGCTGACCCCATGAACGGAGAAGAAATGGACATCACCGACGCCGCCGGCGTGGGCACGGTCGGCATCCTGGGCGCGGGGAAGGTCGGCACCGTGCTGGCACGTCTGGCCCTGGCGGCCGGCTATCGCGTGCTCATCGCCGGATCGGGCGACCCCGCCAAGATCGCACTCACCATCGAAGTCCTCACCCCCGGCGCCGTCCCGGTCACCGCGGCGGCCGCCGCGGAGGCCGATGCCGTCATCCTGGCGCTCCCGCTCGGCAAGTACCGCACGATTCCCTCCGAGGCGCTGCGCGGCAAGCTCGTCATCGACGCCATGAACTACTGGTGGGAGGTCGACGGCATCCGCGACGACCTCACCGACCCGCTGACCTCTTCGAGTGAGATCGTGCAGGCATACCTGTCCGGGGCACGGGTGATCAAGGCCTTCAACCACATGGGCTACCACGACCTCGAGGACGGAGCCGAGCCCGCGAGCACGCCGGGACGCAAGGCGATCGCCATCGCCGGTGACGATCCGGACGACCTGGCCACCGTCGCGGGCCTCGTGAACGCGTTCGGCTTCGATCCTGTGGTGGCAGGTTCCCTCGCCGAAGGAGTTCGGCTCGAACCGGGCACCGAGCCTTTCGGCGCCAACGTCAGCGCCGAGGAGCTACGCGCGATGTTCCTCCGCTTCCCGGAATCGGAACGCGGACGGGCCGTGAGCAGTGCGAGGACCGCCGCCATGGCATCCAACGACCGAGCAGCCTGAAGGCGCCGTCCGCGCTGGGCTGTCGGTACTGAAGGGCGCCGGGGCCGCTGCTCCGCAGTCACGCATGGGGCTGAGCACGGACCTGATCCGCTTCATCGGGCTGACCGAAGTGGCTGCGGCCGGCGGTCTGTTGGCCGGCCGGATGACGCGTCAGCCGTGGGAGACGTTCCGGCCGTAGAAGGCGACCCGTGCGCCCTTCGTGGTGCTGCCCGAGGACGACTGGTTGTAGGAACCCGCCTTGAAGTACTGCTTGTACGGGAAGAACGACGACGGAATCGGGTAGTGCGTTGTGCTGCCGTTGACGGTCAGGTCGATGGTGTCTCCGCCGGACACGGCGATGGTGTACGTCCATGTCTTGCCCACGGACGCATGTCCCACCGTGTGGGTCGCCTGGCCGCCCGAGGGGGAGTCCTCGGTGCCGACGACGATGTCACCGCTGGAGCGGTAGTAGAGCTCCACCAGCGGTTTCGTCGAGGAGTCGCCGGAGCCGAGGTGGATCTGGCCGGTGCACTCCTTGGACGTCACCGACACGACCCGAAGCGTTGCGCTCAGCCGGTGGCTGCCGCTCAGCGGCCAGTCCGCGGCGCTGCCGCTGCGGTTCATCTGTCGCGCGGGGCCCAGCTGGTCGAGTCGGGAAAGCCGGGTGGCGGATTCGGTGCGCGGCAGAACGTGCCTGCACGGCCCCTTCATTCGTGTCTGCCCTGTGTACCCTGACAGCGTGTACACGACGCGAGTGTCGCGGCGGTTGAACGCCTCACGGGCCGCCGTCTATCGGGCACTTCTGGACGCGGACGCGGTCGCGCGTTGGCGGGTACCGACGGGCATGCGGAGTGAGGTGCACACGTTCGACGCCCGTGAGGGCGGGGTGTTCCGCGTATCGCTCACGTATGACGTGCCGAGCGCGACCGGCAAGTCCGAGGCGCACACGGACACCTACCACGGCCATTTCGCGGAGCTCGTCCCCGACGAGCGAGTGGTCGAGGTGCTCGAGTTCGAGACGGCCGACCCCGCCCTGCGCGGAGAGATGGTCATGACCACGGAGCTGACCGAGGTGGACGGCGGCACCGAGGTCGTCATCGTGCACGAGGGGGTGCCGGACGTGGTTCCGGTCGCGGACAACGAGACCGGAACACGCATGGCGTTGGAGAACCTGGCGCTGCTGGTCGAGTCCGCCTGTCCTTAGACGTGTCGCTTGGGCGCCCGCGGCGCCCCGCCCGGCGAGACCAGGCGGTGGAACTCCAGCGTCCACCCGCGCTGTTCCTCCGTGTCGGGCACGCTCGCGCCCCGGGCCCGTTCCACGGCCGTCCAGGCGGCCTCGGGCGCCGTGCCCTCCAGGACCATCAGGCTGACCGCGATCAGGGAGGACCGTCCGATGGCGCAGCGGCAGTGGACGACGACATGGGCGCCCGACTGCAGGGACTCGACGAGTTCCCGCAGCACCGGCAACACGCTGAGGACGGACGGGACCGTGAAGTCGGGGATGGGCAGGGCGACGAACCGCAGCCCGGCGGCCTCGGCGTGGTGGGGCTCGTCGGTGAGTCCCAGTTCGGTGCGCTCGGCGTCGGGGAGGGCGCAGACGACGATGTCGACTCCGGTGCGGCGCAGCGCCGCCATGTCGCCGGCCAGGTGTCCGTGGTCGCGGGGTCGGGCCATGGTGCTCAGGCGTCCCGGTCCTCGTCGACCGGTGACCGTGTAGAGGGCGGGGGTGGACGGCTCGGCCATCAGGCGGACGACCCCGGCGCGAGCCAGCAGTAGCGGCCGCCGCACTCGCCGGTGAGCCAGCCGTTCAGGCTGCTCAGGCCCCGCTCGTTGATCTGCCCGTCGTGGATTCCGTAGGCCCGTTCCGGTTCGACGGCGCGGACGAAGTCGATGGCCTCGTCAGTCTTCATCCATGAACCCTGCAGGGGAACCAACAGGGTCTCCACCGGTCGGTCGGGGCGGTGAAGGGAGTCTCCGGGGTGGTAGAGGCGGTCCTCCACGAGGTAGGCCAGGTTCGCGCAGTCCGGGAGGCCTCCGTAGATGAGCGCGTGCCTGCCGCCCTGGGCGGTCACCCGGAAGCCCGCCGCTGTGAACTCCTCGCAGACGTCGACGCCGGTGAAGTCCAGTCCCTGGATCCGCGCCGACTTGGGGGCGTAGACGGGCACGCCCAGCCCCTTCAGCCGCAACAGATCGACGTGATCGTCGTGCTCGTGGGTCACCAGGACCGCGTCGGCGCCGGCGAGTGCCTCCGGTTCGCTCCAGACGCCGGGATCGATGACCAGAGTGCCGCCGTCGTGTTCCAACCGGACACAGGAGTGGGCATATTTGGTAATCCGCACCCGCGTGAGCATAGCCGGGCGGTCTTGTGTCTCCCCTCAGCGAATGGCCGGAAAATGTCGGTCGACGGCACCCCCGGAGAGCGCCGGGGCGAGCAGCGGTATTCAGACGATGTGTGCGCCTCGAATGAGTCGATGTCTCGTCAATTCCCTTCTGTGCACTCAGAGTTCATCTTGTGGCCGGAGTGGTGCGCTGTTAGCGTCAATTCATGGACATATCAAACCCGAACGTCGAGGAGCTCGCCGACCTGGCTGAGCTGGAATTCTCTCCGATCACCCCGGAGGAAGCCGCTGACCTGGACGACCGTGTGTACCTGCTCGGTGTCCGCCCGGAGTTCGTGAGCCGGTAGGGTCCGCTCGTCAACCGCCCCCGTCTGTGCAGGGGGCTCGTTGCCACCAGGGGTTCACCACCGGAAACGGTGCCGGACCCCGCCACGGGGGATGGGGATTCAGTACGTGGTCATGGGTCATCTGCCGGACGCTCTTCCTGCTGATTCAGCGCTGCGGCTGCCGGTCGATGCCGCCGACGACACCCTCCGTAAGGCGATCGCCGAACTAGATCCCGACCATCGCCTCGGGAGTGCGCAGCACCCCGTCTTCCTGACAGCCTGGCTGCCCTGCCTGAAGGGCGGCTGCCTGTCGTTTCTCGGGATGAGCCCTGCCGGCCAACGGTGGCTGGCAGGGCTCGCCGGTGAGGACTTCGCCGTGCGGCGCAGGGCCGAACTCGCCGCCGCTCTTGCCGCCGCCGACCCCGACGCCGTGCTTCCGGACGACCCGGTCGATCAAATCATCGCCCTGGTAAGGGCATTGACCACGACAGAGTCCGGCCGGGCGACCTGGTTCGCGCTGGCCCGCCAGACACTGTGGTGCGGCCCCGGCGGAGGCAGCGGACTCGCTCACTCCTGCGAACCGGCCACCGGCCGGCCCGGTGTGACCGGTTCCTACCTCGCCGGGGGATCGGGAGCCCAGCTGCTGACCGAGGGCGGCGTGGATCTCGCCGGACTCATCGACACACAGCCCTGGGGCCCGCAGCTGCGGGCGGCGGTGGACGCCGCCGAGACCGAGCTCGACTGGCCGGCGCGAGTGGAGTTCGTCGTCGAACAAGGCACGCTCACCGTCGTGAGAGCGACCCGTGCCGTCCTGCACGGCGCCGCTCTCCTGGACACCGTCGCCTCCCGCTACGAACGCGGCCGACTGACCCCCGCACAGGCGGTGCGACTGGTCGAGCCCCTGGACGTCGAACGGGCGCGCGCCGCGAGCGTACGGTCCCCCGCACTGCCCGTGGCCGCGCGCGGTCTCGGTGCGTCCCCCGGCATCGACTCCGGCACCGTCGTCTTCAGCGCGGCCGCCGCCGTCGCCGCGCAGGCCGACGGACAACGACCCGTGCTCGTCCTCACCGAGTCGAAACCGCAGGACCTTCCCGGCCTGCTGGCCTGCACGGCCGTCGTCACCGAACGGGGCGGACTGACCTCGCACGCCGCGGTCGTGGCGCGCGGACTCGGACTGCCGGCCGTCACCGCCCTCGTCGACGGCGTACTCGACGCCGGCTCCAGGGTCCTGCGCACCTCGCGCGGCGGCACCGTGCGGGCCGGCGACCTGATCACCGTGGACGGACACGCCGGAATCGTCCACCTCGGCGGCCAGGAGCCCTCCGCCGAACGGCAGGCCACCCCGCAACTGCCCGGCTGGCTGGACGACGCGCTGTCCGGGCTGCCCGGCATCGCCGTGCACGTGAACGCCGACAACGGCGCCGACGCCGCCGCCGGGCGGGCGCTGGGCGCGAGCGGGGTCGGACTGTGCCGCCTGGAGCACATGTTCCTCGGCGAGCGCCACCAAGTGCTCCGAAGGGTCCTGATGGCACGACCCGGCCCCGACATGACGGAGGACCTCCGCACCATCCACACCTTCCTGCGGGCGGAGATCACGGACATCCTCACGGCGATGGACGGGCTGCCCGTCACGGTCCGCCTGCTCGACCCACCACGCCACGAGTTCCTCCCCGACCTGACCGAACTCTCCCTCACCACGGCAGCCGGCGGGGCGTCCGCCGACCGGGACCGGCTCGACATCACCCGCCGTCTGCACGAGCACAACCCCATGCTCGGGGTACGAGGCGTGCGGATGGGCATCCTGCTCCCGGCGCTGACCGCCGTGCAGATCAAGGCACTGACGGAGGCGACCCACGCACTGCGCCGCGCGGGCCGGGAACCACGGCCCGAACTCCTCGTCCCCATGGTGAGCACCCCGGCGGAACTGGACTTCGTCCGAGGCGTCCTCGACGACGTCTGCACCCGCCTGGGCACCTCAGCGGCCGACGTCGGCATCACGCTGGGGGCCATGATCGAGACGCCGCGGGCCGCGCTGCTGGCCCGGTCCCTCGCCCGCCGGGCGGACTTGCTGTGCCTGGGCACGAACGACCTCACCGCACTCGTGTGGGGCCTGTCCCGCGACGACGCCGAACAACATCTGCTGCCCGCCTACCAGGACATGGGCCTGCTCGACGCCTCACCCTTCGCACGCCTGGACCTCGAGGCCGTCGGAACCCTCGCCCGCCAGGTCGCCGACGAGGCACGGGCCGTACGCCCCGACATCACCCTGGGAGTCTGCGGCGAGCAGGCGGCCGACGAGACGGCCGTGCGGTTCTTCGCCGAGGCGGGCTACCACCACATCTCGTGCGCACCACCACGGATCCCCCTTGCCCGGCTGGCCGCGGCGCGCGCCGTCGCCCAGGAGGCGGCGGCCAACCACCCGACGGGGGCCAGGCCTTGAGCGAACCGGCGATCGTCGTGGAACAGCTCGGCCGCTCCTTCACCGACCGCGGACGCGAGATCGTGGCCCTGCGCGACGTCAGCTTCCAGGTCGGGGCCGGCGAGATCGTGGGCCTGCTGGGCAGCAACGGCGCGGGCAAGACCACCCTGACCAAGATCCTCGCCACCCTGCTGCTGCCCACCGCCGGCGCCGCGCGGCTCTTCGGCCACGACGTCACACGCGATCTTCGCGCGGTACGCCGCATGACCGGCGTCGTCCTGGGCGGCGACCGCGGCCTCTACGCCAAGCTCAACGCCCGGGACAACCTGCGGTTCTTCGCCGTGCTCGCCGGCGCGGGCCGACGGGGTCTGGGCGCGAAGGTGGACGCCGCCCTGGAGGAAGTCGGCCTGGTCGGCTCCGCGGACCGCGCGGTGGAGACGTACTCAAAAGGGATGCGTCAGCGGCTCCACATCGCCATCGGCATGATCGGCGAACCGCGCGTGCTGCTGCTGGACGAACCGACCGTGGGCCTCGACCCCGTGGAGGCCGAACGACTGCGCGGCACCATCGCCGCGCTGCGCGACACCGGCGTCTCCGTCCTGCTCACGAGCCACCACCTGCTCGACATCGAACGCCTCGCCGCCCGGGTGATCATCCTCGCGGACGGCACCCTGGCGGCGGACCTGTCGGTCGAGGAGTTCGCCCGCCAGGCCGGCTACACCGCCACGGTGATCGTGCGCGGCACCGGCACCCCGCCCGACGCCGGAGCCGTGTCGTCCCCCGACATCGCCGTCGGCGGCGTCGACACCGCCGACGGGCTCTGGACCCTCCGGCTGCACGTGCGGGACTGGAGCGTCGGCTCGTTCGGACTGCTGGAGAAGGCGCTGGCGCACGTCACCGTCCTGGACGTGCGCATAGAACCGGTACGGCTGGAGGACGTCTACGCGCACGTGGCCACGCGCCTCGCCGCAGGCAGCCGGGTCGGTGGAGTGCGATGAGCGGCGCCCTGTGGATGTTCGTGACCGCGTTCCGTATGGAACAGCGGGCCATGCGGCGCAACCCGCTGCTGCTGGTCAACTCCGGCATGCTTCCGGCGGTGTTCCTCGTCATCGCGGTGGAGACCGGCAGAGCCCACCCCGAGAGCGCGACCGAGCTCGTCGTGGCGGTGATGCTGACCGCGCTGTGGGGCTCCACGGTATGGATGAGCGGAGGCGTCCTGCGCCGCGAGCGCAGCTTCGGCACATTGGCCCGCTGCGTCTCGGGAGTCTGGTCGCCGTACCTGGTCCTGCTGGGCAAGAGCCTGGGCGCGACCGTCACCAGCGTCGGCGCGATCCTCCTCAGCACCGGCGTCACCGCGGCGGCGCTGGGCCTGCCGCTGAGCATGTCGCACCCCGCGTGGATCGTCCTGTCGCTGCTGGTACTGGTGTGCTCCGGCACCGCCCTCGGCGCGCTGGTGTCCTGCCTCTTCCTGGTGACCCGCAACGGCCTGGTCTGGTCCCACGCGTTGATGTACCCAGTGTTCGCGGTGGGCGGGCTGCTCATCCCCACCGACGCGCTGCCCGCGTGGTTGCGCTGGGCGCCCGATGTGCTCAGCCTGCACTGGATCAAGAACTGCCTGGTCGACGGGGCCACGGGCGGCATCACGGCGGCCCCGCTGGGCATCGCGACGCTGCTGACGCTCGGCTACTTCCTGGCCGCCGGCTTCGCCTACCACCGGTCCGTCGAGACGTCCCGGAAGGAGGGGACGCTTGACCTCGCTTGACACCGCCGCGCCCCGCTCCCTGCCCCTCTGGCGCGCGGCCGAGGCGGCCCGGATGGGCTGGCTGGAGTACCGAGCACTCCAGACGCCCGCCGGTCTGTTCGGCGCCACCCTGCCCCGCGGGGTCCTGCAGATCCTGTTCTTCACCACGCTCGCGGGCGTCCTCGCCGGACCCGGGCATCGCGAGTACGCCTTCGCCGGATCGCTCGTCCTTGCGTTGAGCGGCACCAACGTCAACGGTGTGGTCGCCGTGCCCGTCCTGGACAAGCAGTACGCCACCTTCGCCCGGGTGCGCACCGGTGCCCTGTCGCCCACCGTCACCCAGATCGCCCGGGCGCTGCCCTACCCCGTCATGGGCTGGCTCCTCCTCGTCGTCCAAGGCGCGATCGCGGCGCCCCTGCTCGGCATGACGGACTTCGGCCTGCGCCTGCTGCCCTGGGCATGGGTGTACGCGCTGATCGCGCTGACGCTCAGCGTGCTGGGGCTCGCCGGAGCGACGATGACGGTCGGCAGACGGGCCGACGTGGTGGCCCCGAACGTCCTGTCCTACCTGGTCATGCTGTGCAGCGGCGCGATCGTTCCGCCGGGGCGGGTGGGATGGGTGGACGCGATCGGCCAGGTATTGCCGGCCCGGCACGGCCTGGACGCCGTACGCGCGGGGATGGCCGGCCGGCCCTGGCTCGGCGACCTGGGCCTCGAGATCGCCGCAGGGGCCGGCTTCACCGTGCTCGCAGCCCTGTCCATCCTCGTCCAGGCCCGGCGCGCGAGCCGGCACGGCCACGACGACTTCGAGTGACCGATGTGCCGACACCCGAGGGGAACCCGATGAGCATCATTCGCCTGCCCCTGGCTGTGCGGACCGAGGCGGACCACGCACTGTCCGCCGCACCGCCGAGCAGAGCCCTGCGCGTCGCCCTGGTGAACATGCCCTGGGCGCGCATTCACGCGCCCTCCATCCAATGCGGACTACTGCAGTCGATCACCCGCAGCGCCGGGCACGAATGCGACAGCCACTACCTCAACATCGAGTTCGCCTCCTTCTTCGGCAGCAAGGCGTACGACGCGATCGCCAACATCGCCTCGGAGCGGCTGCACCTGATGGGGGAGTGGCTCTTCTCCTACGCGGCGTTCGGCGAAGTGACCCCGGACGACGACTACTTCGCCGCCTACCCCGAGGTGAAGTCCATCTGGGACGAACTCACCGGCAAGGGCATCGAGGACCTCGTGGAACTGCGCCGCGAGAAGCTGCCGGAATGGATCTCCGCATGCGCGGCCCGTCCGGAGTGGGGAGAGTACGACGTCATCGGGTTCACCTCCACCTTCCTGCAGAACACGGCGTCGCTCGCCCTGGGAAGGAAGATCAAGGAGTTCCACCCGCACGTCACCCTGGTCTACGGGGGCGCCAACTTCGACGGGGAGATGGGAGCCGAGTACGCGCGGAAGCTGCCCTGGCTCGACCATGTGGTGGCAGGCGAGGGCGACCTCGTCCTTCCCGCGCTGCTGAAGAACATCGCCGACGGCACCGACACCCCCATCCCCGGCGTCCTGGGGCATCCCGCCGCGGACGCGCCGCCGACCGGTGACGCCCAGCGCCCGCAGGCCCTCGACGACCTCCCCACCCCCGACTACCGGGACTACTTCTCCTGGCTGGAACGCTTCGACCGCGCCCGGCTGCTGGGCCGCACCCCCGTACGTCTGCCGGTCGAGTTCTCCCGGGGATGCTGGTGGGGCCAGAAGCACCACTGCACCTTCTGCGGCCTCAACGCACTCGGCATGGCCTACCGTTCCAAGTCAGGCGAACGCGCCTTTTCCGAACTCGCCGCGCTGCTGCGCGACTACCCCGTGGTGCACGTCGACACCGTCGACAACATCCTCGACATGGGGTACTTCTCGTCGCTGTGCGCGCGGCTGGCCGAAGAGCACTGGGACGTGAACCTCTTCTTCGAGGTGAAGGCCAATCTCACCCGCGATCAGCTGGCCACCCTGAAAAGCGCCGGGATCCTGCGCATCCAGCCCGGCATCGAGAGCCTGAGCACCCATGTCCTGAAGCTCATGCGCAAAGGTGCCGGCAAACTGATCAACATCCGGCTGCTGAAATGGGCCGCCTACTACGGCATCGACGTGGCGTGGAACATCCTGGCCGGATTCCCCGGGGAGACCGAGGAGGACTACTCCGAACAACTGCGCCTGCTCCCGCTGCTGCATCACCTTCAGCCGCCCGGCGGCTGCGGACGGATCTGGCTGGAGCGCTTCAGCCCCTACTTCACCGACCCGGCCTTCCCCATCGACAAGGTCCGGCCCCGGGCCAGCTACAGCCACGTCTACCCGCCCGCGCTGGACCTCGACAAGATCGCGTACTTCTTCGACTACGAGGCGTCCGGCACCGTGTCCCACGAGACGGTCGCCGCGCTCAACGCCGCCGTCGCGCACTGGCAGACCCGCTTCGGCGAGGCCAGGCCCAGCCTCGTCTACCAGCGGCTGCCCGGGAAACTGACACTCATCGACCGCCGGACCGACCAGCCCGTACGGGCCGTCCTCGCGGGCTGGAAGGCCGAGGCCTACGAAGCCTGCGGCGACGCACCCCGCACGGCTGCGGTGGTCGCCCGCAAGCTGGCGGAGCTCGACCTGTCCGTGCCCGAGGACACGGTCACGGCGTTCCTCGAACAGTGCTGTCGCGCGGGCGTCATGGTGTCGGACGACGGCAAGTACCTCGGACTCGCGCTGCCCGAGAACCCCGGCTGGTAGCCACCCGTGCCAAGGAGGGAGAGCGCATGACCGTCATCTCGTCGGTCCGGGACCGGGTGCGTCTGGGCAGGAGCATCGCCTCCCGCCTGGCCGCGTCGACGGACGCCGACGCCGCCTTCGTCGCCGGCAGTTCGGTGGTCGGACTGGGCAGCGCCACCAGCGACATCGACGTCTACCTGGTCGGATCGTCGGCGGGCGAGACACGCAGGCAGATGTTCGCCGACACCATCCGCATCGACGTACAGCATCTGCGCCTCGACACCCTGGAGTCACTCGTCGGCCGGGTCCTCGGCCCCGGACTGTGCTCGGACCATGCGGGACAGCCGCTGTCGGATCGCGAGATCGCGCTGGCCGTCCGGCTGCGCACCGGCGACGTCGTGACCGACAACGGCGTCCTGGTCACACTGCGCGAACGGCTCGACGAACATCCCCTGCGACTGGCCCGGCTGGTCATGAACAACTGGATGCTCGCCGCGTTCTTCGCGGCCGAGGACTGCCTCGGACTGGCCCGGTCGGACGACCCGAACGATCTGGACCCGGCCGCGCTGGCCGGACGGCGCGCCCTGGTCTGCGCCGGGAAGGCGCTGGCAGCAGCAGGCGGTGACCTCTACTTCGGCGAGAAATGGGTGTGGCGCCAGCTCGCCCGCAGCGGCCCCGACGGATTTCCCTTCGCGGACTTCCAACGCCTGCTGAGGGACGACCCCCTGGCCGTCGACCCCCAAGCCGGCCTGACCGCCCTCACATCGTTCGCCCAGACCTGTCTCATCGCCACGGCCACCCTCGGCTGGCAGGGCGCCGACGTCTCCCACTGGCCGGCCTGGCGGCCTGGGAGCGGTCCCCTGCACAGATCCCCGGCGTTCTTCCCACGCGCGTACGACGACATGGTGACGCTCGTCGAACCCGCCGGCCGGCACTTCCGGCTGCCACCCCGCTCGGCGCTGGTCTGGGGCCTCAGCCACGGGCTCTCCCCGCAGACTGCCACCGAGTACGCGCTGAACCTGTCGAAGGTGGCGCCCACGTTCGCCGCGCTGACCGAACGGCGGTGCAGGGGCATCACGACCGAGTTGCGGGAAGCGGGTCTGCTCACCGAGCAGGACGGGCAGCGGGGGGCGATGTGAAGTTCCGTCAGAAACGCAGCAGCATTCTCGACCTCGCTCTGGCGCTGCACCGCGAGCTGATCGGGCGCACCGGCTCGTGGGAACCCAACTTCCTTCCCAGACCGGTCACTCCGGAGACGGACCTGTTCCGTGACGGACTGCGGTCATGGGCGAAAGCCGTAGGATCCGGGCTCCCCGCCTTCCTGGCCGCCGCCCGCAGGCCGGAAGACCTCGTCGACCTGGTCGACGACGAACGCCTCCGCCACGGAACGACGCTCGTCACCACGGCGCTGACCGCGGCGGCGCCGACCCTCGCCGAGGCGCTCCCCGGGTTCGAGGACATCCGCAAGCAGGCGGCCGCGGAGATCAACGACTTCCTCACACCCGCGCGCTACCTGACCCCCCTGTGCGCGGCGCTGGGTACCGCCGAGACCGAACGGACCCTGGACCTCCACCTGGTGCCCCTCGCCCCCGCCCCGCCCGCCACGGGCTTCCTGATAGACGCGGGCAAGATCACAGGGCTCTACGTCGACTGCCGCCGTTTTCGCGGATCGACGCTCGCCGACGCCGTCCTGACCATGCTGGGCTGGGCACAGCTGAAGTCCGGCGCCATCCCCGAGAACCACCTGTCCACCGAACTGGTCCGTCGCCTTCCGGGCAGCGCTCCCTACCAGCGTCGCCTGCGGGTCGTCCTCACCAAGATCCTCGTGGAGATGACGGCCGGTCATCTGGTCCGCTCACGGGACGCCACGCACCGGCCCTGCGTCGACGTGCTCGGCACCAAGTGGCGCTACGCGCGGCTGCACGCGGTGGCCGAACGGCACTGGCCCCGCCACCTCGACGGCGACATCGACCGCGACGAAGCCCTGAACATGATGGCCGCGGACCTTTCCGCGCACAGCCCACGCTGGTTCGTCGACTCCGTCGACCCGTCCTCGACCGCCGCGGACTTCTACCTGCTGGAATGGCTGACCGCGGCGGGCGACCGCACGGCCGGAGCACGGCTCTTCCGCTGGCTGCCCGACCTGTGCGCCGAACTGGCCGGACACCTGGACAACGTGATCGGCAACGAACTCGGTCACTACGAACGAGCCCGGACCCAGCACTACCCGCAGGAACTGGCGGACTTCATCACGGAGATCAACCAGGGCGACAGCCGCGTCACATGGCAGCGGCTGCGCCGGGAGAGGGGCCACGGCCCGGCACTGCGACTCGCCACGGACGCGTTCGCCGGACCGGGCGTCGAGTTCGGCGGCGAGGCATGGGCGCCTGTGGCCGCCATGATGCGGCGCTACGTCCGGCACGAGCTGCCCGACCGGGTCTTCGTCGACCAGTGTTTCACCCTGGAGCACAACAACGGCTCGCTCTTCGACAAGTATCACGACACCACGACCATGCGCGCAGTGCTGGACGCCCAGGCAGCGACCGATCTCGACACGCTGCTGACCCACGCCTCCGCGGAGGTCAGGGAGTTGTGCCACGCGCACCGCCTCGCCTCCGCGGAGGGTCACCCGGCATGGCTCGGGTCGAGCCCGCCGGCCCCGGCCCGGATCCCGGCAGGCCCGCCGGGATGGAGCGCGGCCGGACTGCACACCAGCGCACCGGGCACGGTCGGATGCGGCGACCCCAGCGACCGGAACGCGTTCGACCCCCTGCACGACCCGATGGGCGACTCCCCGGTGCGGGTACGCCAGACACCCGCCCGGCGCCCCTTCTCCTCCTCCTTGAGGACCTATCGATCCCTGGCAGCGGTCCTGCACACCGAACTCGGCGACATCCATCTCGCCCTGCACCCCGACGAAACCCCCTACACGGCGGACAACTTCGTGGGCCTGGCGACCGGGAGCCGCACCTGGACCGACCCCTTGACCGGGACCACCGGCGAGGGCGGCTTCTACGACGGCACGGTCTTCCACCGCCGAGTGCCCGGGTTCGTCGCCCAAGGCGGCGACCGGCTGGGCACCGGACACGGCAGCGCCGGATACCGGATTCCCGACGAGATCCATCCGGACCGGGGGTTCGAGCAGCCCTTCCGACTCGCCATGGCGAATCTCGGCAGGGACAGCACCGGATCGCAGTTCTTCATCACCCTGGCGCCTGCACCCCATCTGAACGGGCAGTACACGATCTTCGGGGAGGTGGCGGACGACCGGTCGAAGGGCGTGGTCGAAGCCATCGCCTCGTCAGCCACCGCGGTCCGGCTCGAACGTGTGACGATCTCGGCGACATGAAACGGGATCCGACCGGAACAGGGGAGGTGGCCTGCCTTCGGGGACAGCCCCTCTCTCAGATGCTTTGGTCCGTCCGACGGATGGGCCTCCCGCGGATCGACCGTTCCGTGTGTCCGTACTACCGGCCCCGGCGGGCAGTGCGGAAGCGGCGCTGGTATGCGGCGGGACTGATGGACAACTCCCGTGCGAAGACGCGCCGGAGACTCTCGTAGCTCGGGAACCCGGCCAACGACGCCGCCTGCGTGGCGGTATGGCCTTGGTCGAGCAGGGCTTTGGCGATGTCGAACCGGATCGACTCGACGTAGCGGGCCGGCGTCGTGGACAACTCCTCTCGGAAGAGCCGCGTGAGATGGCGCGGACTGAGGTGGAGATGCCCGGCCAGTTCGCCGAGGGAGTGGTTGCCCGCAGGGTCGGCCTTCACGAGGTCGACGACGGTGCGCAGGGCGGGGGAGCGGGGAGGTGGGCCCTGCAAGGGCGCGGAGAACTGTGACTGGCCGCCCGCGCGTTGCAGGTAGACCACCAGGGCGCGGGCGACGTCCCGGCCCATGTCAGGGCCGTGGTCTTCCTCGACGAGAGCCAGTGCCAGGTCGATGCCGGCGGTGACGCCGGCCGAGGAGTAGGTGGTGCCGTCGCGCACGTAGATGGCATCGGGTTCCACGCGAATCCTCGGGTGCCGGGCGGCGAGTTCGCTCGTGATCTTCCAGTGGGTGGTCGCACGCTTGCCGTCCAGGAGGCCGGTGGCGGCGAGGACGAACGCTCCGGAGCAGACGGACGCGACGCGTCCGGAGCGGACCGCCAACTCCCGTGAGGCCTCGATCAGATCCCGCGTGACGGGAGTTCTGGGATAGACGACCCCGCCCGGCATCACGAACGTGTCAGGGTCCGGCTCGGAAGCGGGGCTGCCGTCGACCGCGACGCGCACGCCGATCGACGAGGCGACGTCGGTACCGGTCGTCGACAGCAGGATGATCCGGTAGTCGGCGCCCAGCCGGTTCGCCTCGCCGAACACCTCTGCCGGGCCGGCGACGTCCAGCAGGTTGACCCCGTCGTAGACGAGGATCGCGACCCGATGCGTTGTGGAGCTCACAGTCCCATTCCTCAGGTGTCTGGATTCGAGTGGTTCATGGCCACGCCGAGGCGGCGGAGAAGCTTCGCAGTCGGCATCGTAGAGAACAGGAGCACCGCTTACTCCTCACCAGCACATCGAAAGAGCGAACATCATGAACGACATCATCGCAGGAGTGAAAATACCCGAGACCGCAGCAGTGGCGGAGGCCACCGGTTTCCTTCGGGAAACGAACAGTCCTCTCATCTTCCACCACTCACGGCGTGTCTTCCTCTTCGGTTCTCTGCATGCGCGAGAACTCGACCTCGAGCCTGATCCGGAGCTGCTCTACATATCCGCGATGTTCCACGACACGGGGCTTTCGACCCCGTTCTCCGAGACGGAGCAGCGCTTCGAGCTCGACGGCGCCGACCACGCGCGCAAGTTCCTGCTCGACCGCGGGTTCTCGAAGAGCGCCGCCGAGGTCGTATGGACGGCGATCGCGCTGCACACCACGCCGGGGATTCCCGGCCGGATGGGCCCGGAGACGGCTGCCACGAACTACGGCGTGCTGACCGACGCGGTCGGCTGGGGGCTCGACGGGCTGCAGGGCGGCGAGGTGGACGAGATCATCGCCGCGCATCCGCGCGGAGAATTCAGGAAGGAATTCCTGCAGGCATTCATCGACGGGCTCAGGTATCGACCCGACACCACCTACGGGACCGTGAATTCGGACGTCCTGGAACACTTTGTTCCAGGTTTCCATCGCAAGACCATGGTCGAGCGTGTCATCGACGCACCCTGGCCGAATTGATTTCGCGGAGGCCAGAGGAAATCCGATGGCACCAGTGGCTTCCGGCCGCGATCGTCATAGCCTTTGGCCCTCGTCCACGCCGCCCGGCCGGGCGCGGACGTACTCGGTGGACGCTGCGGCCCGGCGACCGGCAGCCGCCAGGTTGGACACTGGGGAGGGAGCATGACGAAACGGTAAGAATCGCCTGGTGTGATCGACCCATGCACGCTTCGAAAAACCAGACAGAGGAACAGCCATGCAAGCCATTACCGCCCCGGGCCGCGACGCAGGCGTCAGCGGGCTGACCCTGACCGACCTGCCGTATCCCCATGCGGCCGAGAACGACGTCGTCGTGCGGGTGCACGCCGCCGGATTCACCCGCGGAGAGCTCGACTGGCCCGCGACGTGGACCGACCGCTCCGGCCACGACCGCACACCGAGCGTGCCCGGACACGAGGTCTCGGGAGTCGTGGCAGCGCTCGGATACGGGACCACCGGCCTCACCGTCGGCCAGCGGGTCTTCGGACTGACCGACTGGGCACGCAACGGCTCGCTGGCCGAGTACGTCGCCGTGGAGGCCCGCAACCTCGCCCCGCTCCCCGCGGACGTCGACCACACGGTGGCGGCCGCACTGCCGATCTCCGGGCTGACCGCCTGGCAGGGCCTTTTCGACCACGCGCGGATCCTGACCGGCCAGACCGTTCTGATCCATGGCGCCGCGGGTGCCGTCGGTTCGATCGCGGTGCAGCTCGCCCTGGAGGCGGGAACCCGCGTGATCGGCACCGGCCGGTCCGCCGACCGCGACACCGTCCTGGCTCAGGGTGCGCACACGTTCTTGGACCTCGAGGCCGACTGGGTGAAGGAGGCCGGTGAGGTCGACGTGGTCTTCGACGTCATCGGCGGCGACATCCTCGAGCGCTCGGCCGCGCTCGTACGTGCCGGCGGCACGCTGGTCACGATCGCCCAGCCGCCCACCGTCCAGCCCGAGGACGGGCGGGCGCTGTTCTTCGTCGTGGAACCCGACCGTGCGCGCCTCGCGGACCTGGCGCAGCGGGTCCGGGACGGACGACTCGATGTGCGGGTCGGCGCGGTCGTCCCGCTGAAGGAGGCTCTCGCCGCCTTCGCCCCGAAGCTGCGTGTCACCGGCAGGACGATCATCCGGGTCGCCGAGGACTGAGATGGCGTGCGGTATGTGTGGGTGGGGCAGGCGTGCTGGGATCATGCTCTGACCTGCTGGTTCCCGGACCGAAGGCGCCCCGGCCCCGCACACTTCCCCACGGTGAAAGGTGCTGCGGACCGGGTGAAGCGGCCTCGAAGGTCCCGACTCACGTCGGCTGGACTTCCGTCCGGCCCCGAGACGCGAGATCGTGGAAGTCCGGCCGTGGATCAGCGAGCAGATGCGGGCCGGTGCGCCTCTCACACGCTGCGCCCCGTCACATGCTCGTACGGCCCTCTGCGCGACAGGTGCCGTCACCGTCGCGCCTCGCCGAAGGAGGCCTGCGATGAATCCCCTGGAGTACCGCGACCACGGAAGCGTGACACCACCCCCGCGACTCCCCGGCCGCGCGAGAAACGCACGCAGACTGAGCACCGCTGCGGCCGTGGCGGCGATGCTCCTGGCGGGCTGTGCCACGGGCACCCCCAAGGCGGCCCCGCACTCCAGTGGTCCCGGCGTGTCTCTCGCCCCATCCGCCGCACCTTCTCACCCCGGTCCGACGTTCACTCCGGCCCTCACCCCCGCGGCCGGCGCGTGCACCAACAGCACGAAGCTGGCCGCATGGTCGAACAAACGGCTGGCCATGCTGACCATCGCGGTCCCGGTGTCGGAGACCTCGGTGTCCGACGCCACTGCCGAGGTGGGCGCGGGTGCGGGCGGTGTGCTGCTGTTCGGCAGCAAGGCGCCCTCCGACCTCGGCACCCGGCTGACCACGCTGAAGTCCCATGTACCCGGCCACCTGGGCCTGTTGGTGATGACCGACGAGGAGGGCGGCGGCATCCAGCGCATGTCGAACCTCGTCGGGTCCCTGCCTTGGCCCGCGTACATGGGCGCGCACTGGACCCCGGCTCAGATCCAGCAGAACGTCACGAAGGTCGCCACCAAGATGGCGGCCGCCCAGGTCAACATGGACCTCGCGCCGGTGGTCGACGTCGACGGCAGGAACGTGCCCCCCAGCAAGACGAATCCCGACGGGTGGCGGTCCTTCAGCGGGAACACCGCAGTGGTCTCCAAAGCCGGTGTCGCGTACATGAACGGGCTTCGCGCCGGAGGCGTGATACCCGTCGTCAAGCACTTCCCGGGCATCGGCGGCTCCACCTACAACTCCGACTTCGGCCCCGCCCGCACCCTTCCCTGGTCCACCCTGCAGAAGGTGGGCATTCCGCCGTTCACCGCGGCCATCAAGGCCGGAGCCCCGGCCATCATGGTCTCCAACAACATCGTGCCGGGCCTGGGCACCAACCCAGCGAGCCTGTCACCCACGGTCATCAGCTACGAGTTGCGCGGCAAGCTGGGATTCAAGGGGCTGGTCGTCACCGACTCGCTCAGCGCCAAGGCGATCTCCGCCGCCGGCTTCAGCGTCCCCGCCGCCGCCGTCCAGGCCCTGCGCTCCGGCGCCGACATGGTCCTGTTCGACCTGGGGAGCAACGTCAGCGCCCAGACGTCCTCCATCGCCACGGCGATCACCAGTGCGGTGGCCAACGGGCACCTCTCCCGCAGCCGCCTCATCGACGCCGCGGGGCACGTCCTGGCCGTCCGGCACGTGAATCTGTGTTCTTGAGCGCGAGCGGTGTGCAAGAGCTCCTGTCTCACCGGACGGCAGCGTATGAATCCTTCAGGAGGTCAGACAGCTCGCCCCGCGCCGCTGACACCGCATCAGTCACGCGGGGGCCCGGTCCGGTCGCCGGCCGTTTGCCGGGGAACAGGCGCCGACCTGTGTGCAACCGCCCCGGAAGTCGCTGAGGCTCGGGAGCCGGCGACCGGTCAAGCCACACCGACCCTTCGGAGCAGGTCATCATGAGCAGTCACATTCAGAAGGTCGCGGTCGTCACCGGTGCATCGCAAGGCATCGGAGCGGGCCTTGTCGTCGGCTATCGCGAACTCGGCTACGCCGTCGTCGCCACCTCGCGCACCATCGACGAATCGCAGGACGCGGACGTCCACACCGTCCAGGGCGACATCGCCGACCGCGCCACTGCCGAGCGCGTCATCGCCGCAGGCATCGAGAGGTTCGGCCGCATCGACACTCTGGTCAACAACGCCGGGATCTACATCGGGAACGCGTTCACCGACTACACCGAGGAACAGTACAACTCCATGGTCGCCGTGAACCTGACCGGTTTCTTCCGGATCAGCCAGCTCGCGATCCAACAGATGCTGGCCCGGGGCGGTGGTCACATCGTGCAAATCACCACCACCCTCGCCGAGTACGCCAACTCCAAGGTGCCCTCCGTTCTCGCCTCCATGACCAAGGGAGGCCTGCAGTCCGCCACGAAGGCCCTGGCCATCGAATACGCCACCCGCGGCATCCGTAGCAACGCCGTCGCTCTGGGAACCATCAAGACACCGATGACCGAGGGCTATTACGAGACGCTCGCCGCCCTGCATCCAGTCGGCCGCATGGGCGAGGTGAAGGACGTTGTCGACGCGGTGCTCTATCTCGAGAACGCTCCGTTCGTCACCGGTGAAATCCTCCACGTCGACGGTGGCCAGAGCGCCGGCCACTGATCCGCGGCCGTCGACTCCCGTCCGACCTGCGGGTCCGCTGACCGCCCGGACGGACACGGAACACCCTGCCCCTGTCCGCAAGTGGGCAGCGCGATGCGCGAGATCCGAGGGGCGGCGCGTTCGGCGCCGTTGTCAGGGTTTTGAGTGCCGGTCTGTTCCCAGGGCAGGCTTCGTCATGCGCCGCCGGGTGCGTGGCGACGGTCAGCAGTCATGGCATCGGCTCTGTGGCCACCGGTACGCCGGTCCACGTCGGCCGGCAGAGCGCCCTGGGTGCGTGCTTCGATCGCGTGCAGGACGGCCACCATGTCCTCGGCGCCGTGGCCGAGCGAGACGGTCTCCTGGAACAAGGAGTGGCAGACGTCGAGAAGCGGAGAGGAGAGGCCGTTCTTGCGAGCCGCCTCGGCGATCAGCCGGTTGTTCTTCAGGACGTCCAGCACCGCCGCCTGCACCGCGAAGTCGCGGGCCAGCAGCTTCGGCGTCTTCATCCGGGTGACCGCGCTGGCCATCGGACCCGCGCCCAGGACATCCAGGAACAGGTTCCGGTCCACGCCCTGGCGCTCGGCGAAGTGGAAGGCTTCTGTCAGAGCGGTGACCTGAGTGATCAGGAACAGGTTCACCGACAGCTTCATCAGCAGCGCGTTCGGCGCGGGGCCGCACACGAACGTCTCTCGGCACAAGGGCCCCAGCAACGGGCGTACTTGCCGCACGGCCTCCTCGTCGCCGGCCAGCATCGCCACCAACTCGCCGTGCTCCGCCGGGACTCGGGAACCTGAGACGGGTGCCTCGACGTAACGGGCACCCGCCGCGCGGACATCGGCCTCCAGGCCCTGCGAGTACTCCGGCGAGGTCGTGCCCATGTGGACGACCGTGCTGCCGGCGACGCGCGCGGTGAAGTGGGGAGTGCCGCGGCCCAGGACGGCGTCGATCGCGAGGTCGTCGGCCAGCATGACGATCACCACGTCGGCCCGCGCGAACACCTCCGCGGGGTCCGCCGCCACCACCGCGCCGGCCGCGCGCAGGGGCTCGGTGCGGGCGGAGGTGCGGTTCCACACCACCAGGCGAGTGCCCGCACGGGCCAGGCGAAGCGCCATGGGCTGCCCCATGACCCCGAGACCGATGAAGCCGACGTCCACGAGCGCACCACCTTGCCCACGCGCGGCGGCGAGGTCGCCGCGCCGACTATGACAGCCGTCATAGTATCGCCCGTCATGACGACTGTCATAGAGTGGATGCCTGGAGGGGAGGCAGGCGATGGCGATGAGCGAGCGAGGCCCGCGCGAACGGATGGTGTTCAGCGCCGCGCAGCTCATCCGGCGCGACGGAGTCGCAGCGACGGGCATGCGGGACGTCGCGGCCCATGCCGAGGCGCCCCGCGGCTCGCTCCAGCACTACTTCCCCGGCGGCAAGGAACAACTGGTCAACGAAGCCGTCGCCTGGGCCGGCCGCTACGCGAGCAAACGCATCGCGCTCTTCATGGCCGGCATGACCGAACCGACCCCGGCCGGTCTGTTCGCGGCGATGGTGCGGCAGTGGACCGACGAGTACGAGACGCTCGGTTTCGCCTCCGGCTGTCCCGTCGCCGCGGCCACGGTCGACTGCGCCGAGTCGACGGAGTCCACACGCCGGTCCGCGGCCGAGGCGTTCGCCGGTTGGGCCGCCCCGATCGCCCGGGCCCTCACGGACATGGACGTCCCGGCACAGCGCGCCGAGCCGCTCGCCACGCTCATGATCAGCGCCCTGGAGGGAGCGATCCTGATGGCCCGCGCGGAGCAGGACGTGCGCCCACTGACGACCGTGGCGCGAGAACTCGGCCCCATGCTCGACCAAGCGGTACGGGGCGGTGAGCCGAAACGCGGAGATATTCGGGACGGAGCATAGGACCGGCTGTCCGGACCGCAACGGACGAGAAGGAGCTACGCCCCAGGCCGCCGGAAAAGGGGCGTGGCCTCGCCCGGAAGGCCGAACCCGTCCTCGGGACGGCTGCGCCTGTTCGGGCGAACTACGACGGTAAACGCTCATAGGGCCCGAACAGCCATGGTTTCTTCGAAGAAATCGGCTCAGAGAAGGGACCAGGAAGTGTATTTGAGGCGTACCGCGACGGCCTTGTGTGCAGCCGCGCTCACCCTGCTGACAATTCCGGCCGACGCTCACGCCGCGGCAGTCGCCTGCGGCGGTGGTACGTCGACCGGTCGCGTCGCCGTCAACGGTTGTATCAGCGCCCAGCGGGGAACCGTCGGCGCATTTCCCTCGCGCGAGATGACGGCGTACATCAAGCTGCGAAACGCCGGCACAAGAGCACTGAACGTCTCCTACGAGGCATTCGCCCGCCCTGATGGCGGCTCCTGGGCCAAAGTGGGCACCGGTCGCGCCTACGTCAAGGCAGGCCAGGAGATCGGCCCTGTCGAGGTGGGGAGCACGACCCGGGTGTGCGCTCCCGTGAGAGTCGAGATCCGGGTCCATGCCCGCGCCGACGGCGCCGCCTGGAGCAACTGGTCCACCGCAGCGACAAAGCAGTGCCAGACCTGACGACCGCTGCTTCGTCTGTGGCCCCGGCCGGTATTCCGGCCGGGGCCACACGCGTAACCGGGCACAGGATCGCGGTTCATGTGCGCGTGCTCTTGAAGCCCACATGGGGGCGGTGGGGACCGACGACGCGCCCCCGGGCCTCCGCCGCCGACCGGGTGGCAACGGGCAGGCGGTTGGGCCACGCCGGTGACGTTCCGCAGGACGGGGCGTGCGGGGCGAGGCATCGTGCAGGGAGAGGCGTCCAGGGGCGGGTGACCGTCCTGGCTCGGGCTGAACGGCCTTTGCGCAGCCCGGTGTACGAACGCCGCCGCGCGGCGCCGAGCGCCGTATTCCGCTTGTTCCGTCTGTGAGGGAGGCCGTGCGTGCGAGCCGTCACTTCCCGTGCTCCAGCAGCCAGATACGCCGCTCGGGCGACGTCGTACACGGCGGCGATGGCCGCCCTGCTGGTGCCGATACTCGGTGACTTCGCGCCCGGCAGTCCGCGGACGCCGTCCGTCACGTCGATGCAGCAGGCGTTCACGGATTCGGCCGCCGAGTACCGGGTCCCGAAGAGCGTGCTGCTCGGTGTGTCCTACGTGCAGTCCCGGTGGGACACACACGCCGGCGTCCCGAGCGTCAGTGGCGGGTACGGGCCGATGCACCTCACCGACGCGCGTACCGCTCTGGCCCAGACGCACCAGAACAGCGCACCCCACGCCCAGGCAGGTTCGTCCGCCGCGATATCCGGCGCACCTGTGCCGCAAGGGCCCCCGCCCGAGCAGATGACCACGCTGGAACAGGCAGCGAGGCTCGTGGGCATATCGTCGCGCAGGCTCCGTACGGATGCCGCCGAGAACGTGCGCGGAGGCGCCGCGTTGCTGGCGGACACCCAGCGGCAGCTCGGCAGACCGCTCAGCACCGACCCGGGCGACTGGTGGGGCGCCGTGGCGCGCTTCACCGGCACGACGAACAGCGTTGCGGCAGCCGAATTCGCCGACGACGTCTTCGCGGTGATCCGTAAAGGTGCCCGACGCACCACGGACACCGGGCAGCAGGTCACACTCGCGGCCAGCCCCGCCGCCCGGCCGAACGCCTCGCAGGTCCGGGCCGTCCGCCCGGCGAAGGCACCTCACACCGACGTCGAATGCCCGGCGACACTCGCCTGCGACTGGATTCCCTCACCCCACGTGGAGTTCGGTGACGACCGGTACGGGAATCACGACCCCGCCGACCGTCCCAAGGACGAGAAGATCGACTACATCGTCATCCACGACACGGAGGACACCAGCCCGGTCATGATCAAAACGGTGCAGGACCCCAGCGAGGCGTCCTGGCACTACACGATCCGCTCCAGCGACGGCAGCGTGATCCAGCACGTCAAGACCAAGGACGTCGCCTGGCAGGCCGGAAACCAGTTCATCAACGCCAGATCCATCGGCGTCGAGCACGAGGGATTCCTCACCCATCCGGACTCCTGGTACACGGAACAGATGTACCGCTCGTCGGCCCGCCTGGTGTCCTACCTCGCCAAGAAGTACGGCATTCCACTGGACCGCCAGCACATCCTCGGTCACGACAACGTGCCCGGACCGACCGCTTCGACGATCCCGGGCATGCACGAGGACCCGGGCCCGTACTGGGACTGGCGGCATTACTTCGATCTTCTCGGCGCGCCACTGCGCGCCACCGCCGGCCCGAACAGCGAACTGGTCACCGTCCTGCCCGACTTCGCCTCGAACAAGCCGGTGTTCACGAACTGCGCCGGAGACGACGAACCCTGCCCGGCGCACGGGTCCAGCGCGGTACGGCTGTACTCCGAGCCGAGCGAGAACGCGCCGCTGGTCCACGACGAAGGGAAGCATCCCGGGGGAGGGGACTCCACCCTCCGTGTCGCCGACATGGGAGCACGGATCTCCACCGGGCAGACGTACGCCGTCGCCGAGCGCAGAAGGGAGTGGACAGCCATCTGGTACTTGGGCCAAAAGGCATGGTTCAAGAACCCGCCCGCACACCCGACGGCGGTCGGCGCCGCCGGACGGATGGTGACTCCGAAGCCCGGCCTGGAGGACATTCCCGTCTACGGTCGCGCCCTCCCGGAAGAAGACGCCTACCCGGCGGACGTGCCCGTGCAGTCCGTCTCCCCCCTGCCGTACGCACTGTCGGCGGGCCAGCGCTACGCCACCCAGGGCAGCACGACCGGCTCGTACGTCGACAGCGGCTCGGGCTTCAACGAGCAACCACATCGGGTGGTCGTGGGCAACGACGTGTACTACGAGATCCAGTTCGGCTACCGGATCGCCTACGTCCGTGCGGACGATGTGGACGTGGTGCGCGCGGACGGCTGATGGCCGGTCGGATCGCGTGACCGCTCTGCACCGCGTGACGTCGGCTGGGAGGGGGGGACCCGGGAGTGGTGGTGGCCCATGGCGGACCACCACCACTCCCGGTCCCCCCTCGCTGCGTGTCAGATCGCCGCCGGCTCCCACTGCTCCGGGGTCAGAACCAGTGCAGGCAGTGGGGCGGGCGGTCGGCACGGAAGAGCGCGTCGGCGCGGGAAGCCGCGCCCGGGCGGTGGGCCTGGACGTGTCCGGCACGCACGAGCGTGCTCGGGGTGGTGCCGCCGAGGTAGATCGAGCCCAGATCGCTCACGTCCAGAGAGAGGTCGGGCTCCCGGCCCGTCGGGACGCAGTCCGCCTTGCCGTCCCGGACGGTCAGCAGGTACCGGACGCGCTCGCCGAGGAACGGGTCGTCGACGTCGAGGACGAGCTCGCCGTCCGTGAACCATCCGCGTGCGGTCAGGGCACGCGGGACGTCCAGCAGCCGCACCCAGAGCCAGTCGGTGTCGTTGCTCACCTGGCCTGCACGGAAGTCCGCCAGCTGCCAGCGCAGCGGGTGCTCGGATGGGACGTGCTTGAACACGACCTGGGCGACCAGGTCGTGTCCGAGGACGAACCGGGCCAGGGCCGTGGAAGCGGCGTCGTCGACGGCGATGGTCTCGTCGACCGTCAGGGTGTCGGGCTCGCCGATGGAGTAGCTGGCGTACCCGTCCGGGACGCCGTCGGCGTCCCGGTGGACAGCGACGTAGCGCGGCGCCGGAGAGACCGGGGGCTGCCCCGCACCCGAGGTCCACCAGCGGTGCGGCCGGGACAGCGCGCCGGGCTGTGCGCGACGGTACCGGTCGTAGATCTCTTCCAGGATCTCGCCGCACTCGGCACGCCGCAGCAGATCGACCGAGCCGGTCGCTGGGGCGTCGGCCGATCCGCGCGCCCGGGGGAGGGCGAGGGCGCCCTGATGGCGCGGCACCGTCAACCGCCCCGTGTAGGTCGCCGGTCCATAGCCGAACCTGCGGTAGATCAGGGCCTCGGAAGCCAGCAGTACAGAGAGGAACTCGCCTCGGACCCGCAGCTCGGTGAGCTGATGTCGCATCATCGCGCTGAGCACGCCCTGGCGTCGATGCGAGGGCAGGACGCCGACGGCGGTCACCCCGGCGGCCGGGACGAGGATCTCACCGGGGAGGGTGAGCTCGAAGGAGTATGCGCCGGCGGTGCCGACGGGCCGCCCGTCCGCCGTGACGGCGAACAGGTTCCGGTCCATCTCCAGCGCCGACCACCACACCCCGCCACCCTCGGTCGGGGTTTCCGGGAAGCGCCCGAACGCAGCGTGGAGTGTGTCGACGAAGACGTCGCGGTCCTGGTCGGTCGTAGGACGTATCTCCATCGCTGCTGCTGCCTCCCCGGGATACCAGCACCATGACTCGTGGTGTCTCGCCACTCTGCAGCGTCGACCGGTGGCACGGTCAAGCGAATTTCGGTCGAGTCGGCACGGCTGGACACAACGCAGCCCGGTCCCGGACGACTTGGCCCCCGAGGGCGTGTGCATTCGCCGTGCTCGGCAGATCGGTAGAGGTGATCCCCTGAGAGGCCGTCAAGTTCGCTTCCAGTAGTGGCCTGGTCCGGGTCGGGTGAGGAAGCCTTGGCGTCAGAGGTGGCTGCGGGTGACGTTCGTGTCCGGGTCGTCGCATACACGGTCTGCTGGCAAGGGATGCCTTGGTCGTGAGGGCCGGACCGGGATCGGATATTCGGTTTTCTGCCCGCCCCGTGAGGACACAAGATGGTCCGCATGACTTTGGCCACCCCCGTGCTGCACACCGCTCGCCTGCGGCTGCGCGCCTTCACCGACGCCGACGCGGACCCCCTCTTCGCGCTGCACAGCAGCACCTACGTGATGCGCTACTGGGACTCCCCGCCGTGGAACGAACGGGCTCGCGCCGAGCGCTTCATCGCGATGTGCCGGCAGATGGCGGACGAAGGCACCGGGGCGCGGGTGGCCATCGACCGTGCTAGTGACGGGGCCTTCGTCGGCTGGTGCGGTCTGACCGGATGGAACCCGGACTACCGCAGCGCGTCGTTGGGCTATGTCCTCGACGAGGCGATGTGGGGCCACGGCTATGCGACGGAGGCCGCACACGCCTTGCTGCAGTGGGCATTCGACACACTGGACCTGAATCGAGTTCAGGCCGAGACCGACACGCGCAACGTGGCATCTGCCCGGGTTCTGGAGAAGATCGGATTCGTGCGTGAAGGGACACTGCGGGAAGACTGCGTGGTGAACGGCGAGGTGTCCGACTCGTGGGTGTTCGGGTTGATCAGGCGGGAGTGGCGGCCGTCCCAGCCTGCGAAGTGCGACGGCAAGTCCGTTTTTGGGAGAGACCGCGTCCGGGTGGAGCCGGGAAGCCTTGACGGGTGAGGCGTCCGAGGCGGCTGCGGGCGACGTTCACGGCCGGGTCGTCGGTGCGCATGCCGAGGAGTTCGTGCAGATCACGAACCCGGAACACCTGATCGGGGTGGTGTCGAAGACGTTCACGATGACCTGGTAGGCGGTGGTCAACTCGGGCGGCTCGGGTTCGGTCCCTGTCGGGGCGAGTTCCGCGACGACCTTGCGGGTCGTGCGGTCTCGGACAGGTCAGCGTTCAGGTGGTCGATCTGGTCGCGCAGTTCGCCGGCCCGGGTGGCGGCCTCGGCCTGCCGCGTTCTCGGAGTCCACGTCCGAGATTCCCGACGAGGGGCGACCTGGACTCACACCTCGTCGTCATGGACGGACCCGCACCTGGGCATCCGACGATCTGCCAGCAGTGACGACCGCCGCCGCAACAGATCCGACATGGCCGCAACTTCAAGCCGCCATCAACAAGGCGCGCGACCAAAGCGAGGAGTCGGTCGAGCATGAATGCTGACGGAGTCGTCTGACGGCGTCGTAGGGACAAAGGATGCTGGTGGCGTGGCCCTGGCGCTGACCGGGTCAGTCGAGGCCAGCATCGAGGCGACGCGCGAGCTCGGCCAGGTCGGCCACCCGCAGCACCCGTCCGCCGAACCCCGGCAGGGGGACATGCAAGGACTCGGTCCAGCGGGCAGGGATCGCTTCCCATCCGTAGTAGGCGCCCGCGAGACCTCCAGTGACCGCGGCGACGGTGTCGGTGTCACCGCCGATGTCGATCGCCGCCCGAAGGGCATCCTCGAAGCCGGTCGTACTGCGCAGAGCCCAGACCGCCGACCCCAGACAGGGCCAGACCGCGCCGTTGAACTCGGTCGCCTGGTCGGGATGCCAGTCAGTGGCAAGAACCGTGGCGTATCGCTGGCGGTGGCCGGCATCGACGAGGTCCAGAACGTCAGGAAGGGCGCGGAGGGGATCGACGCCGGTCAGGCTGAGGCGAATGAGTTCGTGGAATATGGCGGAGCCTTCCCAGGCCGCGCGATCGCCGTGGGTGAGTGCGGCGATGCGCCGCGCGGCATCCATCGTGGCCGACTGGCCGGCCCGTGCGAAGTAGACCGCGGATGTCGATGCCCTCATCAACGAGCCGTTGCCGGCTGCCCGTCGGTTGACTTGGAAGTGAAGTGCGGCGGCGAGGTCCCAGGGCATGCCGTTGGTCAGTACGTCCTCGGTCTGCAGGCCGATGTCCTTGGGTTCGCCTGCCGCCCACTGCTGGAAGCGAGCGAACATGTCCGGCAGGTCGGGCCCGCCCCGCTGCAGTAGCGACTCGGCGACAAGGACGGCCATCTGCGTGTCGTCCGTGGCCTCGCCCGGCTCCCAACCGCCGCCTCCGCACATCTCGCCACCGCGCCCTGGCGCTGGGAACCGGGCAGCGAACGCACCCGGCGGGCCGAACTCGAAGGGAGCTCCGAGAGCGTCGCCCACAGCTGACCCGACGACCGTCGCAACGGCTCTCTCCATACGTTCCATCGGCGCAGGCTATCCGCCTGACACGACGGTGCACCCGCCATTTCAGGGTCCGTGGTCGAGGCCTGTGCCGCCCCCGGCCTCGATGACCAGGACAGGGAGCCGTCGCTGAACGGCCGGCGCCGTTGTGCGTCCCGGCGCCTTTGCGCGCGAGGAGAGTACAGGGCAGACGACCCCGACCTGTTCGAGCAGATCGATCGTTCAGTCGGGGTGTGGCCGCGAACGCTGGTGCAACTGCGCTGCCTTGGTCGTGAGGTAGCGCTGCTCGGGGGCGTTGGTGGTGAGGGCTGCGGCCAGGCGGTACTGATCCACTGCCGACGTCGACTCTCCCGCCATCTCCAGCAGGTGTGCTCGTACCGCGTGCACCCGATGATGGCCGGTGAGTGGGCCGCGGTCGTCGGTGGTGAGTCGGTCGAGCAGTGCCAAGCCGGCCCTCGGGCCGTCGACCATGGCCAGGGCGACCGCGCGATTGAGAGTGACGAGCGGGCTCCCTGTCATGTGTTCGAGCAACTCGTACAGTCCGTGGATCTGCGGCCAGTCAGTGTCCTGAGCCCGAACAGCGTGGTTGTGGACGGCTGCGACGGCGGCCTGCAACCGGTACTCGCCGGGCCGTCCCTGGTCGCCGAACGTGCCGATGAGCAGCGCGGACCCCTCCTGGATCAGCCGGCGGTCCCAACGCGAGCGGTCCTGTTCGGCCAAGGGGATCAGCTCGCCGTGCGGGCCGGTGCGTGCCGGTCGGCGCGCCTCGGTCAGAAGCATCAGGGCCAGCAGCCCGGCCACCTCACCCTCGGCCGGCAGGATCCGGTGCGCCTGCCGGGTCAACCGGATGGCCTCACCGGACAGGTCCGTTCGGTGCAGCGTCGGGCCCTTGGACGTGGTGTAGCCCTCGTTGAACAGCAGATACAGCACGTGCAGTACGGAGCGGAGCCGGCCAGGCCAGTCCGGCGTACCCGGCGCGGGCACCTCGAAATGCACCGATGACGCCTTCAGGCGTTGCTTGGCCCGGCTGATGCGCTGTGCCATCGTCGCCTCGGGCACCAGGTAGGCGGCTGCGATCTGGGCGGTCGTCAGGCCGCCGACGGCCCGCAGTGTCAGAGCCGTCGCCGAGGCAGGCGTGAGCGCCGGATGGCAGCACATGAACAACAGCGCGAGGCTGTCGTCGGCGGCCGGGGCCTCGGACTGGGCCGGCTCCCTTGCCACACGTTCCTCGCGCCGTCGTCGCGCTGTGTCGCTGCGCATCTGGTCGGTGTAGCGGCGCGCGGCGGTCTGCAACAGCCAGCCGCGCGGATTCTCCGGCACCCCGCGGGCAGGCCAGTGCCCGGCGGCTGCGATCAGGGCTTCCTGGACCGCGTCCTCACATGCGTCGAAGTCGCCCAGCCGTCGCGCGAGCAGGCCGAGGACCTGCGGCGCCAGCGCGCGCAGCAGGTCCTCGACATCCAGGCGGTCGGTCACAGGTCGAAGGCGGTGTCGTTCATCACCTGGCGTACCTCGACCGGCTGTCGGGTCGGAACCCCGCCGGGGCCGGGCACGGCCGAGATCCTGGCGGCGATCTCCACGGCGCGGGCCTCGGAGGCCACGTCGATGACATTGAACCCGGCCAGAACCTCCTTGGACTCCGGGAACGGGCCGTCGGTCACCACCGGGGCCGCAGCCCCGTCCGAGCGCACGATCCTGGCGAGACGCGGGTCGGCCAGCCCGGTGAACTGCACCATCTCACCGCTCGCGACGAGCTCCTTGGTCAACGCCTCGTAGTAGTCGAAGTGGGCCGTGATGTCGTCGGGAGCCCATTCGTCCATGGGCTCCTCGAACACTCCGCCCTCGTGATTGACCAACAACAGGAACTTCGGCACGTGAACTCCTTGATCTTCGGCGCGCCCAGTGTGGCGCACTCGCCCCATGAACGGAGCCGCCAAGAGATTCTCTACATCGCGTGGAAGGGAAATGAGGCAAGTTCACCATGTGATGGGGGGCGAAGAGCAGGCCCGGTCGCCGGGCGCATCCTGAGGTCTGCGCAGGGTGTCACTGTGCCCCATCGGGACGCTCATCCAGGCGCCGAGGGCCGTGGGCTCTGGAGACCCTCGACGACCCAGCCCACGGCAGTTTGAGAGCCCGGTCCTGGCGATGAGACCCTCGATGAAGTGGAGGCGGTACCGCCTCCACTTCATCTGTGTGGTCGATTTCATCTGTGTGGTCGAGGCGGTGACCGGGGTCGGTATGGAGAGGCAGCAGCGTGATCGGCTGCCGTCCGGGCCAGTGTGGTCGCACCGCCGCCCCCTCTCCATGCCTGTGATGCCATGGCTGCGCAATCACTTCACCACTGATCCGCAGACGCCGGTGCGCTGCAGCGTCTTCGATTCACCGGCTCCAGCCTGTGCTCTTGAGGGACGGTTCAAGCACGAGGTCATCGGCCGTCTGGCGTCGGGCGTACCGCCGCGCATGCCCGCCGCCGCGGTGGGTACGTCCGCTCCTGTGCATGGCCTCGTATTGAATGGCCGACGAGTGAGGGGTGTCGGAAGTGATTCGTAAGCTGCAGGCGGTCGCGCTGGACTGCGCCGATCCAGTACGGCTCGCGGAGTTCTACGCGAGTCTGCTGGGCGGCCGGGTGGTTGCGGACCCCAAGGATCCCGACTGGGTCGAGGTGCACGGGTTCGAGGGGACCCCGTTGGCCTGCCAGCGGGTGGACGGATACCGGCCGCCCGAATGGCCCGGCCAGCAGCGCCCGCAGCAGCTCCATCTGGACTTCGATGTGGACGACCTCGACGGGGAGGAAGAACGGGCCCTCGCCCTCGGAGCGACCGTGCTGGAGCGGACGGATCAGCTCCGCCCGGATGCGAACTGGCGGGTCTACGCGGATCCGGCCGGTCATCCGTTCTGCCTGTGCCTCCACTGAGTACGCCGGGCTGATCGCGGTCGCTGAGGCGCGGGAGTGGGGCGCGGTGTCAGGGCTTCACCCTACGCAGAGTCTATGTGCTGCGGGAGTCGGGGTCACCGAAGAGGAAGTAGATCTCAAGTGCCTTGCTGTCACTGCGTCGCAGCTCGAATGTCCAGGTGTAGGTCCGGGATATTTCTTCGCGGCTCGGTAGCGGCTCAGTGGCCTGCCCGGCTCCGGTTTGCGAGGTGCGACCGCGGTGCGTGAGGTGAGCGACAGTTGGACGTGCCGGCCGTCGTTCCAGCCGGTCCGCTCGTCGGTCGGTCTCCATGGCCCCGTGCCCGGCAGCCGCCACCTGTCGTCGAAGTCCCACTCCTGTCCGTCCAGGACGCGGCTGACGGCCTTCCGGTCAGGCCTGAAGACAACTCTCGCTCAGTCGTGACCGATCCCTGTGCCCACCACTTCTGTCCGCTTCACGCCATGCAGTGCTGGGACCGATGAATACGCGCCCGGGTTGACGCCTCCCGTCAGGGCGGGCAGGCCGTATGGCCGTCGCGTCGGTCCGGCGTTGCGGGGAGAGCCCCACGTCGTGCGTGCTTATGCGCGGAAGGTGCGGCGATACGTGTCCGGCGGGACGCCCACGGTGCGGTTGAAGTGGCGGCGCAGGGTCGTGGCGGTGCCCATGCCTGTCGCTTCCGCGATGGTGTCGATGCCGTCGTCACTGATCTCCAGCAGTTCCTGTGCGCGGCGGAGCCGCTGGGTCAGCAGCCACTGGAGCGGGGTGGTGCCGGTGACCGACTTGAAGTGGCGGCCCAGATGGCGGGAGCTCATGCGTGCCTGGCGGGCAAGGTCCTCGACGGTCAGAGGCCGGTCCAGGCGGGCCAGGACCCAGGGGAAGAGATCGGCGAGCGGGTGGTTCGCGGGAGAGGGCACGGGGGTGGTGACGTACTGGGACTGCCCGCCGTCCCGGTGCGGCGGGACGACCAGGCGCCGGGCCACGGCGTTGGCCACGGACGAGCCATGGTCGAGGCGGACGATGTGCAGGCACAGATCCATGGCGGCTGCCTTGCCCGCGGAGGTGAGGACGCTGCCGTTGTCCAGGTACAGGACGTCGGGGTCGACGTCCACATTCGGGTAGCGGGCAGCCAGTTCCCGCGTGTGTGCCCAGTGCGTCGTCGCGCGCCTCCCGTCGAGCAGACCGGCGGCTGCGAGCACGAACGCGCCCGTGCACAACGACGCCACGCGCGCGCCGGCTTCATGGGCCTCCCGTACGGCATCGACCAGTTCGGTGGGTGGGTCGACGTCGATGTCGGACCAGCCCGGGACGATGACGGTGTCGGCGTGCCGCAGGCGATCCAGCCCGTGATCCGGTGAGAGGCGGAAGTTGCCGATCCGTACGCCCTCGGGTCCGCACACGGCGACCTCGTACCAGGGGACCTTCACAGCGTCCGCGGGCGGGCCGAAGACCTCGTACGCGAGGGACAGTTCGAAATGGAGCATTCCGTCGGTGACGGCGATCGCGACAGTGGCCATGTCCGGAATTGTATGGTGCAGGTCGTTCCGGACACTGGTTTCCGGGTTGCCGGCTGGCGAGGATGAGTGCAGTTGATCGGTCCGGGAGCGAGGAGACGGGTTATGGGAACGGTGCGCAAGGTCGCGGTGTTCGGTGCGTACGGGCACACCGGGCGGTTCGTCGTGGCGGAGCTGCGTGAGCGCGGGTTCGTCCCGGTCCTCTCCGGCCGTGACAGGGTCAAGCTGGAGAAGTACGCCGTCGAGACGGGGCTGGAGATGCGGGCGGCGTCCATCGACGATTCGGACTCGCTCGACCGTGCGCTCGAGGGCACTGCCGCTGTCGTCAACTGCGCCGGCCCCTTCGCCTCGACCGCCGGCCCGGTGATCGAGGCCGCCCTGCGTGCCTCGATTCCGTACATCGACGTCGCCGCCGAGGTGGAGGCCAACCGTGACACGTTCGCCCACTTCGCAGGCCGTGCACGCGCCGCACGGACGGTGATCGTCCCCGCCATGGCCTTCTACGGCGGCCTCGGTGACCTGCTCGTCACCGCCGTCATGGGGGACTGGGCCACGGCGGACGAGGCACATGTCGCCTTCGGGCTCAACAGTTGGCACCCCACCGCCGGTACGCGTGCCTCGGGCGCCGTGTCGCACGAGCGGCGCGACGGCCGGCGCGTGCGCTACTCGCAGGGACGCCTGGAGTACCGCGACGACGCCCAGCCCATCCTGGAGTGGCCCTTCCCCGAACCGATGGGCCCGCGCCCGGTCATCGGCGAGTTCACGATGGCCGAAGTCATCACCGTGCCCAGCCACCTCGACATCGCCGAGGTGTGCACCTACATGACGACTGAGGCCGCCCGTGACCTGTCGAACCCCGAAACGCCGGCGCCGACGGCGGTCGACGCGAGCGGCCGCTCCGACCAGACGTTCGTCGTCGACGCCGTCGTACGCGCCGGCGGTGTCGAACGCCGCGCCGTAGCCACCGGGCAAGACATCTACGCGGTCACCGCACCGCTCGTCGGTGAAGCCGTCGACCGAGTCCTCAGCGGCCGGACCCGAGCCGTCGGGGTTGCGTCCGCGGGTGAGATCTTCGATGCGGTCGGCTTCCTCAAGGCGCTGGCCCCGCACATCAGCGTGCAACTGCCTGCACAGCGGGCAGCCGACGGCGTCCCATCCCGCCCCTGAACACACCACGCACACCGGGGGCTTGGCGATGACAGGAGCCGGACTCGCACCGATCACCGGCCTCGGTGCCGCGCCCCGACATCTCCGCCATGCCATCGGCGAAAGGCTGCAGATGAGTTCCTCGCGGCTTCGGGATCGGTGGCTGGCGACACGCACGGCGAAATGGCCGTGCGCCGCTGCACCAGTGGCCGCAGAGCAGCACGTGAGACCAGCCGTCCGGCAGCCGATGAGGCACTGATGCCACCGCCCCTTCGTTCATAACTCCGTCAGGGGACTCGCGGCCTCATGGATGTGCCGGTCGTAGCCCTCGTGAGTGGCCTTGGCCAACGGGCAGTCGGCATGCCGACGTCTCCCCGAACGCCCTGCCGCACCGGCCGCCCGGGCAGTAGAGTCCGTATGTGCGTTGATCTTCCGGGCGGCGGCCGCGCGCGGCCGCAGACAGTACAGGGCGCCTCTCGTGCAAGGGGCGGCCTCAGCAGGTAATCCTGTCGTCACCGCAGTGGAGATCCACACCATGACTGCTCAGCAGCCTCTCACTTACGACGCGCTCGTCGAACTAGCCACCGCAGATTCATCCGTCGTCGGGCTCGTCCTCAAAGGTTCCCGGGCTCACGACGGCATGATCACCCGGCACTCCGATCACGATCTTTACGTAGTTGTCGCCGATGACGCCACGACCGACCTCGCCCGGTTCGCGGGCCACCGCACCCCCGAGCTGGACCTCGTCGTCGTCTCTCTCACCGAGTTCCGTGCGGCCGGGATGCCCGGCTTCGAGCGCTACGCCCTCGCCCGCGCCCGGATCGTGCTCGACCGGCTCGACGGAGGCATCGCCCGGATCCTTGCCGACAAGGCACGTCTGGGAGCCGACGAGGCATTCCAGGACGCTCGCGGCTGGCTCGACGCCTACGCCAACTCGCTCTACCGCTCCGTCAAGAACCACCGGGACGGCCAGGCTCTCGCCGCTCTCCTCGACGCCGCCGACAGCATTCGGTTCCTGCTCGAACTGCTCTTCGCTCTCGACCGTCGCCCCCGCCCCTACAACAAATACCTGGCATGGGAGCTTGCCCGAAACCCGCTTCCGGGCTGGGACACCGACGTGTTGCTCCGCGACCTGGACCGGATCTCGGCAACAGGCGACGTATCTGTGCAGCGGCGCCTTTTCGCCCTTGCCGAGGCGGCGGCCCGAGAAGCCGGACATGGCGACGTACTGGATGCATGGGGCGAGGACCTGGACCTCATGCGATCGCAATAGGCAGACAGGGACTCCCTGGTTGGAGCCTGCCCTGCGCAGCCGCGCCGCGCACCTGCCCGGATGACCGTCCGAGTCGCGAAGATCGAGGCCGTGCGCAACGCTGATCAGGCGACCGCTCCTGTGGCGAGGTGCGGTGATGCCGAGGACAGGGAGATCTTGCGGTGGGCGAATGGCCCACGAGGTGTGCCAAGTGGCTGGGCTCGCCGCCCGTAGAGACTCTCTTCGAACGCGCTCACCCGTCCACGGTCGTGGGACTGCGGCCGGCGGACGGCCGCGAAGTCGTTGTCAATGCAAGGCCGTTCGAGCAACGAATGGCCGGCCGCCTGGAGGCGCAACGCGGCACGCACCAAGCCGGCTTCCCGTGTCCGCAGCCGCTGGTGGGGCCGGAGCCTCCTGGTGGCCGGGGGCCGTTGAGGGGTCTGGTCGGCACGGCCGAGGCACTGGTCCCCGACGGCACCGTGCTGCCGCCGCGTCCGGACGCGCCCGAACTGTTCGCGGCTGCGCTGGCCCGCCTGGTGACGGCAGCGCCGTCAGCTGCGGACGTGCCGCCGCTGCCTCCCGCGCCATCGTGGAACGGCTGGGACCATGCCGATCCGCGGCCCTGGCCGTGTCCGGACGACACGGACGTGGACCTCAACGATCGCCCCGGGCCCGGCCGGCCGGACGAGACGGCGCGCCGCGTGCGCACTCGGCTGCGGCGCGCCGCCCTGCCCGAGGTGATCGGCCACGGCGGCCGAACGGCCGTGCAGCCGCTCGGCCGGCCGAAGAAGCAGCCGAGCGGCTGCGCCGGGCCGACGCCTGAAAGGTATGGGCTGTGGCGCACCCGGCGGCGATGTTCGGCTGGGGTGTCATCGCTCGCCACGCTCGGGGCCGGCCGCCACGGACCGCCGGACAAGGAGCGGGCCAGGTCTCCTTGAGCGGGTCACGCCCGCACGTGGTTCAGCTCACGCTTTCGTGGACCGTTCAGCGTGTGGCGAGGAGTTCCAGGGTGTCGATGACGCGGTTCGAGAAGCCCCACTCGTTGTCGTACCAAGCGACGACCTTGACGTGTCGGCCCTCGACTCGGGTGAGGGGCGCGTCGAAGATCGACGAGGCGGGGTTGCCGACGATGTCGGAGGACACGAGGGCGTCGTCGGAGTACTCCAGGACGCCGGCCAGCGGGCCCTGCGCGGCGGTGCGGTAGGCGGCCAGCACGTCGTCGCGGGTCACATCGCGGGCGACCGTGGTGTTGAGCTCCACGATCGAGCCGACCGGCACCGGCACACGGATCGAGTCGCCCGACAGCTTGCCGTCGAGTCCGGGCAGTACGAGGCCGATCGCCTTGGCGGCGCCCGTCGTGGTCGGCACGATGTTGACGGCGGCGGCACGGGCGCGGCGGGCGTCGCGGTGCGGGCCGTCCTGCAGGTTCTGCTCCTGCGTGTAGGCGTGCACCGTGGTCATGAAGCCGTGCTCGATGCCGGCGAGGTCGTCGAGCACCGCGGCCAGCGGCGCGAGCGCGTTGGTCGTGCAGGAGGCGTTCGAGACGATCGTGTGCACGGCCGGGTCGTACGCGTCCGTGTTGACCCCGTACGCGAGCGTCACGTCGGCGCCGTCCGACGGGGCACTGACGAGCACCTTGCTCGCTCCCGCGTCCAGGTGGGCGCGGGCCGCCTTGGCCGACGTGAAGCGGCCGGTCGCCTCCAGCACGATGTCGACGCCGAGCTCGGCCCACGGCAGCTGGGCCGGATCCCGCTCGGCGAGCACCGTGATGCGCCGGCCGTCGACGACCAGGGTGTTCCCGTCGACGGTCACCGGCCGGCCGAGCCGTCCCGCGGTGGAGTCGTAGGCGAGGAGCCGCGCGAGGGTGGCGGGCTCGGTGAGGTCGTTGACGGCGACGATCTCGAGGCTGCTGTCGCGTTCCAGCAGGGCGCGCAGCACGTTGCGTCCGATGCGGCCGAATCCGTTGATGGCGATGCGAGTCATGTGGGGTGTCCCTTCGGTTCCCCACCAGCCTCGCGTGCGCGATCCGTCCGTGGCCGTGGCGAGAGCGCCATGGTTCGTAAGGATCGCGCCAAGCGCGGGACGGCTGGGCTACTCGCCTCGGGTGAAGGTGCGCCGGTACTCGCTCGGTGTGGTGCCGAGGATGCGCTGGAAGTGCAACCGCAGATTCGCGCCGGTGCCCAGACCGACGTCGTTGGCGATCTGCTCGATGCTGCGCTTCGAACGCTCGAGCAGTTCGCGGGCCAGGTCGATGCGGGCGCGCATGACCCACTGCATCGGCGTGTACCCGGTGTCTTCGGCGAAGCGGCGCGAGAACGTGCGCGGTGAGACCGCCGCGTGCTGGGCGAGGGATTCGAGGCTGAGTGGTTCGTCGAGTCGGTGCAGGGCCCATTCGCGGGTGGCGGCGAAACGTTCACCGAGCGGCTCGGGCACGCTGCGCGGCACGTACTGCGCCTGGCCGCCGCTGCGGTAGGGGGCCGCGACCAGGCGCCGGGCCGCGTGGTTCGACGCGGCCACCCCGAGGTCGCCGCGCAGGATGTGCAGACACAGGTCGATGCCCGAGGCGGCGCCGGCCGATGTCAGCACACTGCCCTCGTCGACGAACAGGACGTTCTCGTCGATCCGGATCAGCGGATGCTTCTGGGCGAGCGCATGCGTGTAGTGCCAGTGCGTCGTGGCGCGCTTGCCGTCGAGCAGGCCTGTCGCGGCGAGCGCGAAGGCGCCGGTCGAGATGGCGGCGAGCCGTGCACCTCGCTCGTGCGCGGAGATGAGCGCATCCACGACGGCCTGAGGCGGGTCGTCGCGGTCCGGGAACCGATAGCCGGGGATGAAGACGATGTCGGCCCACGCCAGCGCGTCGAGACCGTGGGCGACGTGGTAGGCCAGGCCGTCGCCGCCCGTCACCAGGCCGGGTGCCGCACCGCACACCCGCACCTCGTACGGCATGCTCGCCCGGGTCGTGAACACCTGAGCGGGGATGCCGACATCAAGCGGCTTCGCACCCGCGAGAACCAGAACGGCGACGCGACGCAGGCGGGAGGAGGACACGGTGAACAGGGTACGAGGTCACGCATCAGATGCCCGCCGACCATGGCCGGGCCCACGAAAACCCGTGCCCCCTCATCTGCCACCGCCAACTCGTCGGCTTGATGCGAGCCGGCAGGTCTTCCCAGGAAACGGTGTCGCCGCAGCGGGAACTGGGCCAATGCGGGGGTGGGAGCATGGGAAGACAGCGGATCAAGCCGGCTCCGGCGCCATCGACCACCACACGTGGCCGGCGTACTTGTGATGCACTGGTCGTCGCCGGGCCGGACGTCCTGGAGCAGCGTTCGCCGCGAGGGGTGCCGCGGTTGCGTTGGTCGGCCGGAAGCGGTCCAACGTCGGCGCGGCCGTGAAGCAGCTCGGCGCGCAGGGGACTCCGGTACGCGGCTTCGTGGCCGACGTGCGGGACACGGGATCGGACTCGGAAGTGCTCGAGGCGGTGAGCTCGTAGTGGGGCCCGGTCGACGTCCTGGTCTCCGGGACGGCAGTCAATTTCCCGGCCGAGGTCAAGGAGCTGTCGTCGAACGGCTTCAAGAAGGACGCGGGAAGACCGACTGGCACGCGGGAGGCCGGGTGCGGCCTGTGTGCGACTGACGCGCCTACAGGGTCGTAGGCGCGTCAGTCGCTTCTCGTCGTTCCCTCGACGCTCGACGTCAGCTCAGCGGTTCGATCCAGATGTTGCGGTAGCGCACCTTGTTGCCGTGGTCCTGGAGGCGGACGGCTCCGGCTGACAGTCCCTCCGACGCGCCTCCGCCGGTCGGACCGTTGATCGTGACGTCGTCGTGGACCTTCTTGCCGTTCCAGACGACGGTCACGCGAGCGTCAGCGGTCTTGGTGCCGTCGGCATCGAATCGTGCCGCGTGGAAGGTGATGTCGTAGGTCTGCCACGTTTGCGGGGCCGTTGCCGCGTTGACGTCCGGCGCCTTCTTCAGATAGATCGCTCCGGCTTCGTTCGTGTCGAGTGTCGTGTCACCGTAGGAGTCGAGGATCTGCAGTTCGTAGCGGTCCTGGAGGTAGACGCCGCTGTTGCCCCGGTCCTGGCCGGTCACGTCGTCCGGCAGGAGCGGGACGCGGAACTCCACGTGCAGCTTGAAGTCCTGGTAGGCGTCCTTGGTGCGGATGTCGCCGCAGCACACCTCCATGGACTGCTCGTCGGTCAGCGGCCATTGCACGGCCCGCCCGTTGGTGTGCTGCCACTGGCTCTGCGAGCCGGTGGAGCCGTCGAAGAGGGTGATCCGGGTGCCGTGCGGGCGCACGGTGATCAGGTCCAGATTCACGTGGCCGGCGTCGCCGGAGTCGAAGCGGTACGCGATGGTGTTCTTCCCCTTGCGGAGATCGATCCGCTCGGTCTGCGTCGACCAGGCGTCCCAGGTGCCGGTCGAGGCGAGCTTCGTCTGCCTCAGCTTCTGCCCATTGGCGTACAACGAGAGTGACTTGGTGCCCTGGTAGGGGTTGGGCCCGTTGGAGTAGCGCAGGTTCACGTCGTACTCGCCGGCCTCGGGCACGGTGACGTCGAAGGTCGTGGCGCCCTTGCCCTCGGTGTTGTAGCGATCGACGAAGCCGCTGCCGGAGTAGCCGGTGTGGTCGGTGTTGATGCCCGCCGTCCCGGTCAGCCGCGCCTCCTCGGCTTCATACAGTGTGGCGGGTGGCGGTTGCTTTCCCGGCAGGGCATTGAGGGTGTACCAGGCCTCCGTGCTCCACAGGGCCTCACCGGAGACGGATGCGAACGGGCGTGGGGAGCGGACGTGCACGACGCGGCCGGGCTTGAGGCCGTCGATCTGCAGATGGACCGTGCGTCCGTCGTCGGCGAGTGTTGCCGAGCGGACGCCGAGCCGCTCCTCTGCGATCTTCGGCCCTCCGTAGTCCGACGTGGGGGTGTAGCGCCACTGCTCGGCCTGGTAGCGGGAGGCCAGTTTCTCCGCGGTGGCCTGTGACAGCGCTTGGGTGTACTCCAGGTCGAAGCCGCCGTTCACGGCGCGCATTTCCTTGATGTCGAACGTGTTGCCGCCGTTGGGCGTCAGTTTCTGCAGGCCGAACTTCAGTTTCCCTTCCTGACCCCAGTTGCCGTCGGCGCCGAGCCCGCCCGCGTAGATGGCTCCGTCGGGGCCCATGGTGATGCGGTTGACGCCGGCTTCGAGTCCTTGCGTGTAGCGGAACACGGCGCCCTGGTACTGCCCCTTCACCTTTTCCAGGTAGGCGCGTTGGAGCCCGCCGTAGGTGACGTCACCGAAGAGCATTTGCCCGGCGTACCGGCCCTTGGCCAGGTAGAGCGGTGTGCTGGGGGAGTTGGCGATCTCGTTCTGCGGCAGCCACAGCACCGGCTGGGTGACGGAGCGGTCGTCGAAGGGGCCCTGGGGCTCGGTGTAGTGGTTGAAGAAGCGGTCCTGCTTGATGTGGACGAGCTTCGAGGCGGGGAGCCAGCCGCCTTGGTTGTCGGTGGTGAAGATGTCGCCACCGGGACCCCAGCCGATGCCGTTCGGGGTGCGCAGGCCGCCTGCGACCGGGTGGATGTCCCCTGTCTTCTTGTTGATCCTGTACGTGGTGCCACGGCCCGGGGCCGGCTGCGGAGTCGTGGTCGCCCCGCCGTAATTGATGGCGACGGAGAGGTTCACGTAGAAGTAGCCGTCACGGTAGAGCAGGCCGAAGGCGAACTCGTGGAAGTTGCCGCCGTAGGGCCATGTGGCGATCGTGCGGTACTCGTCGGCGACGAAGTCCCCGTTGCTGTCGACCAGCTGGGTCAGCTCGTGCTTCTGTGACACGTACAGCGAACCGTCGACGTACTTGATGCCCATCGGTTCACGCAGTCCGCTCGCCACCTGCTGCACGGTCACCTTGTCGCGACTCGTCTTTCCGGTGACGTGGTCCAGGAGGTACACCTCGCCCGCCGTGGTCTGGGAACCACCCCAGGTGGAGATCGCCAGGCGGCCGTCGGGCAGCCAGTCCATGCCGGTGACCTGAGGGTCGAAGCCGTCCGGGCGCAGGTCGGTGAGGTCGAGGTCGGGTCGTACCTCGGTCAGGGGCAGGCCGTCGCCGGGGCTGTCCGCCCCCGATTCGCACTCCTTGCGGCCGGGAGCGGTGACCCGGACGACTCCGCTGTCGGTGCTCAGCGCCTCGCTCGGCACGGTGGTGAAGCCGTCTGCGCCCGGCGGCTTCCAAGCGAGCGCCAGGCGCTGCTCGCCGCCGGCTTCGAAGTAGTCGATGCGGAAGGGGTGGGATCCGGCACCGAGTTGGACGGATCCGTCCTTTGGTTCGGCCGCGTGGAGTCCGTCGTGCTCGATGACTGTCCGGTCGTCGACGGTCAGCCGTGAGCCGTCATCGCTGGTGAGGCGGAAGTCGTACGTTCCGTCGCCGGGCACGACCAGGTAGCCGGAGGCCTCGGCCATGAAGTTGTCGGCGAAGCCGCCGAAGTCACCGGTTGTCGACCAGTCCACGGTCGGCATCAGCTTGTCGACGTTGGGTGTCTGGCCCGGCTTGAGCGTGCACAACTTGCTGAGCGGAACCTGGGTGTCGAAGACCCGCAGGGTCACTCCCGGTTCCTGGGGCGGGATGTCGGCGCCGGCTGCGGCGGTCGAAGGCGCTGCCCACACACCTCCGACAAGGAAGCTGCCCAGAAGCAGCGGAGCGAGCCGTCTTCGGGCACGTGAGAACAACCGTCGATGCATCGGACCTCCAGTCGGACCGGAGGCCGGCGGGTCGCACTCCGGTCGAGCTTTCCCTCCACGCGGGCGGCGCGCAGAGAGGGCGGTACTGGTGCGGTTGTGTCGATACGGTAGGGGCCTTTCGTGGAGCGCGTCCATACTTTGTCATCAGTGAGTTCAAAGTTCACCGCTGGCCGGCGGAAGCCGTGATGTGCGCCGCAGCAGCAACAGGGGAGGGGGCTTCGCCAAACCTCTCAACTGGCTTGAGTGCACGGGGTTCCCGACCGGCCCGACAGCCATCGGTGCGGTGAGCGCCGCCAGTGGAGCGCTGCCGGACAGGGAGAGGCGGGAACACGTCTGGCCCAGCTGTCGCTGGACCAGACGTGGGAAGAACCCCGGCCACCCGGAGCCGCTGACGGCCCGTTACGTCGCCGGACGGCTCTCCAACTCCCGCTGCCGGGCAGCCAGTGCCCGCGCCAGCATCTTCGCCCTGTAGGGGTTCGCCGCGCTGAGGGCCGTCGCCACCGTCACCGCCTCATCCAGCAGGGCCAGCCGTTGCTCCGGCAGGTCCCGCACCAGGGGCGAGGTGCTGGCCTCCACCAGGACGTACGCCAACTTCGATCCGTACACCTCCGGCTCGACCTGTGTGAGAAGGCGGTACACCCACAGCCCCTCCGCGCCGCGTACCACCCGTCGGTTGGCGCTGAGCAGCTTGACCCTCGCCAGCACGACCATGTCCTGATCCAACGATCCCCCTCTGTTCCCGTGCCCCCGACGCGCCCGTCGCACGACGAGACAGCACGGCGAACGCACCGGCAGCCGCGGACGGTTGCCGGCACGGACGCCGGAATGTGGATGACGACGAGTCTGCGGGCGGACCAACACCTGCGACAAGCCCGAACGGACGTGCTATCCGTCCTACCGAAACACCCGCCGAACAGGCATGATGGACCTGACATTCACTCCAGGCTCGGCCGGTGAACCACCCGACGCGCAGGGATCGCAACATCGGGGGTACGGCAGCAGCCGTGTCCGGGCCGATCCGGCCTGAGGGCACAGCGCACTCATCAGGCAACGTCGTATCGCACCAAGCGCGTCTCCACCTGGGCCGGTTGCGGCAGTGACTCCTCGAAGCACGTCGACCCAATTCTTATACCGGTATCAGCATCACGGTCGTGGTGCGGGCTCCTTGTGCGGCCTGGAGACGGGAACGGGTGTGCGGCGAACGGGTTGGGGCTCGCTCCTGCGTCGAACGTGCGGAGGCCGAGGCCTGGTGGAGGTGGCGGTCGCGGCGGGGTTTCCCGGGAAACCTTGCGCAAGATCGAAACGGCCCGCGCCCCGCCCCGGTACCTTTCACCATCGCGGGCCCGGTGCGCCGCGTCCCCCTCCGCCGGCCGTCTTCGCTCTCGACATGCGGCGCAGCAATGTCACAGGGGACGACGGCACATGGGCGGGTCTGTCCCTGGACATTCAGGACCGCCGCCGGCCAGGACTGTGCGTGCTCAGTGCCGGGCCCCGACTGCTGATCTCCCAGCAGTCGCGCCCCGTGCTGCTCGCCGAGGTCGACGAGCAATTCCAGGGCGTGGAGTTCTGGCGCACCGAGGAGTACCGCTCGTGCATTCCGCCGCTGCGCGCCGACGTGGCGCGTGCCCTGGCGGGCAGTGCGGAACGGTGGGCTCACCGCTTCGCGCAGTACCTCATCGACTCGTCGGGCAGCCCGTTGCACGAGGATCGATGGCTGCTCTCGGCCCAGAGCGCGCTCCGGCGGCGGCATCACACTGACGCTTCGCATGCCGAGTACTGGAGCTCGATGCTCGTGGAGGGCCATCCGGACGGATACATCGACTGGTTCGTCCACTCGGGCTCGTGGGAGGTCCTTCCGCTGCGGCCGATGCCCGATCCGGGCGGCAGTCGGGTGAAGGCGTACCGCAAGCAGGCCCGTGAAGGGGTCCTCCCACCCGTCCTGTTGTGGTGGGTCAGTGGCTTGGACTGCCACTTGATCCTGGACGGTCACGCACGGCTCGCCGCGGCGATCGCCGAGTCCGTGGAGCCTCCGCTGCTGCACCTGCACCGATCGGTGCCGCGTAATGACCTCGCCGTACGCGTCGATGACGCCGTCGGCTTGTACGAGCGCGAACTGGCCCGCTTCGCCGAACTCCGCGCCGTCCACGGCCCGGCCGTCCCGGACGGTGCCGCCATCGCCGGCGCGCAACTCGTCCGCCGCCTCCACGACCTGGATGCGGCGGCGCAGCTCACGTGGGCCTGGCCTCTGCCCGGCGGGCAGGCTCAGTGGCGTCGCATCGCAGGCGAGGTGACGTTCGGTCAGGACTGGTTCTGTGGCTGAGTCTTGGCGGATCCCTAGGTGGTGGGTGAGCGCGCAATTGCTGCGAGGCGATACGGCTGCTCAAGGGGTCCGTCGTCGGCCCCGCCACGTACTCGACGACCTGGTGCTGCGTCGGGCCCGCCTCGGTCGTGGCTTCCAGGGCGGGCGTGTGCTCGTAGGCCGGGCGACCTTTCGCTATAGCGTTCACCCTCAATTCATTGCAATGGAATCAAGGTCCGCTCGTTGCGTTAAAGTCAAGTCATCGCAACGATTATTCTTCTTCTGCCTGCGATTATGTCGACTCTGCTCGATTAATAGATTGCTGAAGGCGTGAATGCAACGTAGCGTTTCCTTCGCCGGAAACCCGCGTTCGAGGCCTCGTAGCCCGCGAAGCGCGCGTTTCGCGGGGTGGGCGATCAAAGGGGGCGGACCATGGACACAGTGCAGAGACGGCAGCCGGGGGAACCCGGCACCGTCACCGCCTTCGCACGCTTCGTGGTCTGCGGCGGTGGAGTGGGTATCGCCTCCAGCTTCGCTGTGGCGGCCCTCGCGTGCTGGATTCCCTGGGGCCTGGCCAATGCCCTGATCACCGTGGTCTCCACGCTCCTCGCCACCGAGCTGCACGCCCGCTTCACCTTCGGTGCGGGCGTAAGCGCAACCCGGCGCCAGCACGCGCAGTCCGCCGGGTCCGCGGCAGCCGCGTACGCGGTGACCTGCGTGGCGATATTCGTCCTGCAGCACCTCGTGGTGCAACCGGGCGCCGTGCTTGAGCAGGTCGTCTACTTGTCGGCCTCCGCGCTCGCCGGTGTCGCGCGGTTCGCGGTGCTGCGCCTCGTCGTCTTCGCGCGGAGCCGCTCGCAGGTCGCAGCCGGCGACCGCGGGGCGCGTCTCGTGCATGCCACTTTGGCGCGCGACGCGGCGCCCGCCGATCCAGTCGCGCTCTACCGCGCCGCCTGAACCTTCCGTCCGGGCGGCGCGCCGCGCGCCGGCCTCGTGACCGGCGTCTTCGCGATGCACCGTGCCGAATGAAGACGCCCGGTACACAGCGCAGGTGACCGGTGATCGCGAAGCGGGCCGGTCCCGTTTGACCTTGACACGGTGACAAGGCCTTCACTGCTCGCCAAGGAGGTGGTCCCGACGGCCATGACGAGACAGGACACGGATGCGAGACGAGCGCTCCAGGCGCTGGAGGACGGCCGGTCGTCCGTACGACTGCGAGCGGCTCTGGAGGCCGGTACAACGCCTGACCCGCGCTTCGTCGACAAGCTCATCGAGCGATGCGCGATCGAGCCGGAGTTCTTCGTCCGCGACATGCTGACCTGGGCCCTCACCCGGCATCCGGTGTCCGTCACGCTCCCCGGTCTGTTGCGCGAAGTCCGCTCGGAGCGTACGCAGGCGCGGAGCCAGGCGTTGCATACGCTGTCCAAGATCGGGGACCGGCTGGCGTGGCCGTCGATCACACCGGCGCTCCTGACCGACGTCGACGACGAGGTGGCGCGGAGCGCCTGGCGGGCCGCAGTCGTACTCGTGCCGCAGGGCGAGGAGTCCGCCCTGGCCACGGTGCTGGCGACGCAGCTGGGGCGCGGTGAACGGGAGACACAGCTGAGCCTCAGCCGGGCGCTGGTCGCCCTGGGTGACGTCGTTCTGCCGGCTCTGCGTTCCGCGACGACGGCCCCTGACCCCGGCGTGCGTGCGCACGGGCTCGCCACGGAGCGGCTGCTGCGCGACCCGGATGCCGGATTCGAGTTCGCGATCGAGGAGGCGAGACGCATCCTGGCCCTCGGCGGCTTCGACCAGGAGGGACGATGGGGAAGTGTTGATCGGTGAGGTGGCGCGGCGGTCCGGGGTCAGTGCCCGGATGCTCCGGCATTACGAGTCGCTCGGCCTGGTGCGGCCCTCTGGTCGTACGGGCTCCGGCTATCGGGAGTACTCCGGTGAGGACATCCGGCGGATCTTCCACATCGAGAGCCTGCGGTCGCTGGGGCTGTCGCTGCGTGACATCGGGCGTGCGCTCGACGATCCCGGCTTCGCACCCTCGGCGCTCGTCGACGACCTCATCCGTCAGACACGTGAACGCCTCGCGGCCGAGAACGAACTGCTCACGCGGCTCCGCCGGATCGACGCCGCGGAACCCGCCGGCTGGCAGGACGTCCTCCAGGTCGTCGCGCTTCTCCAGGCACTTGAGTCGAAGAGCCCCGACACGCGCCAGCGCGCGGCTCTTTCCTCGGTCGACGAGGTTCCGGTGCCGGTGGAGGCGCTGGCCGAGGCGGCGCTGAGCGAGACGGAGCCGAACGTCGCCGGAGCCCTTCGATGGGCCCTGGCGCGATCGGGCGAGGGCGGCACGGAACTGCTCGCGGAGGGCCTGGGCTCACCGGTCGCCGCAGTGCGGGAACGCGCCGTTCGATCCCTCGCCGAGATGCCCGGTACCGAAGCCACCGCGCGGCTGCGTGACGCCCTCGCGAACCCCGACGTCGCGGTCCGCGGTTGTGCGGCTCTGGCGCTCGGGACACGAGGTGTGGCCGATGTGGTCCCGACGCTCATCGACATGATCGTGGAGGGAAGGAACGACACCGATGCGGCCGACGCGCTGAGCGCCCTGGCGAGCGACACCGTGACGGCGGATCAGATCGCGACCGGGCTCGTCGACCGCCTCGCCGCCGACACCACCGAGGCCCCCGCACGGGGACGGCTGACCCAGGCGCTGGCGGACATCCCGGGGACCACCGCGTCACGTGCCCTCGTGGAGCTGTCGCACGACGAGGACCGGGCCGTCGCGCTGACCGCGGCGTACCTTCTTCAGCTGCGTGAGGCACGGTGACGGATCTCTTCTGTCGCACCGTCGCCGTACTCGTTCTGAAACACGTCGGCCTGCAAAGTCGCCGAAGCCGCCTCGACGTCCCCGTCGTACCCGGTCACGTAGTCGCACCCACCGGCGCCCATCGAGCCACCCTCACTGAAGATCGTGAAGGGCCCAACGGGAGCGACGGGCACTGACATTCTGCTTGTCCATGGCTCTCCGGGATCTTCGGTGGCTGCGCAGGGTGCGTCGGCGCAGTTGCGTGGGCTCCAGGCGGCCCTGAATTCGCGACCGGTGGGTCACGTCGGCCTCCCGCTCGAACAGGCCCGCGCGATCGTCGACACCGATGCCGTCGCACCCCTCGGCATCCGAGCCGGCAGCCCGTGGTGGCAGTCACGAGGCACGGGCCCCAGGAGGCCACACGGGCCCCAGCGAGGCAGGCTGGATTCATGTCGTGTTTCGACCGACAGCGAAGGAGGCGTCGATCGATCATGTCCTACCCGGAGCCCCGTTACCTCGGGGAACAGGGCGAGATCACCGCGCTGTTCCGCCCCGCCGACACCTCGCCCGACATCAGCGCACCTACAGGCAACCGCACCCACTACCTCGCCACCCACACAACCACGGGCGGCGAGTTCGGCCTGTACCGGGTCGATCTGGGCCCGGCGTCCCCCGGTCCCAGCACCCACTTCCACCGGTCGATCTCGGAGTCGTTCTTCATCCTCTCAGGGGCAGTGAACCTCTTCAACGGCGACCAATGGGTCACCGCCCGTCCCGGCGACTTCCTCTACGTGCCGCCCGGCGGTCTGCACGCCTTCCACAACGAGGCCGACGAGCCGGCGTCGATGCTTCTGCTCTTCACGCCCGGCGCGCCCCGCGAGGAGTACTTCGAGAAGATTGGCGAGGTGGCGCAGCGCGGCGGCGACGAGCTGCGGGAGTTCCTGCTCCGCCACGACAGCTTCTTCGTCGATCCGCCCTAGGAGTCGTCACGGGAGAGGCCGAGCCCGGCCCGCCACGCCTTCGCGTCCACGGCACGGCGGACATCGCCGGCCCAGTACGCGTCGACGACGTCCCGGGCATCGCGTTGCGGTGCACGCTTCACCGACCACATCGCCGCAAACAGCCGCTCGACCCGATGCCGCGCCTCACGGCGGCTCACATCGAGCGACAGCCGGACGACCGCGAGCTCGGTGTCCTTGCCACGCGTCCACCGCTTGCCCTTGTTCTTCCCGCGGAACCTACGGGCAGGAACGTCGGAGGCGGACGTGTCATCGAGCAGCTCAGCACTCGTGGCATCCCAGCTCCTTGTCTTGCGGCAACACCGGGAACCTGTCCGCAACTTGATCTCCCCGCCGAGCAGGATCAAAAGTACAAGCACCCACTTCAGGATCGAAAGGGACGGCGACCGGTGCTTGACCGGGTCATCAATCCCTGTTGACGGACTCCTGGGCCGTCGGCGAGGAACGCCACAGACGAGTGAGTGCTGGTGAGCGCCCGGGATCGTGCCCCCAACGTCAGGGCAGCAGGAATCGTAGGCAGGCGAGAGTGACCAGGCGTAGTCGGACGTCAGCAGGGTGGTGCTGGGCCGGCCCGGGTGGGCGGGGTCCGACCAGACGCAGACCAACGGTACGAGGACATGCACGTGTGCTGCGGGATCAGCGGGAGCACACCGGACCGACTGATCACAGGGCGCGCATGAGGTGGGCCTGGGTCGAGCTGAGCCGACCGTTCTCGTCCTCGTCACGGGTTCGCCTGACGTGAGAAAGGTCGGGGTCGGTGTGAGACTGGGCACGGAAGGGGTGATCCCCGTGCCGGATCCGCCGCACGCGTCCTCCGGTCCCGACACCACCATCGACGAGAGCCGGCTGGAAGAGCTGATCGTCGAGGCGCAGACGGCACTGCCGGTCGAACTGCCCGCCCTGGCGAACCGGTGCGCCTCATTGCTCGGCCTTGACACCGCGCTGATCTACCTCGTCGACCTGCAACAACGGCTGCTCATCCCACTCGATGAGGCTCTGGAGCCGCTGCCGGTGGACCAATCGTCGGCCGGCTGGGCGTACCGCACCGTCTCCCCGCGGGTGGCCGAGGCCGACGACGGCTTGATCCTCTGGATGCCTCTGGTCGACGGTGCGCAGCGGCTGGGCGTGCTGGCGGTGCGGACCGCCTCGCTCGATGGGATACGGATGCGTCGCATCCGGATGCTGGCCCATCTCCTCGCCATGCTGATCACCTCCAAGCGCGCCTGCAGCGACTGGCTCGCCGCCCGTACCCGCACCGCGACCATGCAGTTGCCCGCCGAGATGCTGCGGGCCTTCCTGCCGCCCTGCACCATCGGCAGCACCAGGTGCGTCTCGACCGCGGCGATGGAACCGGCGTACGACGTCGCCGGCGACGCCTTCGACCACTCGGTGGTCAAGAACATCCTGCACACCATGATCCTCGACGCCATGGGTCACGATCTGAACGCCGGACTGACCACGTCGGTCGCCATGGCGGCGGCGCGCAACGCCCGTCGCGGCGGTGGCCACCTGGCCGACGTCGTGGGCTCCGTCGACCAGGCGCTCGCCCAGTGGCTGCCCGACCAGTTCTGCACAGGCGTGCTGTGTCGGCTCGATGCCGAGACCGGAGTGCTGCGCTGGGTCAATTGCGGTCACCCGCCACCACTGCTGATCCGTGGCGAGCGGGTGCTCGCCGGGGCGCTGGACAGCCCCCCACAGCCGCCGATCGGCCTGGCCGGCCCCTTCGCCCCAGCAGGCCGGCAGGTCCACGAGACGACCCTGGAACCGGGTGATTGCGTCCTGCTCTACACCGACGGTGTCGTGGAGGCTCGCGACGCGGACGGTGCGGAGTTCGGCCTTGAGCGGTTCACCGACTTCATCATCCGCTCCCACGCCGCCGGAGAGCGCCCGGCCGAGGTGCTGCGGCTGCTCATCCACGCCATCCTCGATTACCAGCGCAACCAGCTGCGGGACGACCTGACCATCCTGCTCTTCGAATGGCGCCCGCAGATCCGATGACGCGTGGTACGGCGCGTACACGCCCACCGGTGAGCGGCACGGGTGGGCGTGCTCCTACGTCACCGACTCGCTGTGCGGAGTCGGCGTCCGTCGGTCGCGCCTGCATCCTTGCGTGCGAGGTCTGCCTCTCGGACCCACCTCCACGGCATGAGCTGGAGGACGCCGAACGCCACTTCGACGCCGAAGAACAGCCACAGGAGCCGCGACACACCGTGGGCCAGGGCGTACGCCTGCCATGCGGCGAACAGGATACGCGCGAAGCCGTCGAACAGGCCGTGCTCCGGCAGCGTCCTGACGATCCGCAGAACGGCCCAGACGACCACCACCGAGCCCATCAGATTGGCGTACAGAATCTGCCACGGGTCGAGTTCGGGCAGAGCGCCGAGTCCGAGCGCGTTGCCGCACGACGACAGTGCGTCGTGAACCAAGGCGTAGGTCCACGGAGTTGCGAATCCGGCTGTGACGGCCAGGTCGTACCAGGCGCTTGCGCGCACGAGGCGGGGATAGTTGGGGTGCACGGGGGTGCGAAGACGACTCACGATGAGGCTCCTGCTGGTCTCTCGGCAGTGATGCCTCACGCTAAACAGTGGAGTACGGTCCAAGGTCAAGTCCGACATCCGATGGAGGGGCATGCGCATCGGGGAGCTTGCCGCGCAGGCAGGCATGACCAGAGACACCATCCGGTTCTACGAGAAGGTCGGCCTTGTCGCAGGTCGGCGTCTGCCCAACGGGTATCGCGACTTTCCACCCGAGACGCTGGCCTGGCTGCGATACATCCGCACTGCGCAGGCGCTCGGATTCTCACTGTCGGAGATCGCGCGGAACGGCGAGAGACTGCGCGAGGCACCGGACACCGCGGTAGCGCTGTCCGCGCTCTTCGAGGAGAAGATTCAGGTCGTCGACGCCCGTATCGCCGAACTGGCCGCTCTGCGAGCCGACCTGGCCACGCGCGTCGGCACTGGCTGCCCACTGCGGGCATCCGGCCGGCCCACAAGAACAGAAGAGAGAAGCGAGGCCGCTCCGGCCGCTATGCGGCAACCGGCGGAACAGCCGTAGGGGGCACGGGCGGTCGGAGAGCCGGGGCTCGTGCGGCACCGGCAAGGTCAGTGTCGAGCCGCCCGGCGCAGGCTCGGGGAACCCGGATACTCCCGCCGAGATCGGCGGATGCCAGATCGGGCCGAGGCAGACCGGCATCACAGACGAACAGAACGTGTGCGCGACCAGACGGCAGAGCAATGAGCCGGGCATCGGCTGGACCCGTCCGGCAGGGACGAGAGCGGCCGCTGCCTGTCAGCCGCTGCTGGACGGCACGGCAGTGGGCGGCTCGGCCTGACGGAGCTCGGCGAGGAGCTCGTTCTGTCCCGCCAACAGCTCCGTCAGGATGCGCCGGGCGGCTCTCAGCAGCTCGGCGACGTCACCGCCGGCGAGCGCGTAGCTGACCGTGCTTCCGTCACGGATCGAAACGACGATGCCCGACCTGCGCAGGACCGCCAGTTGCTGGGAGAGGCTGGACGGCTCGATGTCGATGTCGGCGAGCAGGTCTCTGACGGAGACGGGACCGTGTTGCAGCAGCTCCAGCACTCTGATGCGCACCGGATGCCCCAGCATCCGGAAGAACTCGGCCTTGGCCTGATAAAGGGGAACTTGCAAGACATACGCTCCCTGCGCGTCAGCGAGGACCCCGAGAGGGGCTGCCGGGGAGGGGCGGGAGACTCGCGTGTCCCGCCCCGCACAACCGATCGTGCACCTGTACACCGCCCAGATCCGCGAAATGGCGGAATGCGGATATGGAGAGTTGCAGAACTCTTCACATCGCAGGCACGCGAAAAATTCCGTCACACGGCGAGCTGCTGCTCCACGTTCTTGAGCTGATGCCTGGCCATGGCCAGATTGGACCTGGCCCTGTCCAGCACCAAGTACAGGAACAGGCCGTTGCCGTCCCGGCCGGTCACCAGCCGGATGAGGTGGTACTGGTGCCCAAGAGTGATGAGGATGTCCTCGATCTGCCCGCCGAGGCCTACCTGCTCCATGGCCCGGACCTCCGCGCGGATCACGTCAGTGTTTCCGGCTGCTGCCACCATCAGGTCGAGGTCGGCTCCTCCGCCCAGGGTTCCCAGCGCCATCCCGCTGCCGTAATCGACAACGGCGGCCCCCACCGATCCCTCGACGGCCGTCATCAGCTCCTTGAGTGAAACTTCCACACTGGCCACGGTCTGCTCCCCTCCATCGCTCGGCCGGGCGATGCTCGCCCGCCGTGGCAGACACGGTAGGAGCGTGCTGCCTACTCACGTCCCAAGTGCCAACTAGTTGCCAGAACCTGACAGGAAGACCGCTGAATCGCTTCCCTCTCCGACCACTTCGGCAGGGGGCGAGGCGGGCCCGTCATTGCTGACGACGGCCATCCCTACAACGACTCGCGCCCGCGATGTCGTGCCGCGTGGACCCGGAGCGAGCGGTCAGGCGGTGTCCGTGGCTCGTCGGCGTGGACGGTCCTGGGGTACTGCGTGAGCGGCGCTGAAGACTTTCCTTCCGGGCCCTCACCAGCGATCGCTTCAAAATGAGGCACGGACCTGCTGTTATGACGAGCGGCCGGTGGTGTAGAACAGACGCTGGGTGTTGCTCGCTCGCGGGCAGCCCCTTTTCATAGACCAGCCGGGACGTCCCGGCTATATCGAAGGACAGCAGCATGGCCAGCGGTACCGTGAAGTGGTTCAACGCCGAGAAGGGCTTCGGATTCATCGAGCAGGACGGCGGCGGCCCGGACGTCTTCGCCCACTACTCCAACATCGCCGGGAACGGTTTCCGCGAGCTCGTCGAGGGTGAGAAGGTCACGTTCGACGTCGCCCAGGGTCAGAAGGGCCCCCAGGCCGAGAACATCGTCCGCGGCTGACAAGGCTTAGCCAAAGGCAGAGGACGGGGCTCGGCGCAACGCCGGGCCCCGTTGTGCTGCGGGGTGAGTGGGCAAGGGATGAGCCACCTTGCTGCCATGTACAACGCGGATCGGCTTCCGGTCCCGCCCCAGGGCCGCTGACGTCCCCGAACCGCACGGCCGCTGATGTCCAGGCGTCATCGGGGCCGGCCGGATCGGCGGACCGCCTGCCGCACCACAGCCCGGCGCCGTGCTCCTCTTTGGGGACACGGGCCGATGGAGTCGCACCGGTCATCCCCCGCAACGACTCGGTACGCCTCGAATTCGGGCCGCCGCCGAGCTCACTGCCCGGGCCGGCGCAGCACCCCACCTGCTGACGTACGCCGGAGGGGTCACCCACCAGCATCCCGCGGGACGACATCGATTGCCCTCCAGGCGTTCTCGCGCACGAGGGGTCAGGCTACGAGCAGGCGGAGGCCGAGCTCCGCCGCGTCGAGATCGACGAGGTCGCGGTTGCGCTCGGCCCACCGGCCTGAGGCAAGGTCGTCTCGGAGCCTGTCCACCGCCCGCTGCTCGGCCTGTGGCCCGACCCTGGTCCATACCGAAACCGCGCGGCGCACATGTTCGTCCAGGTAGGCCTCGGGCCGGCGCCAGTACGCCTCGAAGAAGCCGTCAGCGCAATCCCACGGGATGAGCACCGGTTCGATGCGGGCCCCGATGGCGCGGGCCAGCTGGTCCACCGAGGGTCGGCCGGCGACGAGGTCGGCGACCTCGGGCAGGTAGTCGCGGGAGAGCCAGAACCGCTGACGCCAGCCGGTGTCACTTGAGTCGTGCGTGAACACCACGACGCGGCGGGCCACGCGCCGCATCTCGCGGAGCCCGGCGATCGGGTCCTGCCAGTGGTGAACGGTGCTGAAGGCCATCGCCGCGTCGAAGGACTGGTCCTTGAACGGGAGACTCTCCGCGGCGGCGGCTACGCACGGCGCCGCCCCCGCGGGACGCTGCGCCCGCATGACCGCCGACGGCTCCACCGCGGTCACGTCGTGGTCCGGGGGTTCGTAGGAGCCGGTGCCGGCACCCACGTTCAGCACCGTCCGCGCGTCCCCGAGCGCGTCCCAGACCCTCGCAGCGATCCGCGGCTCGGTGCGTCGCGTCGCTGGGTAGGCGGACCCGATGGCTTCGTACAACTGCGCCCCGAAGACCTTCAGTTGTTCCTCTGGCGTCGTCCTGATCCCCATTGCCCGTGCCCCCAGTTCTCTGTCTATGGCCCTCACCATGGCGGCAGCGCGGTCGCGCTGTTCCAGCAGCAGGCCGCGCAGCCGGTGCAGGCGCGCGACCGCGTCGGTGGCCGGGTCGTCAACCAGATCCGCGATCTCCCGCAATCCGAAGCCCAGCCGCCGGTAGGCGAGCACCTCCCGCAGTCGCTCCAAGTCGTCCGCCGAGTAGGCCCGGTATCCGGCCGCGGTCCGCGCGGACGGACGCGCGAGGCCGATCTCGTCGTAGTGATGCAGCGTGCGGACGCTCACGCCGGCCAGCTCGGCCGCACGTCCCACGGTCAGATGTTCTTCCACGCCACCGACCATGCGGCATCACGCCACGTGAGGGTCAAGCGCTTAGCCACTGGTACCGCGCGTGGCTCCACCATCGCGTCGGCCCATGGCTCCAGGCTGTCGAGCGGTCATTCGCGGCGGTGCGAGATGACCAGGCCGATGCCGCGGTAGCCGATGCCGCGGCAGAGGAACGGTGTCGTTGACCGAACCGCCTTGACATCCCGCAGGGACCGGCTGCCTCCGCTGCCGAGAACCTCTGACGCCCACACGGTCACGCCCCGAAGCGGCCTCCGTGCCTTCTGCAGCCCCTGGCTCGTCACGCTCAAGAATGACAGCAGGTGTGCCCTCCGTCGGTGCGCGCTGCGCTGGGAGGCCCGGAGAGCTCCTGACGGCGTCCGCGACCGTAAGGCGCGGTCAGACGTCTTGACTCTCGTCGACGGCTGGGAGGCGGAGGGCGAGGAGGGCGACGTCGTCGTCGTTGTCGCGAGGCCGGGCGCGTTGCAGTAGTTGGTCGGCGAAGGCGTCCAGATCGCGGTGGGCCAGGGACGCGGCGTGCCGGCGCAGGTTCTCCATCCCTGCGTCAAGTGGCTGCCTGCGGGATTCGATCAGGCCGTCCGTGTAGAAGACGAGGGTGGAACCCGCGGGAAGGCTGACGCAGGCCTCGGAACGCGGCCGGTGTGAAGCTATGCCAAGGAGCAGGCCATTGCCCTCGAAGAGGTAGCGGGTCAGGCCGTCGCGGCCGACGAGCAGCGGCGGCGGGTGGCCGGCGCTGCTCCACCGCAGCTGCCACCCGCCTGTGGGGTCGGCCGCCAGCCGAGCCAGGATCACGGTGGCCATACGGACGTCGGTGATCTGCGTCATGGCTTCATCCAAATGCTGGACGATGCGATGTGTGGGCTGATCCTGCGACCAGGCGAAAGCGCGCAGCATGTTGCGCAGTTGTGCCATGCCGGCCGCCGCATCGAGGTCGTGACCGACCACGTCGCCCACGACCAGCGCAGTGTCACCGCCGGGGAGGGCGAAGGCGTCGTACCAGTCGCCGCCGACGTAGGAGGCATCCGGTGCGGACAGGTAGCGGGCGGCCATCGCGACACCCGGCAGGCGCGGCAGGTGCGGCAGCAGGTAGCGCTGCATCGTCTCCGCGACCTGCCGTTGGCGCTGGTAGTGGCGGGCATTCTCCAGCGCCAGGCCGATGCGACGGGCGATGTCCTCCAGCAGGGCCAGATCATCCAGGGTGAAGGGCTCGGTCTTCTCGGAGCGGCCGAGTGTGACGGCGCCCAGCACCTCCCGCGGCCCGCGGATCGGGGCGATGGCCGCGGTCTTGATCCCCGTCGCTCTGAACAGCTTGTGCTGTTCCACCGCGATTCCGCTGTCCGGTGATCCTTGGTAGGTCTGCGGGCCGGCGAGGGTCGAAGCCACTCCCCGCAGGGCTCTGGACAAAGGCATCGGGGATTCGTCGGACACCGGGGGCATGGGTCCTTGCAGATCCTCACGCACCGTGAGACCCGAAACGTCAGCATGTATCACCAGATAACGTGACACATCATTGTTTTCTGTGATCAGGTCGATGACGGCCCAGTCCGCGAGACGTGGCAGCACGAGGCCGACCACCCGGCGCAGCGCCTCGTCCACGTCGTTGTTGGAGATGAGCTGAGCTGTGGTGTCGGCGAGCAGGGCCAGCCGCTCCAGCTCCGACAGGGCACGCGCGGAGGTGGTCGACAGCGGGGTGGACTCTGCTCCGAGGTGTGCGGTGGTGCTGGTCATGACCGCTCCTTGTCCAGCCAGGCAACGCGGTGCAGAACGATGCGGTCGGACCCGGCGGCACGCTCACCGGCTGTGAACGGAGAACGGTCTTGTGCGGGGGACTGCGTTCGCCCGGCGGTGCTGGTACCGGGCGATGCGCTGCGGTCGGTGTTTGACGACGTGGGGAAGTACCTGGTGAGGCTGCTGTTTCCCCAACAACCGACCGTGCGGCCACAAGAGCCGAGACGTCCTTTGTAGCACAGGCGTTTCCGCAAGCCTCCTCTCACTTCCGCGAGGCAGGGTGAGAGGCTGAGCACACCGGGGCTGGAACGTGCGAGGTATGTGGTGAATGGCTTGTGCGGACACCCTTGCTGTTGGTTTCCCTGGCCAACTGCCGCCCGCTCCGCATCCCCGTATCCGTCCGGGATTGCTGGACGAGTGTCACCGCCCCGGTACCGTAGGCGTAACGGTGCCATATGGTGCACCGGACCACGTGCCGGGGCCTCATAAAGGGGCCTACTCGAAGAGATCAAAACTGTCTGGGGAACGTGACCCGTAACGAACCAGAGTCGGCACGGCTGGCCATCACCAGCCGCACCACCGGCCAGATCACCGTACTGACGGTGCGAGGCGAGATCGACCACGATTCCGCCGGGCAGTTCCACCAAGCCCTCAACACCGGACACACCGCCTCGCCCCCGCGGATCGTGGTGGACCTCAGCGGCGTCACCTTCATGGACTCCACCGGCATCCAAGCCCTTGCCGCCACCCACCGCAGTACGCGGAGCGCCCACGGATGGATCCGGATCGCCGCCCCCGACAACGCCGTCCTACGCGTGATCCAGATCGTCGGCCTGGACACCATCGTCGCCTGCTACCCCACCCTGAATCAGGCCATCAACGCCTGACCACGGCTGTGCTGCGCATGAGACCTGCGCAGGCTGAACTCATGACTCCGGGTCGAGAGACGGACCTGCCGTGCAACTCGGCTTCCGACACCGGCCGCCGTGCGTGTCGCAGTCAGGGACAAGGCCGGCGAGTGCGCAGCCGTCTCCAGCGACCGCACTGGCCGGCCTCACGCCACGAGAGTGCTGTGGAGCGAGGCCGGGTGCCCACGCGCTGTGTGGGGCCGAGGTGCGCGGGTAGCCGGGACTCACCGAATCGTCGCTGCCCGGCGCCGACCCCAGGACGAGAGAGAGGTACAGCGTGTCCGCTTCCCTGGTGGAGACCGTCGACATCCAAGCCCCCGTGTCCGTTACGTGGGATCTGTGGAGCGATGTGACCAGGTGGCCTTCCTTCCTGAGTCACGTCCGCCTGGTGGACCCGTTGGACGAACGCCGCTTCGCCTGGCAACTGTCCTTGCCGGGAGCGGACAAGAACTTCGTCGCCGAACTGACCGAGGTGATCCCCGGAGAGAGGATCGCCTGGCACACCACCGAGGGCGTCCACCATGCGGGCGTCGTGACGTTTCATCGACTGAGCGACACCTCGAGCCGCGTGACTCTGCAGGTCGAGTACGACCCCAAGGGATTCGTCGAGCACCTCGGAGCACTCACCAATCTGGACTCGGTCCTCGCCAACTACGACCTCGGTGAATTCCAGAAGCTCGCCGAATCTGTGGCTTCCACCTGACGTCTGACTCATGCGGGTCCGTAGCCCGCGGTGAGTGGGAGCAAGTCTTCGCGCGGGACCGGGAGATACGGTGGTCGACGCCGTCCCCGGCCCACTTGTTGCGGGCTGCGCGCGTATCAGAAGCTGCATCCTCTGGCCATCGAGGAGGTCGGTCCAGGCGCACCAGCGGCTCAGAACGTTCAGGACGCCCAGCCTGACCGACCGGCCGGCCGCGCATCGGGCCGCGCGCGGGACTCGGCGGCGTCGGCTACCGGACGCTGCTGGTGCTGCCACACCTGCGCCTGGGGCAACACCTACGCGCAGCTCGCGGCCTGGTTCGAGGTGCGCGAGCACGGTGTACCGGTACATCACGGAAGCCGTCGGTCTGCTCGCGGTGACGGCGCCCGACCGGCTGACTCTCGCATGGAGAGAGCCGGACCTCACCAACGATCAGATCGAAGCCTCGTCGACCAGCGAAGGTACGGCGCACGGACGCAGAACCATGAGGGAGTCTTCCAAGGCTGCCACCATGGCGAAGGGAAACCGGTCGAGCTCGAGACAGAGTGCGACGTCATCGGGATGGACTCCCTGACGCACACCCTCCGCCAGCTCGGCAGCGGCGCGCGACTCGGCAGCTCGGCGAAGGTACTCAGCAGCAGGCGTCCCCGCCTCCGTGGCCCTCCGCGCGATGTATTGAGCACACGCCAGATCTTCATCGGCCTGCCCGTCTTCGCCGGTGACCACGAACGTGACACTGCCACTCCGGCGTGTCCGCAAGACGCGAGCCGTTGCCTCCGCCACTACGAAGCCGGCGCACAGCACCAGCGACGCCTCCTTGACCGCGAGGGCGCCGACCGTCCCTGCCGTGGTCTTCTGCACAACGGTCCGTCCGCCGAGGTCGATGGACCGAAGCAGGCCCGGCGAGTTGACGGCGTCGAACCCGGGCGCGGGCGGACCGTCCTTGAGCGCCACCCAATCCGGGTGGCGAGCCCTGAGCGCGAGGGCTTCGTCCAGCGACTCGGCAAGAACGATTTCTTCCGCTCCTTGGGCAAAGGCCCAGGCGGCCACGGTGAAAGCGCGCATGACGTCGACCACGACCGCCACGGACGGGGTTTCGGCCAACTGAGCGATGCCAAGGAAACGAGCGTCCATCCGGACATGATCGCGCATGCCCGACCCGAAGCACCCATGCGGTGATGCGCATCACGTCGACGGTCTCGCAATGTCACACCTCCTACTGAAATCGACGACCGGGGCGGTCGACAGCCGCGTTCCGGGCCAGGGAAACGCACCCCTGGCCCGGAGGCAACGCATTCCTGGCCCGGAGGTGCGGAGCGCCGAAGTCGTCCGTGCCTGCGGGGTGATGGTCAGACGAGCCGCTGCCGGCCATGACTGGTACCACGCCGCACGGCTACGGCAGCGCCGCGTTCCGCGGTCGGCGCAGGAGCGCGCAGACCGGCCCGCTGCGCGGTGCCGGCTCGTGCCCGTCGTCGTGGGAGCTTTTGTGCCCGGGCCGCCACGCTGATGGCGTACGGCCGGTCATCCTGCATGAGGCGTAGAAGGGGGCACCGTCCCGCTCGTACCGTCAAGTGGCGCGGCGCTGCTCCTGGACGGCCTTCATGAGGTCTTCCACGGCGGACTGGGTTTCGCGATCATGACCCTCGTCGATCGCCTTGAGAGCGGCGGCCGCAGCCTCACGAATGTGATGGGGAAGCCCGTCGGCGGCCGTGAGTTGGTAGGCGGCCTTGCGGCGCGCCCTGCGCTCGGCGGCGTCCACCGCGTCGGGTCCGGACAGCGGAAAGACGGAAGCCCTGTATGCGGAGATCCCCAGCACCATCATGTCGGCGATGCCGTCGGCGTACCCGAGGGCGGCAGCCTTCCCCTGGCCTTCGCGCATGGTCGCGACGATGCGACGGCGGGACAGGGCCGTGCCCACGGCGGCGCCGCCGCCCAGAGAAAGGCAGCAGGTGACGGCGAGGAACGGGCCGCCCCAGGCGAGGCCGGTGAATCCTCCGAGGACCGCGAGCGCGACCGTCCATGCGGCGGCGGTCCGGGAGCTGATTTGCTCGGGCGTGGTGTCCATGGGAGCAGTGTGTCAGCAGGGACGGACTGCACCGGTGCGGGGCGAGCCTTGGTCGTGCGACTGCCGGGAGACTGCCTGCCGGATGGGCTCACTGGGTGGGAAGGACGAGCCGCAGGACGATCTCGCCGTCGTCGACCTCCCCGGTGGGCTCGAAGCCGAACTTCCGGTAGAAGGGCCACGGTTCGCCGTCGCCGGGATCGTAGCTGGTCAGCAACTCGGTGGCGCCGTCGGCGCGCACCAGGGCGGCGATCTGGGTGAGCGTCTCCCGGCCGATCCCTCGCCGCTGGTGCCGCTTGTCGACGAGGAGGCGCCAGATGAAGTGCCGCCCTTTGTAAGGACCAGCCGGGGGCTTCCACGACAGCATCACGAAGCCGACCGGCTCGTCGCCGACGTACATGGCGCGGTACCAGGGATTGGTCTCCGGTTTCTTTGCCGCTTCCTTGAGTGACTTGGACACGGAGGCGACGAACTGCTTCTGGCGTCGTCGGACGCGGAGGGCGCGAACGGCGTCCCGGTTGTCGTCGGTGATCTCCCGCAGGTGCACGCCCGGGGACTTCATGTCACACCCCTTCCCGTATCCGGCGGCTGCGCCATCCGGCCCGGCGTGAAGAGCCGCCGCCGTGCGGCAATGCACGCAATACCAGGGACATCAGGTTGGACGTCTTCGCAGCGTATGGGACGCAGCGGATCCGGAGTGGGACTGGCACGCCGGGTGTGCGCAGGACGGGCCACATCCGCAGGAGCAGATCCTGGTCGAGGTACGCGGTCAGGCACTCAGGGGCGAAGCGGAGGTATCCGCCGGGGCGCGGAACAAGGCGGCCGATGGACCGTTGACGTCGCGCGTCGCACCCTGATCTGCTGCCTTGATCAACCTGGAGATCGACGCAGCGAACGCAGATGCCGAGCAGGGGAGCTGAGGCCATGACGCCCTCGCATGCAGCGGGCCCGCCGACCGCCGTGGTCGTGCAGAACACCAGGAGCGGCGGTCCCGGCCGGGTCGGGGCCTGGCTGGACGAGGCGGGAATCGGCCTCGAAGTGCTGCGTCCCTACGAGGGTGATTCCCTGCCCCAGGCGCTCGACGGCAGGCCGCTTCTCGTGCTCGGCGGCGGCTTCCTGCCGGACGACGACGAGCGTGCGCCGTGGCTCCCGGCCACCCGCCGCCTCGTTGCGCAGGCCTTGGGCGACGGCACGCCCGTCCTCGGCATCTGCCTCGGTGGCCAGTTGCTCGCACAGGTCGCGGGCGGCAGCGTACGGGCGCGTCACGGGCAGCCCGAGTTCGGGAGCACACAGATCCGGCTGCGCCCCGAAGCCGCCGATGATCCGCTGCTGTACGGGCTCGGCGCGACGGTTCCCGCGATCGAGCGGCACGTGGACGCGATTACCGAACTCCCTCCGGGCGCCGCCTGGTTGGCGTCCAGCGCGGCCTGCCCCCACCAGGCGTTCCGGGTCGGGGCGCGGGCATGGGGCGTGCAGTTCCACCCGGAGGCGGAGGCCGAGCGGATCGCTGGCTGGGACCGGGAGCAGCTGGCCCGCCAGGGCTTCGACAGAGACCGGCTGCACGCCGAGGCCGTGGCCGACGAGGGGGCGGCGGTCTCGGCGTGGTCGGTGTTCACGCGGAGATTCGCTCAGGTGTGCGCGAGACTGCCGTGACCGGCCGCAGAGAGACCGGCCCGGCGCCACGGTCTGGCCCACGCGATGGCCGCACGGCGGGCTGTCGTGCGCGTCCGACCGCTACGACGAGTCGCTGACGGCCGGCGGCACCGCGGGCACCGGCAAGACCGCGCCGGCCGTGCACTGGGCACACCGGGTCCGCGAGCCCTTCCCGGACGGCCAGCTCCACGTCAACCTGCACGGCTTCGACCACGACCGGCAGCCCGTCGAACCGGCGAGGCCCGTGAACTGCCGCTGCGCAGGCAGACACCCGGACATGCCGTCAGCCATCGCACCCGGACAGTGGCTGGATGCAGAACGGACCAATCTCCTCGCCCTCCTCAACCATTCCGCCCACCACGGCCCCCGCCCCGTCGCCTGGTACCTGACATCCGTGGTGGTCGTCGCCCGGCGGCCGGATGTGAAAGAGGTGTCGGTCGAAGGCGAGGCGGCGTGGTCCGCCCCATGTCGAGATGTCGACCGGCCGCCGCGGCGGCGCGATTGCGAGTCCCGCACAGCGCCCCTGCGGTCGACGCGGCCGGTGGGCGCCAGCCGATGCGTGGAGGAGGGCTCGACCGAGCGTTGTCAGGCCGCTGCCCGTCTTGCCGGACCGGGGGTCCGGGCGGGTGTCAGATGTCCTCCGGGAGGAGGGCCGTATCGTGGGGCAGGTCTTCTCGTCGCCGTCGGCCGTCTGCGTACTGCTGACGTGGGGGCGGACCCTGGGAGCCGGCCGGGTACTCCTCCAGCGGAACAAGTTCCTTCTCCCACGCGGACAGTACGGGTTCGAGCACCCGCCACGCCTCCTCGGCTTCGTCGCCACGGATGGACAGGGCCGGATCCCCTCTGAGGACGTCCAGCAGGAGCCGGCCGTAGGCGGGCAGGCCCGGTGGTTCCATCTCCGCGGTCAGCGAGAGGGGGGTGAGTTCGTGGGCGTGTGCGCCGATGCCCGTCAGATCCAGGGCCAGTCCTTCGGGCTCAAGGTTGAAGCGGAGCACGTTGGGCAGGGCTTCTCCGCTGTGCCCGAAAGGAAGATGAGGCACGGCGCGGAAACGCACTGCCACCTGCTTGCGGTCCGCCTCCAGTGCCTTGCCACTGCGGAGCCGGAAGATTGTTCCGGCCCAACGCCAGCTGTCCAGTTCCAGCTCCACCTCTGCGTAGGTCTCGGTCCGGCGCTGTGGGCTCACGCCGTCCTCGTCGGCGTATGCGGGAATGTTGTGGCCGGCGACCGTTCCGGGCAGATAGCGCGCGCGGCGGGTGCGGTGCACGACGTCGTACTCGGTCAGGGGCCGCACTGACCGCAGCACGTCGACCTTGCGGTCGCGCAGGTCTCGCTCGCCGAGGGTGATCGGCGGTTCCATGGCGACCAGGCAGAGCAATTGCAGGAGGTGGTTCTGGATCATGTCCTTGAGAGCTCCGACGTGGTCGTAGTAGCCGGCTCTGCCTTCCAACGCCAGCGTCTCGTCCCAGACGATCTCCACTTCGGCGATGTGCGTGCTGTTCCAGATGGGCTCGAGTACACGGTTGGCCAGGCGGCTGCCGAGCACGTTCTGGACGGTGGTCATGGCCAGGAAGTGGTCGACCCGGAACACCGCCTGCTCCGGAACGAGATCGGCGAGGAGCCGGTTCAACTCCTGTGCACTGGCCAGGTCTTCGCCGAACGGCTTCTCCAGCACGATCCGGCTGCGTGCCGGCAGACCTGCGGCGTGCAGTGCGGTGACCGCGCGGGGAAACAGTGTCGGCGGGAGGGCCAGATAGACGGCGATGGGTCCGTCGCCGGCGATGACGGCGGCGACTTCGGCGGGATCGGTGACATCGGCCCTCAGGTAGCGGGCCGATGCGGCGATCGCCTCTCCGGCGTCGACGGGACCGGGGCCGCCATGACGTTCGAGCTGGGCGTTGACCCACTCCCGGTACTGCTCACTGCTCCAGTCCTCCCTGCTTGCGCCGGTCAACTGCAGTTCGTCGCCGAGGTGTCCTGCTGCCCGCAGAGCAACGAGTGCCGGCAGCAGATAGCGTGCGGCGAGGTCGCCTGTGGCGCCGAAGACGGCGAGACGGTTGATCACGCCTGCGTACCTTCCCTCGCCCGGGCCAGGTTGACGCCGCTGGCGATGATGCCGATGTGGCTGAACGCCTGAGGGAAGTTGCCCATGAACTCTCCTGTGGAAGGGTTGATCTGCTCCGACAGGAGCCCCAGCGGGCTGGCTCGGGCACACAGCGAGGCGTACAGCTCCTCGGCCTCTTCGATGCGGCCCTGGCCGATCAGATTGTCGACCAGCCAGAAACTGCAGAGCACGAACGCACCCTCGTCACCGGACAGGCCGTCGGGCGACTCCTCGTGCAGGTAGCGGTAGAGCAGCCCGTCACCTGCTGACAGGCGCTTCGCGATGGCCGCGGTGGTCGCCACCATCCGCGGGTGATCAGCCGGCACCACCTGGCGCAGCGGGAGCGCGAGCAGGCTGGCGTCCAGGATGCCGCCGCCGTCCAGGTGCGCGCTGAGGGTCTGCGCACTCTCGTCCCAGGACTGCTCCAGGATCTTTCGGCGCAGCTCGTCGGCCGAGGCCTGCCAGTGGGCGATCCGACCGGGCAGGCCGAGCCGCTGTCCCATCTGCGCGGCCCGGTCCAGGGCCACCTGGCACAGTCCGGCCGAATACGTGAACACGCGCCCCTCGCTGCGTACTTCCCAGATGCCTTGGTCGGGCTGGCGCCAGGCCTGCTCCGCGGCGTCGGCCAGAGTGGCCAGGCGGGCCCACAGCGCGGGCTGGATCGCTTTGTCGGAGCGCAGCCACTGGTGGGCGCAGTCCAGAATCTCGCCGTAGACGTCGTGCTGGCGCTGGTCGGCCGCGCCATTGCCCCAGCGCACCGGGGCAGAGCGCTGGTAGCCCTCCAACTCGCTGTCCTCGACCTCGTCCGGCACCGGATCGCCGTGGAGGTCGTACATGATCCGGGGTTGGCCGCTGTATTCGAAGGCGTCGAGAACCCAGCCGAGGAAGGCGTCCGCCTCGCCGTGGAAGCCGATGCGGCGCAGGGCGAACACGGCGAAGGACGCGTCGCGGATCCAGGTATAGCGGTAGTCCCAGTTGCGGATGCCGCCGATCGGTGCGGGCAGCGAGGAGGTGGGTGCCGCCACCAGCGAGCCGTTGGCCCAGTCGTCACAGAGCTTCAATGTCAGGGCGGAGCGTCTGACCAGTAGTTCCTCGGGGCCCCCGTAGGTGAAGTGGTGCATCCAGCGGCGCCATGCGTCGACGGTGCCCTGCAGCATGGCGTCGGTGTCGAGCCGGTGGTGACGATGGAAGCGGCCCCAGGACAGCACGAGATCGAGACGGTCGCCCTGCTGCAGGTCGTGTGTGCTGTGCAGGCCGGACAAGGGACGGTTGGACCGGAGATGGAGTCGCAGGTCCGGTCGCCGGGAGGGGCGCACTTCGAGTCCGCTGAACAATTCCCGTGCCTGCGCGCCGCCGCGGGGCTCCAGGCCGACTCGCAGGCGGACGTTCCCGTCCAGCACGACCGCCGAGCGTACGAGTTCGCACCGGTCGGCCGGTGCGTCATCGGTGAGGTCGGCGCCGTGGCGCAGGGCCAGCGCATCGGTGACGCGCACCAGGCCGGTGGGGCTGCGCAACTCGGTCGTCAGGACGCCGGTGTCCGGTTCATAGCGCTGCCGCGCCTCGAGCAGGTCCTCCGGAGCCAGGCTGAAACTCCCGCCGCGTGCGTGATCCAGCAAGCCGCAGAACAGGGGCTCGGAATCGAACCGGGGCAGGCACATCCAGGAGATGGAGCCGTCGAGGCCGACCAGCGCGGTGGTCGTGCCGTCCCCGATGAGGCCGAGGTCCTCCAGCGGCAGGTAGCCCTTCCGTCTGCGGACCGGCCGGAACGGAGGGTCAGGATCGTGCATGCCGCCTCGCCTCTGCAACGCTGAGAACATCCGTGCGACCTGGAGGCGCGCACGGGGAAGGAGGGTGGTCTAGAAGCTGATCATTACTTTCACGACGTCTTCGAGTTTCTTGTCCGCGACCTCGAAGGCGCGTTCGATGTCATCGAAGTGGAACTCGTGTGTCGTCAGATGGGTCGGATCGATACGCTGTTTCTGCAGTACCTGCAAAAGCCGTTCCATGCGCAGTCTCCCGCCCGGGCAGAGACCCGTTGCGATCGTCTTGTCGGCCATGCCGACGCCCCATTCGACGCGGGGAATGCGGACGAATTCCCCTTCGCCGAAGTAGCCGGTGTTGGAGATGGTTCCTCCAGGCTTGGTGATCTTGACTGCGCTCTGGAAGGTCACGTCCGCGCCGAGTGCCTCGATGGCGGTGTCGACTCCCCGCCCTTGGGTCAGTTCGAGGATCCGCTCGACGACATCCTCGTCGGTGAAGTCGATGATCTCGTCCGCGCCATAGGTCCGTGCGAGCTTTTTCCGGCTGGGGACCGATTCGACCCCGATGACGAGACCGGCGCCTCGCAGCCTGGCCCCTGCGGTCGCCATCAGGCCCACCGGACCCTGCGCCAGAACGGCGACGGTCCCGCCCATCGGAATGTTTCCGTTCTCGGCGCCCATGAATCCGGTGGAGATCATGTCGGCGCAGTAGACAGCCGCTGCGTCAGAGATGGAGTCGGGGATTTTGGCAAGGTTGGCATCGGCGTCGTTCACATGAAAGTACTCGGCGAAGACCCCGTCCTTGGAGTTGGCGAATTTGAAGCCGCCGAGTGGCCCGCCGGACTGTGAGGGGTAGCCGTTCTGGGAAGCCAGGTCGCCCCAGTCGGGAGTGATGGCACCGACCAGCACACGGTCGCCGGGCTGGAAGTCCTTCACCTCGCTGCCCACGGAGTCAACGACTCCCACCGCTTCATGGCCCAGTGTCAGGTCCTCCCGAGGTCCGATGCCACCTTGGACGGTATGGGAGTCGGAGGTGCAGATGAGGGCTCGGCTCGTCCGCACGAGGGCGTCACTTGGACCCAACTGCGGAACGGGCTTCTCCATGAAATCCACCCGCCCGATTTCTTTCATCACGAAGGCTTTCACCTGCTTCGCCCCTCCGGTCGACGCGCCGCCGCCCGAAATGACGTGCCGCTCTTGCCGCCACATTTCCGCGGATCGTGACGTATGACGATCCAGCCACTCCGGCGGTGATGCTTTTCGGTGAAAACAGGGAGCCGCCCGGCGCAGCCCCCATCCGGACCTCTCGGAGTGGGCATTCGGGGTGATCGGCGCGAGGCTGGAGGCCAAGCCCAAGTGGATGCGGCCCGCGTTCCGGCGCGGTTGTCCCCATCATCACGTCGAGGAGAGACCATGGCTGACCAGCCTGAGGCAGCGCGCCGCATCGTGGTCGGGGTGGACGGCTCGGACTCGTCGAAGCGGGCGCTTCGCTGGGCGGTGCGTCAGGCGGAGCTCACCGGCTGCGTGGTGGAGGCGGTCACCGCGTGGGACTTTCCGCAATTCCACGGCGCGCTCGGGTGGCTGCCCCCTTCGAGCAGTGATGAAGCGGCCCTGGAAGGCCGGGCACGGAAGGAACTCAGAGAAGCCGTTGAGGAAACCGTGGGAGCGCAGCCATCAGTGGAGGTACGAAGCGACATCCGCTACGGCACCCCCGCCAGTGTGCTGCTCAGTGCCGCTCGGGAAGCGGAGTTGCTCGTCGTCGGCAGCCGAGGCCTTGGGGGATTCTCAGGACTGCTGTTGGGGTCCGTTGCTCAGCACTGCACGCAGCACGCTGCTTGTCCGGTCGTCGTGATCCGGGGCGACGGCGGCGAATAGCGGGAAGACCTCCACGGGCCGCCGGGACGCTTTCGTGGTTCGTGTGCCGGAGCACGGTGAGCCGCTGTACCGAGGCGCAACCCGATGGGCGGTTCGTCGACCGCACCCGGGTCTGACGTCATCGGACAAAGATGATGTCGGACGCCGCCGGGACCGACAGTGAGCCCGCGCGCCGCGGGATGCCCGCCCCGCTCTCGATGTCGAACCATGTGACATCCCCCGAACGTTCGCAGGGGCCACCGCACCAAAAGAAGCCGGACAGCGGCAGGCCGCCGAGCGGAGCCTGTCCCGAGGTCGTTGCGGTGAGGGCTCACGCGCTGTCGCCTGTCTGGCAGGCCTGCCGGGCGCGGATCAGTTCGAGGCCGATCGGCACGAGCGAGACCATGACGATCACGGCGATGATCGGCAGGAGGTAGCGGTCGACGTTGGGTACTGAAGCGCCCAGGCCGTAACCGGCGAGGACCAGGCCGACCGTCCACACCAGACCTCCGAGGATCTGCGACAGTGCGAAGGTGCGCGCCGGAACGGCCAGGATGCCGGCCAGGGGGTTCAGCACGGTGCGCACGATCGGCAGGAACCGGGCCAGCACGATCGCCTTGGCGTGACCGTACCGGTGGAGGATGTCCCCGGCACGGTCGGCGCCTTCTTTGATCTTGCGGGACTTCGTGCGGGCCAGGAACGCCGGTCCCGCCTTGCGGCCCAGCAGGTATCCGGTCTGTGCGCCGGCCAGGGCCCCGGCCGCCGCGGCGACGAGGACCCAGGCCAGAGACAGGTGACCGGGCTGCGTCGCCGAGCCGGCGCACAGCAGCCCAGCGGTGAACAGCAGTGAGTCGCCCGGCAGGAAGAAGCCGAGGAGGAGACCGGTCTCGGCGAAGAGGACGACGGCGATGCCGAGGGTGCCGAAGGCGGCGACCAACGACTGTGCGTCGAGAAGGTTCACGGCGAGGTTCACCTGAGATGCGGCTTGGTGCGCGAGCGTCATGGACGAGCCTCTTCGTGATGCCGGTAGGGGGCAGGCGGACCGGAACGCTCGAAGCCGTGCTTGCTCCGCGCGCACCTATGTCTACACGACAGTAGTCGGTCTACTTCACTGTAGACGACAGGCAGGCGGAGGCGGCTCCATGGCGGACACGGAGGGCGAGCGCGGGCCCGCCGGCGAGTCGCAAGCGAGCGTGTTCGCGGCACTGCGGGACCGACGGTGTACCTGGCCGTTTCCCGCAAGGACGTCACCGATCCGGAGGCAGGGACCCTCAGGTGGCCTGACGCTCCGTCCGGCGGGCATTCAGGCCGCGTTCAGGCTTGCCGTGCCACGGTCGACATGCCGGCTGCCGTCTGCGGTCGGCTCATCGGAGCGGAGCGCTCGCCGCGTCTCGGGGCGGGCGCTGCGTCGTTCGGCACGACAGGAGCACCACGATGGAGAAACCAGAGGTTCTCGACGGCGTAGACGCGGCGAGCGTGTCGACCACTGCGGTGATGAAGAAACTCCCAGAGGTCACACTGGCATTCTGGATCATGAAGATCGCCGCGACGACTCTCGGCGAGACAGCGGGCGACCTCTTCGCGCAGACCCTGAAATTCGGCTACTTCCTCACCACGATCGCCCTGTTCGCGATCTTTGTGGTGACCCTGGTCGTCCAGCTGCGGTCCCGCCGCTACAACCCGTTCCTGTACTGGACCGTGATCCTGTCGACCAGCATGGCCGGCACCACGATGTCCGACTTCATGAACCGCGACGCCAGCGCCGGGTACCTCTCCGACGGCGCCACTTCGCTCGGCTGGGGCCCGCAGGGCCTCGGCCTGGGCTACCCGGCCGGAGCAGCCATCCTGATCGCGATCCTCCTGGCCATCTTCTTCGCCTGGAAGCTGAGCGGGATGACATTCCAGATCCGTGACATCGTCAGTTTCCGCGGCGAGGCCCTGTTCTGGTCCGCGATCCTGGTGTCCAACACGCTCGGCACCTCGATGGGCGACTTCCTGTCCGACAGCTCGGGCCTCGGCTACGCAGGGGGCGCGCTGCTCGTGACCGGCGTACTCGCGCTGCTCCTCGCGCTGATGAAGGTGCCCACGGTTCCGAACGTGCTCCTGTTCTGGATTGCCTTCGTTCTCACCCGTCCTCTCGGCGCGACGGCGGGAGACTTCCTCACGAAGCCAGTTGCCGACGGTGGTCTGGACCTCGGCACCGCGGGTTCGTCGGCCATCCTCGTTGCCGTCCTGTTCGGTCTGATGGTCTATGCCCAGGCGCAGGAGCGCAGGAGCAGCGCCGCATCGGCCGCGAAACGGGGACAGGTCAGCCGCCGGCGGGCAGGCTGACCGTGAATCTGGCCCCGGAGGCGTACTCGGCGTCGTAGAAGACCTCGCCGCCGACGGCACGGGCCAGGCGCCGCGCGAGCGGAAGTCCCAGCCCCGCCCCGTCGTGTCCGTCATCGGCGTCGGCGCGCCGCCCCGGCCGGAACAACTCGCCGACGAACGCCTCCGGCACGCCCGGACCGTCGTCGACGACGTCGATGCCCACTGCGCCGGGCATGGTCCGCGCGGACACGGTCACGGTGGACCCGGCGTAGCGGGCGGCATTGGCCAGCAGGGGACTGAGGATCCGCTCGAGCAGAGCGGGCGCGACCGCCGCCCGCAGAATCGGACCCTCGGTCTCCAGCGTCGTCTTCAGCCGCTTCGGAGCCTCGGTGGCCTGGAGCAGTCGCTGCAGGACGGGCACGACGTCGGTGGTAGCGGGAAGCGTCGCCGGGTTCAGGGAGCTCTCGCGGGCGTCGTTGAGCAGCGTGTCGCAGATCGTCCGCATGGACTGCGCGGCCTCGGCCATCACCACGTGGACCGCACGCATCTCACCGGCGGAGCGGGGCCGGGCCTGCAGCCAGTCGAGCTCGATGACGATCCGGGTGAGCGGGGTGCGCAGTTCGTGGGACAACTCCCCGGTCAGCTGCTGCTCGTGCCGCAGCACGGTGCGTATGCGGTCCAGGAGTGCGTCCAGCGAGGTGCCCAGATTGGCGAGTTCGGCCGGCTGATGCGCGGCGCCGAAACGGTCGTCCGAGCCCACGGCACTCCACTGGGCGGCCTGATCGGTCATGGTCCGCACGGGGCGAAGGGCCCTGCCGACGGACAGGCGGGTGAGCACGTACGTGCACCCGAGCATCACGGTGTCCAGCACCAGAGAGCCCAGCAGCAGAGTGTCGACCGAACTCCGGTACGGGCCGAGGTCCAGGGCGGTCACGACAGCGGCGGCATGGTGTCCGGCCATGGCCAGCGCGCACAGACGGACGGGCTGACGGCCCTTGACCGTCGTACAGGCGTACCGGCGCTGCGCGGCCAGCCGGTCCGCGGCCTCGGTCAGCGGACCGCCGGTCGCGGCAGAGGGAGGCTTCTCCAGCAGTCGATCGCCGGCGTAGATCCACACGTTCGAGTCGAGGAGCCGGTCGTGGGCGGTCTCCAGGACTCGCACCCGGTTGCCGCTGGTGTCGACGGTGGTGGCCACTGCGTCCGCCCGGGTGTGCAGTTCGCCGTCCGCCTGGTGTTGCAGGTACCGGTCCATCACCACGTCGAACACCACGGTCAGGACCGTCATCAGCAGCGCGGCGATGGCCAGCGCCACCAGGGAAAGGCGGCCACGCAGGGTTCGGGGGACCATGCGGCGCAGGGGTCCGCTCATGACAGGCGGTGTCCGATCCCGCGGGCTGTGCCGAGGCTCAGGCCGCTGCCTGACTCGCGCAGCTTGCGGCGCAGCCGGGTCAGGTACTGGTCCAGGGTGTTGTCACTGACCTGTGCGCCGTCCGGCCAGCCGGCCCGAACCAGGTCGATACGGCGCACGATCCCGCCGTCCGCGGCAACGAGCGTGGCCAGGACCCGGAATTCGGTCGGGGACAAGGCGACCGGCGCGCCGTGAGCCGTCACGGTGTGGTCCACGGCGTCCAGGACCACGTCGCCGGACGAGGCTGCGGACCGTGGAGCGGATCTCTTCAGCGCGGCTCTCAACCGGGCAGCGAGTTCGGCGAGGTGGAAGGGCTTGGGCAGGTAGTCGTCGCCCCCGGCGGAGAACCCGGACAGCCGGTCGGTGAGCTGGTGGCGGGCGGTCAGGAAGATCACGGGACCAGGGAAGCCGTTGGCCCGCATGGCCTGGCACACGTCCCGGCCATCCGCGTCGGGCAGTCCGATGTCCAGGACCGCCGCCGAGACGGCGGGGGTCGCCAGCCGCAGGGCCATCGCCCCGTCGGGGGCGAGCACGGGATCGAAGTCGTCGGACAGCCCGCGGCGCAGCGCGTCCCGCAGCGCGTGGTCGTCCTCGACGATCAGGATCTTGGAGCGCATGGGGGTCTCCGTGGGCCGAGCGAGGAGTCGTGCCCGCGGTGAACGATCCGTGCAGCCGGTGGGTCACGCCCCCAACACATGCCGAGCAGGCCGGTGGCGAAGACCCGGCCTGCGACGCCATCCGTGCAGTGCGCCCGGAGAGGGACGCGGCTCGGGCCCGCCGGTGCGCCCGTGGTGCTGTGGCCCGAGGGGAACGACCCGTCGGAGGCGTGTGTGGCCCAGTCCGTGTGCGGAGGCGGGGCCCGGCGTACGTTCCCGAGCGACCGCGTTTCGAGGCGTGCCCGTACATGGGCGGTGTTCGTGCACGCAGTGCCTTCAGGTATCGCCGTCGCCGGATTCTCGACAAGATGCCTCGCTCGGCCCGGGCGGCAACGCGTGCCGCGACGCCGCTCCGCCGGCAGACTCCGCTCCAGGGTGGACGGCGGGTCGGGCACGGTTCATCAGCCCGCGACGTCCTCGGCCTCCCAGCGCAGCAGGTCGCCCGGCTGGCACTCGAGCACCTCGCAGAGCGCGGCGAGCGTCGCGAAGCGTACCGCCTTGGCCCGGCCGTTCTTGAGTACCGCCAGGTTGGCGGGTGTGATCCCTACGCGGTCCGCGAGTTCTCCCACGGACATCTTGCGTTTGGCCAGCATCACGTCGATGTCGACGGCGATCGGCATCAGATCACCTCGTCCAACTCGGCCTGCATCTGCGCCGCTTCGACATCGCGTGCGACGGCCTGGTTGAGCAGCATCCGCAGTACGTGCACGATGAGTGCGACCCCGAGGATGGCCACGCCGACCCCGCCCATGATGACGGTGACACCCGGGTCGTCCCGCTGGCCCGGCGCGTTGAGGGCCGTGACCGCGAACCACACGAGGGCAGCCGCCACGATCGCGCCGATCATCCCGTCCACGTACCGGAAGGCGGCGCGGGAGAACACGGTTCCGCGTCGCACCATCGTCACCAGCCGCCAGACGCAGACCAGGGCGACCTGTGCCGAAACCATGCCCAGGATCGTGCACACGCGCAACGGGGTCAGCGGGAGCGACCCGTCCTCCGGGTCGCTCCCGCTGACCAACGTCCACACCATCAATGCCTGTACGAACACGGTGCCGGCGAACACCACCGCGAGCACGGCGCGCAGCGCACGCACTGTCAGCTTTCCCATGACCTACCCTTCCAGCGAGTTACGATAGAAATCTATCGAAATTCGATAGGTAGAGCAAGAGGGAGAACGGAGAGCGGGGCGGTTTCACACGGTGGCGGGACGCCGTCGCGCCGTCTCACCGCGTGGCGTTCACACGAACCGTCAGCTCTCGTGGGACGCCGTTGACGTGGGGGAGTGGTCGTTCGGCGGCAGGCGCAGAGCGAGCAGGGCGACGTCGTCGGTGCTGTCGGCGCAAGACCGGTCAGCAGTTCCGCGCAGAAGGTCTCCGGGGTTTCACGGGCGACGGCCGCTGCGTGCTGGCGCAGGCGGGGGCTGCGGGCGCCCGGTGGTCACCGTCGAGATCGCCGAGCGCCACGGTGTCGGCGGGCGGCCCGGTCAGGTCCGACAGCCGCACCGGGGCCCGCAGTCCGTCGCGGCCGCCCCGCGCGTAGTACACGTAGGTGCCGTACTGGCCCTCGTCGTCCGGGTCGTACGTCCGGGCCAGCGTCACGATGTCGTCGAAGCCGTCGCCGTCGGTGTCCCCGACCGCCGCAGCGACCGTGTTCAGGTCGCCGTCGCTGAAGGCCGCTCCCTCCTGGGTGTTCGCCGGGCGGCCGTCGCGCCCGAACGGGCTGAACAGCACACGGCCGTTGTGCGCCAGGTCCTGGTGCCCGTCGCCGTCGAAGTCACCGGCCACGGTCCGATAGGCCTGCCCGATACCGGTGCCCTCAGCGGGCAGCAGCGAGCCGGAGCCGACGCCCTTCGAACCACCCCACAGCACCGTCCGGCTGCCCTGCCGGTCGATGCCGTCCTGACTCCAGCGCTCGTTCCCGGAATCGACGAGCAGATCGGTGTATCCGTCGCCGTCCAGGTCAGCTGTGGTGAGCCGGCCGCCGAACAGGTCGCCCTGCTCGACGGCGCCGGGGATGCCGGCGGACGCCTGCGTGTACACCTTCCTCGCCGAAAGCCCCGCGGCGGACCCGTACAGCACGGCCACATAGCCTGCGCGGGCCTTGCCCCCCACGGTGGCGTACGGAGCGCCGACGGCCAGGTCCTCGTAGCCGTCGCCGTTGAGGTCGGCACGCAACTGGTGGGCGGACTGCTGGGGAGCGGCACTCGCCGCGGAGGTCAGCGCCGGCAGGGCTCCGGCGGCCAGGACGACAGCGGTGGCCGTCGCGAGAGTGCGCGTGCGGAAGGTTCGGGACTGGGGGACACATCGGCTCCGGAAGTCGTGGAGACAGAGGGGTGCGGCGCGGCGAGGGCTCAAGATCCCCTCAACGCCGCACAGTTCGACTCACCCGATCGGGACGTGGTTTGCCCTGGACGAGGGCCTAATTTCCCCCGCCGTTCATAAAAGCCACACGCGCACGGGGGGAGGCCTCTCGCGAACGGGGCGAAATCGTCATACTCCAGCGACGCGCGGCGTTGCTCGGTGCGCGGCGTGTCGCCACCGTGTCGCGGACCACGGCGAATTGACGCCGCCTCCAGGTGGTTCGGCACCGGAGGGTGAGCTCGGCCAGGAGTCTTCGGGGTGTGGATCAGCCGTATGCGGCCGCGCCGGTGTTCCTCCTGACCGTCCGACAGCCGTGAGGGGTCGCACGGCCACTGGCGCGCGAGTCGGTGTGAAGGTGCCGGCACGTCCGGGTCGGCACGAGCCGATCAGTACGGGGAATCACCGTGGACGAGTCAGTACGGCAGCAGACGTCCCGAGGGCGTTCTGCGGTCGATCGGCATCTCGCGTGGAGCGGCGGGCCGGCGGTTGACGCGAATCCGGATCTGACGGTTCATGACCCCTCCTCATGGCTGATGAGCCCAGCGTCCTCGGCGACGCGCATAGACGCATCGTGCCCACGGATGCAGCTCTTACCCTCCGAGCAGGATCTTCCTCGGCGCGGTCCCGTTATGCCTTCGCGCGGCCACCGGCCGCGCGAAGGCATAACGGGACCGCGCCGCAGTGCCTCATGTCGCCGCTGTCAAGCGGACCGCCCCGGTGCCGCAGCCAGCAACGGCAGGCCCAGACGATCGGTGAGCTCGTGCACGTCGATACCGAACGTCTGTCGCACGCTCACACCCTGCGCGGTGATGTCGAACACCGCCAGGTCCGTGTAGACGCGGTTCACGCAGGCGAGCCCGGTGAGCGGGTAGCTGCACTCGGACACCAGCTTGGGTGTTCCGTCGCGGGTGAACAGGTTCATCATCACGAAGACCTTCTTCGCGCCGATCGCCAGGTCCATGGCTCCGCCCACCGCGGGGATGGCGTCGGGTGCGCCGGTGTGCCAGTTGGCGAGGTCGCCCTGTGCGGATACCTGGAACGCGCCGAGTACGCAGACGTCCAGGTGGCCGCCGCGCATCATCGCGAAGGAGTCGGCGTGGTGGAAGTAGGCGGCGCCGGGCAGTTCGGTGACGGGAACCTTGCCGGCGTTGGTCAGGTCCGGGTCGACCTGGTCCTCCCGGGCGGCGGGTCCCATGTTGAGCATGCCGTTCTCGGTGTGGAGGACGACGCCAGAGGCGGGGGAGAGGTGGTCGGCGACCAGGGTGGGCTGGCCGATGCCGAGATTGACGTAGGAGCCGTGCGGGATGTCGCGAGCGATCAGCGCTGCGATGTCGTGCTTGCCCAGCGGGCCCTGCCCGGGCGTCTGTGAAGGTGTCCGGTTCATGCGTGATCACCCACCTGGACGACTCGGTCGACGTAGATGCCGGGCGTCACGACGGCCTCGGGGTCGATCGCGCCGGTCTCGACGATCTCCTGGACCTGGACGATGACCGTGGCGGCCGCGGTGGCCATGACAGGGCCGAAGTTCCGGGCGGTCTTGCGATAGACGAGGTTGCCCATACGGTCGGCGCGGTGGGCGCCGATCAGCGCGACGTCTCCGCTGATGGGGTACTCCAGCACATGGGTGCGGCCGTTGATCTCGCGTACCTCCTTGCCCTCGGCGAGCAGTGTGCCGGCGCCGGTGGGGCAGAAGAAGGCGCCGATGCCGGCTCCGGCCGCCCTGAGCCGTTCCGCGAGATTCCCCTGGGGGACGACCTCTAGTTCGATCTTTCCTGCCCGGTAGAGGTTGTCGAACACCCACGAGTCGGCCTGGCGGGGGAAGGAACAGATCACCTTGCGGACCCGTCCCTTGGCGAGGAGCGCGGCCAGGCCGGTGTCGCCGTTGCCGGCGTTGTTGGAGACGACGGTGAGGCCGGTGGCTCCCTGCCGTATCAGGGCGGCGATCAGGGACACAGGCATGCCGGCCATGCCGAAGCCTCCGACGAGCACCGTCGAGCCGTCCTGGATGCCGGCGACCGCCTCGTCCGCGTCGGTGTACAGCTGCGCGGTCATCGGCTGCTCCCGGTGACGTTCTCCAGGACGACAGCCAGTGCCTGGCCGACGCCGATGCAGATGGCGGCGACACCCCATCGCTGCCCGGACTCCTGCAGGCGGCGGCAGAGGGTGCCCAGCAACCTGCCGCCGGAGGCACCCAGGGGGTGGCCGAGGGCGATGGCGCCGCCCTTCGCATTGACGATCTGCGGATCGATGTCCCAGGCGTCCACGCATGCCAGTGCCTGCACCGCGTAGGCCTCGTTGAGTTCGACGGCTGCGACGTCCGACCAGGAGATGCCTGCGCGTTTGAGGGCCCGGTTCGCCGCCTCGACGGGGGCGAAGCCGAACATCTGCGGATCCAGCGCGCAGACGCCGCGGCCCGCGATGCGGGCGAGGGGATCGCTGCCGATGCGCTCCGCGGCGGCCTCCGAGCCGATGAGTACCGCCGAGGCGCCGTCGTTGAGCGGGGAGGCGTTGCCGGCCGTGATGAGGCCGTCGGTGCGGAAGGCCGGTTTGAGTGCGGCGAGCTTGTCCATGCTGGTTCCGGGGCGGATTCCCTCGTCCCGCTGGAGAGCGGTGCCGTCTTCCTGCGGGACGGGGACGACCAGGTCGTCGTAGAAGCCCGCGTTCCAGGCCTCGTCGGCGAGACGGTGGGAACGGAGGGCGAATGCGTCCTGGCGCTCGCGGGAGATCGCGAAGCGGTCGGCCAGCTGTTCGTTGGCCTCGCCCAGCGAGACCGTCCATTCCTTGGGCATGCGCTCGTTGATCAAGCGCCATCCGAGCGTGGTCGACACCGCGGTGGTGTTCGCGACCGGGTAGGCGCGCTCCGGCTTGGGCAGCACCCAGGGAGCCCGGGTCATCGATTCCACCCCGCCCGTCAGGACGATGTCGGTGTCGCCGCTCTCGATGGCGCGCGAGGCGATGAGGGCGGCGTCCAGGGACGATCCGCACAGGCGATTGACAGTCGTGGCGGGCACCGAAGTGGGGAGACCGGCGAGGAGGACCGCCATCCTGCCGACATTGCGGTTGTCCTCACCGGCGCCGTTGGCGTTGCCCCAGACGACGTCGCCGATCTCTTGCGGATCCAGGGCCGGAGTCCTGGCCAGAGTTCCTTTGATGATGTGTGCGGCGAGGTCGTCGGGCCGGACATGGGCGAGGGCGCCCGCGTACCGGCCGAAGGGGGTCCGCGCCGCCGAATAGAGATAGCTGTCGTTCACACCGTCACGGTAGGAGTCCGCCGGACGGCCCGTCCAAGACCTAATCGCGATCGATTGATAACGATACCTTATAGAATCAGGTCATGGAGCTACGGCAGATTCGCTACTTCCTGACGTTGGCCGAGGAATGCCACTTCGGCCGCGCGGCCACCCGCCTCCACGTGGCACAGCCGGCCCTCTCCCAGCAGATCAAGCAGCTGGAGAAGGAGCTGGGAACCGCGCTGTTCACCCGCTCCACCCGGCACGTCGCACTCACCGAAGCAGGTCAGCACTTCATCGAGTACGCACGCTCCCTGACCGCCCAGGCCGAACAGGCCCGACGCCACATGACGGAGCTGGCCACCGGCCACGTCGGCCGCGTCTCCATCGGCTTCATCGGCACGGCCACCTACGACCTGCTACCCCATGTCGCACGCACCGTACGCGCCGAAATGCCCAACGTCACCATGGATCTGCGAGGCGAACTCCTCACCCCCGACCTCGTCGACGGCCTCCTCGCCGGCGCCTACGACCTCGCGGTCCTTCGCGGCGCCGTCGAGCACGAGGACATCCGCACCACGCTCCTGCGCTCCGAATCCCTGGTGGCCGTTCTGCCCTCCCATCATCCGCTGGCAGGCCGACGACGTATCGCGCTCGAAGAGCTGGCCGACGAGCCCTTCGTCATCCACCCCTCACGCTCCCGCTCCTCCATGTACGACCAGGTCCTGGCCGCCTGCCGACGTGCCGGCTTCCAGCCCCCCTCACTGATGGAGGTCGGCGAGACCGCCACACTCGTCGTCTTCGTCGCCGCCGGCCACGGCGTCGCCCTCGTCCCCGCGTCGGTCCAGAGCCTCAGCCTCAGCAGCGTCGCCTACGTGCCGATCGCCGAGGACGAATCCGTCGACCTGGTGCTCGCCCGCCGCGCCCGGGGCAGCACCCCCGCAACCGAGCAGGTCTCCTCCGTGATCAGACGATGCGCCCACGACCTGGAACACCCAGAGAGCCCCGCCCGTACCCCTACTCTGTAGAAATGACGAGCGGGACGACAGACGCCCCGGTGCGCTTCAGCACCGTCGGCCTTCCCGAGGCACAACGCATCGCCTTGTGGGAAGAGCACAACGCCACGGCCCTCATCGGCCTGCGCTGCCGCGCCCTTCAGGATGCGGCCCTGAACGCGACAGAGATCAACCTGCAGCTCCCCCGGGCGCATGTGGCACGCGTGCTCGGCAGCCCGCACGTCGTCGAACGGCCCGAGGCAGAGATCCGCCGCGTCCCGTCCGGAGCCGTGGCCTGCTACCTGACCCTGGCCGGCGACGCGTTCTTCTACCACGACGACGGAGTCCACCTGCTGCACCCCGGGCAGATGCTGGTCTGCGACGCCGACCAGCCCTTCATGCGCGGCTTCTCCCACGGTCTGGAGGAACTCGCGATCAAGATCCCCCACGAGGTCTGGCGCGAGCTCGGAGGTCCGGCCTCTCTCGCACAACCGCTGGTCATCGGCGAAGACGCCGTCGTCCAGACCAGGACGCTGGCCACGCTCGCCGCCCAGGCACTGCGTCCGGAAAGCTCCGCCGACGTGGACGAGGATGTCCTGCTGGACCTGCTCGCCTCCATGGTGACCGGTCGAACAGCATCGCTCGCCACCGTCCACCTGACCGTCGCCAAGGCATACATCGACGAGCACCTGACCGACCCGGGTCTCTCGGCGGCCCGCATCGCCCGCGGCGTCGGGATCAGCGAGCGCCACCTCTCACGGGTTTTCTCCTCGGGCGGCACGACCGTTCCGCAATACCTGCTCCACCGCCGCCTCGAGCGCGCCCGCACGCTGCTGCAGCAGGGAGGAGTGACGACCGTGACCGAAGCCGCCGCGCGCTGCGGCTTCGGATCGGCCACCCACTTCTCCCACCGGTTCAAGCAGCGCTTCGGGCTGCGCGCCACCGATGTGCTGCGTCAGGGCCGCGCACAGCCCTGACGCAGCCGGGCCCCGTCAACTCCCCTCGGGCGCCAGAACGATGTCGAAGCGCACCTGGGTCCACGAACGGTCGCTCAGATCGCGTCCGTCCGGCGCGGGCGTACCCGGCGGCTGCACGTGGAAGTCCTTCACGAGCGATTCCTTCACCCCGAACACGGAGTCGCTGCCGAGGAGTTCGTCACCGCTGACGAAGATGTGCGTAACCAGGGTGCGCAGGGCGGGGGCGCTGACCATGAAGTGCAGGTGCGAGGCCCGCATGGGTGAACGGCCGGTCGCCGCCAGCAGCCCTCCGACCGGCCCGTCGTGGGGGATGGGGTACGGCGTCGGCATCAGCCCCCAGAAGCGGTAGCGCCCGTCGGCGTCGGTGAACAGATGTGCCCGCGCCGCGATCCGGTCGTCGCCGTACTGCGTGTCGTAGAAGCCGTCCTCGTCCGCCTCCCACACCTCGATCCGCGCTCCGAAGACCGGCCTCCCGGTGGTGTCGGTGACGGTGCCCTCCACCCAGCAGGGCTGTCCGGGCGCGCCGAAGGCGATGTCTCCGCCGAGATCGATCTCAGGACTGTTCTCGACGAAGAAGGGCCCGAAGACGGTGGCTTCGGTGGCGTCGCCGTGCGCCGCGTTGTTGACGGCGACCGTCTGCATGGAGGCGCCGAGCACGTCCGACAGCAGGATGAACTCCTGGCGCCGCTCGTCGGTGATGTGACCGGTGCGGGTCAGGAAGTCGATCCCCGCACTCCATTCCTGCTCGGTGAGACGGACCTCGCGCACGAAGTCGTGCAGGTGGTGGACCAGGGACCGCATGATCTCGCGCAGCCGAGGGTCGGTGCAGCCGTCGAAGGACTCGAGCACCTCGCGGGTGATCGCGGCTTCCCGCTCCTGCTGCTCAGCCGGGACGGGGGCACCAGGGGTGGTGAGGTCGGGGGTCATGAGGCATCGCTTCCTTCCCAGGCGCTTCGGACGAGGTCGGTGATCGCGTGGAGGGTGACCGGCCGGGGGTTGCCGACCGGGGCGGCCGCCACGACGGCCTGGGCGGCTTCGGCAATGCCGTCGGCAGGCATCCCGAGATCGCGCAGCGAACGTGGGGCGCGCAGCCGGTCGATCAGGCGCGCCAGCCCCTCGCTCGCGCTGGGAGCGTCGAGGGCCGCCGCCAGACGCCGCTCGGCACCCGGGACGCCCGGAGCGTTGAAAGCGAGGACGTAGGGCAGGACGACGGCGTGGGTCTGGGCGTGCGGCAGGTTGAACATGCCGCCCAGCACATGGCAGATCTTGTGGTGCAGACCCGAGCCCGCCGACGCGAATGCGGCCGCGGACAGGTACGCGCCGTACAGCGCCTTCTCCCGGCCCTCCATCGCCTCCGGTTCCGCGGCGACCAGAGGCAGGCCGACGCGCAGGGCCCAGGCACCCTCGATGGCCAGAGCCTGATTGATGGGATCGGCCCGCGGGGCCCACAGGGAGTCCACACAGTGCGCCAGGGCGTTCAGACCCGAGGCGACACTCAGCTCGACGGGCAGGGTGAGAGTCAGCGCGGGGTCGTAGACGATCGTGCGCGGCAGGACCTTCGGATCCGAGCCGGTGGTCTTGACCGAGTTCTCGGTCATCCCCCACACAGCAGTGGCCTCAGACCCCGCATATGTGGTGGGCACGGCGATGATCGGCAGCCCCGTGGTCAGCGCGACCGCCTTGGCCAGACCGGTGGTCGAACCGCCGCCCACGCTGACCAGGGCGTCGACGTCACGCTCGGCGGCAGCGGCTCGCGCCCTGTGTGCCACCTCCACGGGAACGTGCATGACGACCTCACGGTGCCGGTGGGCCACAGGCAGGCCGGCGGTGATGCGGTCGGCCAGTTCCTCCTCGGACGCACCCGCGATCACCATCACCCGCCGGGCGCCGAGCGCGGCGACTTCGGCGGCGAGCCCGTCCGCCGCGGCGCCGGAGGCGAACCTCACCCGCTGCGCCAGTGTGTCGTGTACGAACTGCACGGGTCAGTCCCTCCCCAGGATCGAGAGCAGGGCGGCGCGCAGCTCGTCCTCAGGACTCTCGGGCAGCTCCATCGCACGCCAGGCGATGTGCTTGTCGGGCCGCACCAGCAGGACACCACCCTCGCTGATCTCGCGCAGCTTGGCCCAGTCGTAGTACAGGTCGCTGACCTCGCGGCCCGGGCCGATGACGACGGCACCCAGCGGGATGCCGAGGTCCTGGCCGACCTTCTCGGCCACGTCCTGCCACGCCTCGCCCGCGATACCGGTCAGCAGGGTCCAGCGGTCGTAGGGCGCCAGGTCCATGAGGGCCTTGCGGTGCGCGCTGTCGCCCACCCAGGCGTGCGGCAGGTGCGCCCCGGGGACGGTCGACATCTCGTAGTAGAGATCGGCATCGCGTGCAGAGGACGGCGGTTCGGCACCCTCGGCAACGACGGCGGTCGACGTGTAGTGCTGGCCGAGCTCGACACCGTGTGCGTTGAACTCGTAGTTCTTCAGATCCATCGCCCGCACCAGGGCAGCCCGCTTGGCAGCGCCCGCAGGGGTGTTGGCCTTGCGCTCCTCGATGGCGGCCGTCATCTCCGCCTCGCTCGTCGCGTCGAGGACACCCAGCGCCTTGAAGATGTCGATGAATTCGCGGCTGGACTTGTTGGCTCGCTTGACGATGCGCTCAGCGACCGGTGCCCGCTCGGCGCTGTAGGTCTCCAACAGGGCCGGGTCCGCATGCCCCTTGAGCACGGCCGCGATCTTCCACGCGAGATTGTAGGAGTCCTGGACGGAGGTGTTGGACCCCAGACCGTTGCTCGGCGGGTGCCGGTGGACGGCGTCGCCCGCGCAGAACACCCGGCCTTGCTGAAGCCGGGTCGCGTACATCTCGTTGTTGCCCCACAGGCTCGTGCCGGTGATCTCGACCTCAAGATCCGGGACTCCGAGGAGATTGCGCACGATCTGTGCCGCGGCTTCCTCGTCGACGGTCGGGGGTTCCTCCGCGATGTCGTAGCCCCACACGATCAGCCACTCGTTCCACGGGCGCACCATGCGCACCAGACCCGCGCCGATGCCGCCCACGTTGGAGCCCGGCTGGATGACCCAGTACAGGACGGACGGCCGGTGGGCGACGAGACGGCTGATGTCGGCCTTGAACGTGATGTTCATCGAGCCGGCGATGTCCATCGCGCCTTCGAAGGGCAGATCGATGTCCGAGGCGACCTTGGAGCGGGCCCCGTCCGCGCCGATCAGGTACTTCGCACGGATGCTGTATTCCTGGCCGGTGAGCCGGTCCAACACCTGCACGGTGACGCCGTCGGCGTCCTGGGTGTGGGAAAGGTACTCGGTGGAGAACCTGGTCTGGGCGCCACGCTGCGTCGCGTTGCGCACCAGGATCGGCTCCAGATAGGACTGCGGGATGTCCACGGTCAGACAGGGAGACGCGAGGCGGTAGTCGGCCTCCCGGTCGGGACGGGTGCCCCAGGTGTGGATGCGCCCGATCTCCTCACCGGCGATGCTGGTGCAGAACACCGTGTCACCGACCAGACCGTGTTCGGTGGCATCGGCCAGGACCTGGTCCTCGATGCCGAGATCGCGAAAGACCTCCATGGCCCGCTGGTTGGTGATGTGCGCGCGCGGAGTGTTGGCCGTCCACCGGTACTTCGTGATCATGATGGTGTCGACGCCGAGGGTCGACAGCAGCAGCGCGGCGGACGCACCCGCAGGGCCGGAACCGACGACCACGACATCGGTCGTCACGGCCGAGTCGATCGGCAGTTCGGTCTCGGAGATCCCGTCGTTGAATATGGGCATCGTCATGGGCCTTTCATCGATCCGGCGTCGTCGCCGAGGACGCCAGTGTGAGACCGACCGAACGGTTGGGGAACGGATCGCCTCCCAGGTTGGCGGGAACACCAAGACATGGCGGATCTGCGAGGCCCAGGTGCCGCAGCGACGCTGAGCGCAAGCAACCGCCGGAAGCTCGCTCAGCCCGGAGCAGCAGGTCGGCGTCGGTGGCAGGCCGTGGCTGCTGCCGCACGCCGATCGGGCAGGGCACAGAACCGCCGTCCGCGGCAGCTCCTGCACGGGACGTGCCTCGGCGACCGCACCGACGGGCGCAAGTTTCACCCCGGCCTCGAGGTGGGACACGCCGTTCGCCCGTACGACGGTCGTCTCGGCCTGTGTGAGGGTTCCCGTCTCGTAGGCGCGCACCGCGCTTGTCGAGCCGAGCGCGTCTACTACGAGCAGGTGCCCGACCAGCGCGTGCTTACGGGTCGTACGGCGCACACGGATGCTCGGCGACACCGAGAGAGCCATCTCAATGCCGGCGAAAGCCCGGCCCCCGTACGGAGGGGGCAAGAATCGCCGCCGCGGCCGGACTCGGCCATGGTGTGCCGGAATCGGGGCCACAAAGTCGAGCCCGAGAGGCCGTCGGCCGAAGCTCCTGGCGAAGGAGAAGAATGATCGTCGTGCCGGCCGAGTCAGGAGCCCTTGGGCTACGGGTCGTCGACCGCCTGCTGACCCGCTGCCCCGCCGACCGGATGCCTGCCGCAGTCCGCGTCCTGACCGAGGACCACCACGGCGGCACTGCCTCCGACTTCACCGGTGTGCTGGAACAGCAGACAGACGACGTCCAGCGCGTTCTCGGCAGACCCGCGACCTCGCCGGAAGAAGCGGTGAGGGCGCTCCTCGGAGGTCGGGGGCCTGAGGAGCTGGTCCTGCGTCCCATGAGCGTGCCCGGCTTGGGTGTCGAGCCGCCGGGCATACGCCACGATGTCGTGCAGCGTGCCGACCACACCGAGGAACACTCCTACGGCTCCGCCACCACCAGCGGCTTCGACACCGCCGACCTCGCCCGCCGCGTCGACGCCACGGGCAAAGACGTCACCGCGGCCGTGCACCAATGGCCGGTGGGAACCGGAACACATCCATGCGGAGGACCACATCCTGCACCGCGAGATCCGGACGCGGCGCCCCGTTGACCAGGCCCGCTGCTACACGAGCCCGCTGATGCCGCGCGGCATCAGCGGGCCTGGTGCGGTCCGACTGCGGTGAACGGGCGAGGTGTCAGCGCTCAAGCGGACTGCTGCGTGGCCGGCGTCTCCCGGGCAGCCTCTGAGCCCTCCGGGGTGGTGTAGAAGACGGATGAGCCCTGCTTGCTGCGCTGGGCCTGGTTCTTGGCCACCAGTCCTTCGAGCGTGGTGCGCACGACCGTGTTCTTGATGGCACGCTCGGGGTGCTGCTGTCCCAGCGCGGTGGCGACTTCGGCGGCGGAGCGGGGTTCACCGCTGTCTGCCAGGTGGTCGCGGACGAGGTCGACGAGCTTGGGGAGGGACGACGACGCGGTCGGCGTCACGCCCCCTGTCTTCTTGCTGCTCTTCGCCCGCGGCGTGTCCACGGACTTCTTCGCCGTCCGCGGCTTCCTGCCCGTGCCCGATGCTGTCGCCGCCTTCTTGCGGGGAGCGGGCACTGCCGCGGCGGCTTCAGGGGCAGGCGCTGCGAGCGGCGCCGGGACGCCCAGGGCCTGCTGGACGTTCACCAGGACGCTGTGGTCGTGCTGCAGCGCGCTCAACTGCGCCTGCAACGCCTCGATCTCGCCGGCAATACGTTCCTGTTCCTTGAGATTCCGCTCAAGGTCCCCGGCCACCTGCGCGCTGTACTGCGAGGTCAACTCGGTGGTCACGGTTGTGGTTTCGGCCATGATGTTCACACCCCTTCAGGGCGCCGCGGCCGACGGACGGCAGGGGCGCGGTGCATGTGACGTCTCATCGTGTGCTGTTCAGGCTGGTGCGGTGTGGGCAGTGATTGTTGCTACCGCACACCTCGGTTCTAGCGATAGTACGGGAGGCACGCGCGTTGTCCTCAGATGCATGGCCGAAATCCAGCAGATCGAGGACGGTCGTGGCCAGAGCGCAGACCTGTTTGCGGCGCCGGGACTGCCGTGGTGAGGCGAAGCCGAGTGCCAGTGCCCTTCGTCGGTGTCGCGCTGACGGTGCCGTGAGGACAGGGTGGGTCCGGCCGCCGCGGATCGCGCAACTCCGCAGCCTGCTAAGAGGATTGCCTGCACGAGCGGTCAAAGGTGTCCCGCTCGGGTGCGGAGGTTGTCGGCAAGCTGCCGGCTGCCGCTGCCGCTGCCAGTGCGGTCAGGCGTTCCCGATCGTGAACACCCGCTCGCGGGCCCGTTCGTGCATTCGACAGCGCGCGGCCGACCAGGGGGCGTCTGGTTCAACTCGTGCTCTGCCGAGGTGCTTTGACGGGCGCAAGGCCCCCTCCACAGCGGCCCTGACGTATCCGACGACTTCGGGGGTTCCTCGCCACCTCCTCGCGGTGGCGTCTGGAGACGAAGTGCTGCGCGAGGTCTGGACAGCCTCCTGAGGGCGTGCTGTCATACCGCTGGCAGAGGGTTTCCAACGTTGAAAAGGCCGCCTCGCCGAACGTGCCTCAGCCGGTGTGCAGCTTCTCCCTACGGGCTTCCTCGCAGGAGCCCGTAACCCTGCCCCGGCGGTCGGACGCGGTCACGGCCTCTGTACGAGGAAAGGTTCGATGACACGACACGACACCCGCCCCAGAGCCAGAGTGCTGGCGCTGCTCGCCACCGCGGCCCTGGTGCTGCCGCCGAGCGGCTTGCTGCCCGCCGCGGCAGCCGCAGAGTCGACGGGCAGTGCCTCGGCATTCGCCGCCGGACAGGCCGCCGTCCAGACGCACGGTCTGAAGGGCGAGTACTTCAGCATGTCGGCCCCCGGCGCCCGGGACTTCGCCGAACTCGGTGGGACGACACTCGACCCGCAGATCAACTTTTCCGGTCTGACCGACACCTTCAAGGAGTTGACCGGGAAGACGGAGCACACCACCGCCCGCTGGACGGGCCAGATCGAGGCGCCGGCCACGGGTGACTACACCTTCTACGCCATCGGCGACAACGGCTTCCGGCTCTTCATCGACGACAAGCCCGTCATCGACCACTGGGTGGGCGACTGGGACCGGGAACAGACCAGTCAGCCCGTCGAACTGACCGCCGGTGAGAAGCACACGTTCCGCCTGGAACTGTTCCAGGACACCGGCGGAGCCAACATGTATCTGCGCTGGTCGACGCCGACGCTGGCCAAGCAGATCGTGCCGATGTCCGCGTTCACCCCGCCGTCCGACTTCGAGGTCTTCCCGGTGGAGCCGACCGTGGCCGAGAACGGGCGGCGGCTGCGCGCCCGTTTCGAGGGCAGGGTCGGCGGCCTCCAGGCGGTCAAGGACCATCTGAAGGTCGAGGCCGACACGACCGCCATGCCGATCGACTCGGTCACCTCCGTCCCCGGGGACTCCTCCTCCCTCTACGTCAACCTCTCGGAGCCCATCCAGAAGAACCAGCTGGTCCGGGTCTCCTACGACGGTGAGGGCGGTCTGACGACCGGCGGCAAGGCCGTGCCGAAGGTCATCCGCTACGCGGAGAACGACTCCACCCACCGCCTCACCACGAAGTGGGGCGACGAGGTCGACAAGAACCACCCGCTGCCCGAGTACCCGCGCCCGCAGCAGAAGCGGCCCAAGTGGCGGAACCTCAACGGGCCTTGGCAGTTCAGCGGCGCCAAGGCCGGGGAACAGCCGGTCTTCGGCAAGAACCTCGACGAGAAGATCATCGTGCCGTACCCGGTCGAGTCGCAGCTCTCCGGACTCGAACGGCACGAGGACCACATGTTCTACCGCCGCCTCATCGACGTGCCCGAGAGCTGGAAGGTGGGCAAGAGCGAGCGCTCCAACCGGCTCAAGCTCAACTTCGGCGCCGTCGACTACCAGGCCCGCGTCTACGTCAACGGCACGAAGGTCGCCGACCACACCGGCGGCTACAACGCCTTCAGCGCCGACATCACCGACGCCCTGAAGGGCACCGGCAAGCAGGAGATCGTGGTCGCCGTCACCGACACCGGTGGCGCGGACCAGCCCATGGGCAAGCAGTCCACGAACCCGGGCGGCATCTTCTACACACAGAGCTCCGGTATCTGGCAGACCGTGTGGATGGAGCCCGTGGCGCCCGTCTCGATCGAGAACGTCGTCACCACGCCCGACATCGACACCGGCACCCTGGCGGTGACGGTCGACGCCGCAGGCGCCTCCTCGTCCGCCCGTGTGGACGCCGTCGCCCGTGACACCCGCGGTCAGGTGGTCGGCAAGATCAGCGGGGCGGCGGACAAACAGCTCACCCTGCCCGTGGCGAAGCAGCATCTGTGGAGCCCGGACGACCCGTACCTCTACGACCTCGACGTCACCCTCACCGACGGCAGGTCGAGCGACAAGATCCGCAGCTACTTCGGTATGCGGAAGATCGGCATCGAGAAGGTGGGAGGCTTCAACAAGCTCGTCCTCAACCACAAGCCGATCTTCTCTCTCGCCACCCTCGACCAGGGCTTCTGGCCCGACGGTCTCTACACCGCGCCCAGCGACGAGGCACTCGCCTTCGACCTCAAGGCGCACAAGAAGCTCGGCTTCAACGCGGTGCGCAAGCACATCAAGGTGGAGCCGGCCCGGTGGTTCTACCACGCCGACAAGCTCGGCCTGCTCGTCTGGCAGGACTTCGTCTCCGGCAACCTCACCAACGAGACGGGCCAGAAGGCGTTCGTCGACCAGGGCCGGGAGACGGTGCGCCAGCACCACAACTCGCCCTCCGTGATCGGCTGGATCGTCTTCAACGAGGGCTGGGGCGAGTGGAACCGCGAGGAGACCGGCCGAATTACCGAGGCCGTCAAGGCAGCCGACCCCTCCCGAGTCGTCAACGCCCACAGCGGTGTCAACTGCTGCAACTCCAAGGGTGACTCGGGCAAGGGCGACATCATCGACCACCACGACTACAACAACGAGGACCCGCCCTTCCCCGACGACAAGCGGGCCGCCATGGACGGCGAGCACGGCGGCTTCACGCTACGGTCCCCGGGCCACATGTGGCCGGGAGCCCCCACGGTGATCTACAGCGGTGTCACCACCAAGGCGGAGCTGACCCGCAGGTACGTCGAGAACACCGAGAAGTTCTACCTCGAACAGGCCGGCGCCGAACTCTCCGGCTCGGTGTACACACAGATCACCGACCTGGAGAACGAGCTCAACGGCCTGTACACGTACGACCGGCGCGAGATCAAGATGGATGCCGCCGAGGTACGGAAGATCAACCTCAAGGTCATCGCCGCCGGCGCCGCGGCGGGCCAGAAGGAACTCAAGGGCGGCGGGCACTGGACCCTGGACGAGGGCACCGGCACCATTGCCGAGGACACCGGCCCCAACGGGACCCCCCTCACCCTGCGCGAGGGCGCTTCCTGGACCGACGGCGTCAGCGGCAGCGCCCTGAAATTCGACGGTCAGAAGCAGTACGCGGAGACCTCGGGCCCGGTGCTCGACACCAGCGGCAGCTACTCGGTGTCCGCCTGGGTCCGGCTCGACGGCATCCCCGGCAACTACGCCACCGCGGTCAGCCAGGACTCCCGTGCCACGGCCAACTCGTTCTACCTGCAGTACGGACACGGCAACTTCGCCTTCAGCACCCCCGATGAGCGTCGTGCCCAGGTGCCCGTCTCCGCGGAGACGGGACGCTGGTACCACCTCGTCGGCGTACGCGACGCCGGCACCAACCAGATCCGGTTGTACCTCGACGGAAAGCTCGCGGCGACGGCCACCGGCGGCGCCGCCTTCCCGAGCACCGGCCCGCTGACCGTCGGCCGCGCCCACTGGGACGGCTCGAACGTCGACTTCTGGCACGGCGCGGTGGACGAGGTCCACGCCGTCGACCGTGCCCTGACCGCCGAGGAGGTGAGCGACCTCTACAGCGAGGAGAAGCCGTAACCGGCAGCGCCCATGAACGTGGTCCCGGTGGCGGGAGGGAGACCTCCCGCCACCGGGGCCACTGCTGTGCGGGCAATACGGGAGTCACGGCCCCGAGGCCCGGGCCGATCGTCCAAAGGCGTCGTTCTTCAGCAGCGTGCCACTGCCGCTGTTGACGATCTCCGTGAAGAGCTGGGGTCTGTCCGTCCTGCCACAAAGGGTCGCCGACGGCAGGTTCTTCATGAGGACGATGCTGTCGTAGCTGGTGACGTTCCAACGCCAGTTCACCCGTGCCCTCAAGCGGACTTCCGGGGCTGTCCGGCACGGCATGTGCCTTGTCACCGGGCGCTGCGCTCCGCCCACGCCGGCCACGGCGATGGTGGGCATACGGTGCAGCTGCCGACGGCGTCGACAGCGGAGGTGCCGGGGAGCAGGCCGGCCTTGATGTCGTAGAGGGACGGGTCGTCGGCTTGGCACCGGTCCGGGTGGGGTGTCCATGCGCGGCGTGCGGCGGCCGCGGAAGCGGTGGCCGTCAGTGCTGTGCCGGCCGCCAGGACGAGCGCAGCGAGCGCGGTGGTTGCCCACCACGCTCGCTGTCTTCGTCAGACGAGGTGCCTTCGGCCTGCGCGTGGTCGACGCGTCGTGCCTCCTCGACGCGTGGGGTGGCGAGACGGGCGCGTGCAAAAGACGGCCGGGGGAGGCCCGACCGTCTGGAACCGGACCCGGCGGCCGGGTCATTGGGGCTCGGCCGCCGGGTCCGGGGCTTGTCAGATCAGTTGCCGGCGGCGCCCGAGCCAGGTCTGTGCGATGACGACCACGGCGAGGAAGGCACCGCTGACGACCTGCTGGTAGGAGGAGTCGAGCGAACCGATCTGGTTGATGACGTTCTGGATCACCTTCAGCAGCAGCACCCCGACGAGCGAGCCGCTGACGTAGCCGAGTCCGCCGGTCAGCAGGGTGCCTCCGATGACGACGGCGGAGATGGCGTCCAGTTCCATGCCGCTGCCGAGGATGGTGACGCCGGAGGCGAGCCAGGCGGCGTTGAGGGCGCCTGCCAGTCCGGCGAGCAGGCCTGACAGGGCGTAGACGAGGATCTTGGTACGGGCCACGGGGGCGCCCATCAGCGCGGCGGCGTCCTCGTTGCCGCCGACCGCGTAGACGTGCTGCCCGAAGCGGGTCCGGCGCAGCACGACAGCTCCGCCGGCGAACAGGGCGAGCGCGATCCACACCGGGTTGCCGAGGCCGAGGGTGGTGCCCTGGCCGAGTCGGGCGAGGAAGGAGCCCTTGCCGATGAGGTAGGTGTCGGCGCCCTCGTCGGTGAGCGCCAGCATCAGGCCGCGCGCGCCCAGCATGGCGGCGAGCGTGACGATGAAGGGCGCGAGGCGGGAGCGGGCGATCAGCAGGCCGTTGACGACGCCGATCAGCCCGCACACGGCGAGTGGCAGCAGCAGGGCCACCAGGGTGCCGTGTCGCGATCCCCAGGCGGCCAGGACGCCGCCGAGGGCGAACTGGGAGCCGACGGACAGGTCGATCCCGCCGGTGATGATCACGAAGGTCATGCCGAGGGCGACGATCGCCAGGAAGGCGGAACTGGTCGCCATGTTGCTGACGTTGTCGCCGGTGGCGAAGGAGTCGAAGGACAGCGACGCCACGAGGGAGACGATCAGCAGGACGGCCAGGGCGCCGTGCTGCTGGACGAGGGCACTGAGTCGTTCGGAGCGGGCGGAGCCCACCGGGTGGGCGTCCTGGGGCGGTTCGATGCTCGCGATGGTCACGGGCGCGTCCGTTTTCGTGGTGGTCAACGCTTCCCCCGTCCGCGTGCCGCGTAGACGGCGGCGACGATCACGATGGCCTGGGCGATCTGGGTCCAGGAGGGCGGCAGATCGTGCTTGATGAGGGTGGCGGTGAGGAGCTGGATGAGGACGGCTCCGGCCACGGTGCCGGCGATGTTGACGCGGCCGCCGGTCAGCGGGGTGCCGCCGACCACGACCGCGGTGATCGCGGACAGTTCCATCAGGTTGCCCAGCGAGGTGGGGTCGCTGGCCTGGAGACGGGCAGTGGCGAGCACGCCCGCGACCGCGGCGAGGAGAGCGCTGACGACGTAGACGATGATCAGCACGCGTCGGACGGGCAGGCCGGAGAGCTGTGCGGCGGGGCGGCTGTCGCCGATGGCCAGGAGCTGGCGTCCGAAGGTGGTGCGACGCATCACGAAGGCCAGCAGCAGAGCCAGGGCGGCGGCGATGAGGATCAGGTAGGGGAAGCCGAGGAGGTCGCCGGAGCCCAGGGAGGCCAGGTTGGGATTCTGGAGGTCCTTGAGCTGAGGCAGCAGCACCAGGGCCAGTCCTCGGCCGCCGACCATGAGGGCCAGGGTGGCGACGATCGGTTGCACCCCGACGAAGGCGACCAGGGCTCCGTTGGCGAGTCCGACCGCGGCGGCGAACAGGGCGACGACCAGCAGTGCGGGCAGCAGGCCGTAGCCGAGGTAGAGGGCTGTCACGGAGGCCGCCAGAGCCATCACCGCGCCGACCGACAGGTCCACGCCCTCGGTGCCGATGACCAGAGCCATGCCGAGGGCGACGATGATGACGGGGGCGACCTGGACGGCCTGGGTGCGGAAGTTCTCGACGGTCAGGAAGTACGGAGTGATGAGGGAGTTGACGACGAGGAGCGCCGCCACGCCGGCATAGACGCCGTAGCGCTGGAGCCAGGGCAGGATGCGGGCCTTGTCCAGCGGGAGGGTGCGCAGGGTGGCTTCAGCCATCGATGGCCGCCTCCTTGACCGTGTCCTGCGCGGGGCCGTCGCCGGCGATGGTGCGCATCAGCTTCTCTTCCGTGACGTCGTCGCCGGCCAGCTCGCCGACGACGGAGCCGTCCTTCAGTACGACCACGCGGTCGGACCCTTCGATGAGTTCCTCCAGGTCGGAGGAGATGAGCAGGACGCCCAGGCCGTCGGCGGCCAGTTCGTCGACGAGTTTCTGTACTTCGGCCTTGGCTCCCACGTCGATGCCGCGGGTGGGTTCGTCGAGCAGCAGCACCTTGGGATTCATCGCGAGCCACCGGGCGAGCAGCACCTTTTGCTGGTTGCCGCCGGAGAGTTCACCGACCTTCTGCTGCGGCGAGGAGGTCTTGATGCGCAGCCGTTCGATGAACGTGTCCACGATGCTGTCGACGCGGGACTCGGAGACCAGGCCGAAGCGGGAGAGGCGGGGCAGTACGGCCAGCGCGATGTTCTCGCGCACCGACAGGCCCGGCACGATGCCCTCGCTCTTGCGGTCCTCGGGCAGCAGGCTGATGCCCGCGCGCAGGGCGGCCGGCGTCGATCCCGTGCGCAGCGGCACCCCGGCCACCGTGACACCGCCCGAGCGCAGCGGCAGGGCTCCGGCGATGGCCTTGGCGGTTTCGGTGCGCCCGGAACCGAGCAGTCCTCCCAGACCGACGACCTCTCCGGGACGCACGCTCAGGGAGACACCGTGCAGCTTGTGCGGCACGGTCAGGTCGGCGGCGGCGAGGACCGGTTCGGCGTCGGCAGCCGCGTGGTCGCCGGTGAACTTGGTCAGGCCCTCCTCGCGGACCTCGCCCAGGTCCCGGCCGAGCATGGTCGACACCAGGGAGAGCCGGTCGAGGTCGGCCAGCGGGCCGTGATGGACACGTCGTCCGTCGCGCAGCACGGTGACCGTGCTGCACACGGCGTACAGCTCGTCGAGGCGGTGGCTGACGTAGACGACGGCGATGCCCGCGCCCCGCAGCCGCCGGATCACCGAGAACAGGGTCTCGACCTCGCGGGGTTCGAGGGAGGAGGTCGGCTCGTCCATGATGACGATCCGCGCGTCCGTGGCGACGGCACGGGCCAGGGCGACCATCTGCTGGGCGCCGACCCCGAGGGTGCGCAGCGGCCGGCGGACGTCCACGCGCACGCCGTAGGTGCTCAGGGTCTCTTCGGCCTCCCGGTTCATGCGGGCCATGTCCAGCACGCCGAACCGGTTGCGTGGCTCGCGGCCCAGGAAGAGATTGCGGGCCACGCTGAGCAGCGGGATGAGGTTGACCTCTTGGTAGATGGTCGAGATCCCGGCCTTCTGGGCCTCCAGCGGGGTCGCGAAGGAGACCGGACGGCCCTGGAACACGACCTCACCGGCATCGGGACGGTACACGCCGGTGAGGAGTTTGATGAGGGTCGACTTTCCGGCGCCGTTCTCGCCGATCAGGGCATGGACCTCACCTGCGTGCAGGGTCAGGTCCACGTCGTCCAGGGCCCGGACGCCGGGGAAGGTCTTGCTCAGCCCGCGGACGGCGAGCACTTCGGCGGGGGGTGCCACCTGTTCCTCCAGGGTGCGATGCGAGGAGTGGGGGAGGACGGAGGGGCCCGCGGGAGCGGGCCCCTGCGGAGGGTCAGTAGGCCTTGCCGATGTCGGCCTTCGCGTTGTCCGGGGCGTAGGCGCCGTCCTCGATGATGACGTCCTGCGCCACTTCGTCGCCCTTGGTGAAGCTGTCGAGCGTCTGGAAGGCCAGCGGTCCGAAGCGCGGGTTGGACTCGATGACGCCGCTGATCCAGCCGTCCACGATGCCCTTGACGGCGTTGCGGGTGCCGTCCACCGTGACGATCTTGACGGCACCCGGCTTCTTGCCGGCGCCCTTCAGCGCGGCGACCGCACCCAGGCCCATCTCGTCGTTCTCGGCGTAGATTCCCTTGATGCCGGGCTTCGACTGGATGAGCTGCTCGGTGACCTGCTGGCCCTTCTCCCGGGCGAAGTCACCGGTCTGCTCGAAGACCACCTTCAGGCCGGGCGCCTTCTTGGCGATCTGATCCTTGAAGCCCTTGGTGCGCTCGGTGGTGACGTTGTTGCCCGCGGCGCCGAGCAGGATCGCGACCTCGCCCTTGCCGCCCGTCGCCTCGATCATCTGGTCGGCGGCGCGCTTGCCCTGCTCGACGAAGTCGGAGGCGATGAAGGACACATAGTCCTTGCAGGCTGCAGCGTTGATCTTGCGGTCGATCGTTACGATGGGGACCTTCTTCGCCGCGGCGGCCTTGAACACCGGCTCCCAGCCGTCGGAGTTGAGCGGGGCTATGACCAGGAGATCGGCGCCCTTGGCCAGGAGGTCCTGGACGTCGCTGATCTGCTTGGAGAACTGCGACTGGGCGTTGGCCGTCAGCAGCTTGACGCCCCGCTTCTTCGCCTCGTCCTTGATGGACTGCGTCTCGGCGATACGGAAGGGGTTGGCTTCCTTCTCCGACTGGGAGAAGCCGACGGTGGCGTTCTTGAGGTCCAGCTTCTTTCCGCCGAACGCGTCGATGGTGCAGGTCTTGCTGCCCGGCTTGGGCTCGGCGACCTTCTGCGCGGAGTCGGCGGCGGCCGAGGAGGTGGTGTCGTTCGCCCCGTCGTCCTCCGACTTGGCGCAGGAGGTGGCGGTCAACGCCACGGCTGCGGCCAGGGAGACGACCACGGGACGGGCAATGAGACGACGGTGAGTAGTGCGCTGCATGGTGACCCCGATCCGGGTGACGCTGAAAGGGCACTGGGGAGATGTGAGTAGGCAGAGGTCGAGCATGGTCCAGCTGAGTAGTGCTTCTCCCCTGGCGGGAAAGGACGTTCGGCCCGCCGCACAGAGTTTTTACATCGTTGGAAGGACTCTGTAAACCCCCTGCGCACACAGCGTGCGCGGCGTGCCGCGAACTACCTTGTTCCTCCGCCGTAACCGGTGAGACGGCGACGGGGCGCGGGCTGACCAAGGAACGCGCACCCGCAAACGTGGTCAGAGGTCCGGCAGTTCTGCGATTTGACCGGATCCCTCGATGGCGGCAGCGTCGTCCGGGAACGTGACACTCGGCACGCGGGCCCCTCTCGCATGCGTGCGCTATCGCAACACGCGCTGAAGGAGCTGTTTTGACGGAACGTCAGGAAACTTCACGTCAAAAACACGTGGCACACGGCCGGCTTGGGGGCGGGCCGGTAGCACTGAGACGGAGAAGCCGCGGGCCGGTGGCACTGGGGCGGAGGAGCCGTCACACCACGCGCGTCAGGCCGCCCCGGGAGGACTGGGCGGGCCCTTGGATTCACCCGTGCGCGGTCCGTGGGATCACATGGGACCGCGGCCGCCGGCCGCCCGCCCCAGAGTGCTCTCGCGTTCCACCAGGCGGTACTCCGCCCAGACGCGGTGCGGTTCGGACACCTCGTCGCCGCCGAGCCGTGCCAGAACCGACTCGACCGCCAGTCGGCCGATGGCTTCCTTGTCCGGCGACACGGAGGTGAGCGTCACCGCGCCGAAACGCCCCTCGACCACGTCGTCGAAGCCGACGACCGCGGTGTCCTCGGGAACGCGCAGCCCCCAGTCGAAGAGCGCGCGCATCGCGCCGATGGCCATGGGGTCGTTGTAGGCGAAGACGGCGTCGGGACGCCGTCCGGACTGCAGGATGCGACGCATGGCGTCGGCGCCGTCCGCGTGGCCCCATCCGTCGGTGGCCGCGACGAGCCCGTCGTCGGCCGGCAGACCGGCGGCAGTCAGCTCCTCGCGCCAGCCGCGGACACGCAGCTGAGCGGTCTCGCTGCGGCCGCGCCGAGCGCCGATGAACGCCACCTCTCGGCGCCCTAGTCCGATCAGATGCCGGACGGCGGCACGGGCGGCGGCCACGTTGTCGATGGCGATGTGGTCGTACGGCAGGTCGTAGTCACGCTCGCCGAGAAGCACCAGCGGAACGCTCTCCGCCCGGTCGCGCAGGTCCTCGGCCTCCAGCTCGATGGGGCTGAGGATGAGACCGTCGATGACTCGAGCCCGGAAGCCCTGGCTGACCAGGACCTCCTGCTCGCGGTGCCCCCCGGTGTGGTCCAGCAGCACGATGTACTCGTGTGCGGCGGCTGCGTCGATGACGGCGGCCGCGAGTTCGGCGAAGTAGGGGTTGCCGAGTTCGGGCAGGGCGAGCGCGATGATGCCTGTACGGCCCTTGCGCAGATGTCGGGCCGCCAGGTTGGGGCGGTAGCCGAGCGCGTCGATGGATCGCTGGACACGCTCGCGCATGGCGGGGGTGACGTGCTGGAAGTTGTTCACCACATTGGAGACGGTCTTGATGGAGACCCCCGCGTGCGCGGCAACGTCCTTGAGGCTGACCCGCACGGCATTTCCCCTTTTCAGCGTCCCGACCGGTCCGGTCAGTGCGGGTACGGGGTCGTCAGCGTCACCGTCGTGTACCGTGCTCCGACTCTCCGTACGTGATCTTTACAACGTTATACAGGCGTCTGTGTCGCACTGACAAGGCGCCGGGCGACAGCAGTCCTGAGGAGGTCCATCGGCGTCTGTCCGGCTTGCCGTCCGGGCATCCGATGCGGATCCAGGCCGGCGAGCGGGAGTACTTCGTCATGATCACTCCGATGACGCTGCGAGCAGCTCGGCGACCACGGGCAGCTCGGCCTTTGCAGAGCCGAAGCGAGCGTATCCGGTGTTCCGTCACACTACTGACTTCGGCCCGGCAGGGTACGAAGACGCCGGCGCCACGCCATCCGGTCTTCGGTTGCTTCAGCTCAGTCAGGTCCCACCGGGACGATTCGGCAGCCCACCGGAGGATGCCATCAGGAGGCTGTATGCCGGTCCCCGGAAAGGTCCTTGAAGATCGCCGACTTTCGAGTGTGTCGGTTCCAGCGGCGCGATGAAGTGGTCCCGGTCCGTGCCAGGCAACCGTGTGAGGAGCATGTCAGGACCGTGGCAGCCGGTCACTTTCTCGTGCTCGGTCAGAACGGTGCCTGTCCGTTGCCGAGGATGCGTATGCGGACGTGCCCGGTGGGGGAGTTCACCCAGTCCGACCTGTCCGGCCGCACGAACTCGCCTTCACGGCCGTGGATCCACAGCCGGCCGGCGCTCATGTTCAGCAGCTGAAGCGGCTGCGGCTGCTGCCGTGAAGGCCCGCACCCGAAAGAACCCCACCAGCAAGTACGGCCCGAACGCGGGACAACACCCCCACAAAGCCCGGAACCGCACCACCGTCGCGTTCTTCGCCCACGGCATCAACAGCCGCTCATGGCCCTAACGCAACGGTGCTGAGGCCCCAGCCCGTGGTAACGAGTGGCCTTCACCACGGCGCGCCCGGCCCGAACGGTTCGAAGAACATGACGTCCAGCGGATGCAGGTCCTGGCCGGTCAGACCGGGGAAGCCGGATTCGGCGGGGCCGCCGCGCAACCACGTGAGCAGGGTCGCCGTGAAGTCGCCTGGCAGGGGCGGTCCTTGGTCCCAGTGGCGGGGGTCGACGGCTACGCGCCATGTCTCGGGCGGGCCGTCCGCGCACCAGCCGATCTGGTCCCCGTCGATCGTCGACGCGAACGGCAGGAAGCCGCCGGGCTCGGGCCACGCGGGCATCGGGTAGTACTGGGGATGGGCGGCGCGCAGTTGGCGGTATCCGTCAAGCATGCCCTCGACGGTGGCCGCGAGCCCCTGCTCCCGTGGCCGGTCCAGGGACAGTGGGGCGCTCATGTCCAGCCACCAGCTCCAGTTGCCCGCCCCGTACCGCTCCGCGAGCGCCACGAAGTCCGGCGGCAGCCGGGTACCGAGCCGCTCGAAGACCTGCTCCCATGTGGCCTCGCCCAGATACGGCTCCAGGGGCGGTGGAACCAGCGCCATGACGGCGTCGAGGCCCGAGCCCTCGGTGAGCGCCGCGTGCTGCCGCGCGTCCACGGCGGTGCCCGCAGGCGGTGGCGACCAGGGTGCGGCCCCGGCCAGCGGCGGCCAGACTCGTATCTGTGAGGACAGCGGGCCCAGCAGCCCGCCGGGCTCGCCCGGGTGCGCCACGCCGGTGCGCAGCAGCGTGAACAGCAGCTCCAGGAACGGGACTTCGTAGTCCACCCAGGGCTCGCTCACCCCGACTGCCACATTCGTGGTCATGAGCGTGACCGGCCACTCGTCGGGGTAGTCCGACGCGCCCGTGTTCCAGAAAAGGTGGTCGCCGCTCCTCGTCGTGGCGAAGGCGAGCAGGCCGCCCTCCTCGGGCAGGAAGGGGCGCCGACGCGCGGTGAACATGCCGGGCCGGATCGCCGAGTGCCGGTGCGTCTCGACGATCCATGCTGCGTACTCGAAGCGGCCGTCGGTGCTGACGCACGGGGGGTGCAGCCGGATCGCCGCACCCGGGCCGCCTATCTCGGCCGCACCGTACGTCGACACGAGCGCCTTGTAGTCACCGGGCAGCGGGGTGCCGAGCCAGCCCTCGACCGCCGCCCAGTCGACGGCGGGCGCCGGGCCGGGCGGCGGTCCGACGAGACCTGTGAACGCGGTGATCCGCGCAGAGTGATCCATGGAGCCGAGGATGACATCCCCCACCGACATTGAGACTGGGACCGTCACCGCTCGGGGTCTGACCCGCCCACTGACTGACGTTTCGGCCGTCCTCGGGTTGAATCGCTCGGCTCACGGGCGGTGCCACAGCACGCGTGACCGGCCGGGCTACCGTGACCTCATTGCCTCGCCCAACCCCTTTGCCCCGCAGGTCACAGCGGTAACGCAACGGTGTTGCCTTAGAGCTCGTAACACGATCTTGTTCAAGTGTTCTGGTCGGGTGGGGCAGAGGCTGCGCTGGGAGAGCACACGCGGGCTGAGGGCGGAAGTCGAAGTCGGCCAGGACGGCTCCGATGCTGGGTGCACGACTTCGCCTCTGGACCATCGCCTTGGCTGGGCGGTGCCAGGGGCCAAGATTGCCCTAGCGCTGAGTGGGGCCGCCTTCTGCCCTGAGGCTGTGGCGTGCGCCTGCCACGGCGGTGGGCAAACGTTTGTTGATCTCAGCCGTCGTATGCACATGACGACGACGCCTGCCCTCCCATCCCTCGTGCTGCGCGGTAGCAGTGCCACCGCCCGCTTCGGGGGCGGATTCGACTATGTGCAGTGGGAACAGGACGGGCGCGTGGAGCGAATTCCGCTGGAGGCCATCGAAGCGGTCCGCAGCCTCGACCGCTCGTTCGAGGTCGTACTGACGACTGCAGCGGCCGACCGCCGTGCTGCCGTGTACGCGGTTCACGATGCCAGCGCCGCAGCCGTGGTCACGTTCTGCGCCGCCCTGCAGGCCCGCCTGCCCGAGAGAGCGGCCGAAGGATCGCGCGTCGACGGCGAAGATCTGATCACCGAAGTCTCTGAGGGGCGCCCCCGGCGGGCGTCGAAGCGAGTTCTCTTCGTTGTCGCCGCGATCGCACTCTTCGCTGTGATCGATGTGGCGGTGGCGGTGCTCCGTGAGCCGACGTGGGCCATCGCGCTGCCGTTCTTTCAGCTCTTCGCGTGCGCGGGGGCATTCATGGCTCTGACGCTGGGACGAGGCTTGTACGACGCGCTGCGCCTCCCCAAGCACGGCATCACGGTGATGGCCGAACTCGACCACTACACCAACAGAACCAAGGTGTACCGGTACATGGACCAGGACGGCGGGCTGCACTTCTACCGGGAGCCGACCGGCGGGCGGCAGCTGGAGCTCAGCTAGGACCCGCGCAACCCCAGCCGCGCCTCCGCCCGCCAGTCCCTCTACGGCCAGGTCATGATGGCGCTGATGGCGGTCGTGGGCCTCGGTATGGCCTGCGGCGGACTTGGGATCACCGGGTACCAGCTCTTCATCGCGTTGCGTGGCTGACTCCGTACGCGCGCGTGTCGAGCACTTCTTGAACTCGTACCACCGCTTGTGATCGGCGCTGCTTGAGGCGTCGGTAGCAGATGAGGCTGCAGGCGAGGGAGACGAAGGCGTCGTGGAGTTCGGTGCGGCGTTCTCAGCGAACTGCGAGGCGTTCGAAGTAGTGGAGCAGGGCGAAGGTCTGCTCCACCACGTAGCGAGGTTTGCCCAGTCCCTTGATGTTCGGACAGCCCTTGCGTGAGATGGCGAGGCTCGATCAACTGGCGCGGCTCCGCGTCCTTTTCGCGCCGCCGAGCTTGCTTCCGGCATCGATCTTGGGCCAGGGCTCAGGGAACGAGTTCTGGCCCCGGCTCTCGGCTGCGGGTCGGGCAATTCGCGGACGGTGTCGGCGGAATTCGTTTCCGTTGCATGAGGCCGTTGCGCGAGCATGCCGGAATGACCTTGCTGCGGTGGCTTGGAGGGGCCTGATGGGTACGAGCCCCGAGCCCAGGTTGATCTTGCTGTGCGGACTTCCGGGATCGGGGAAGACGACCTTGGCCAAGCGCCTGGCCGGAGAGATCCCAGCGGTGCGCCTCTGCCCGGACGAATGGTTGGCTGACCTCGGTGTCGACCTGTTCGATGAGCGAACGCGTGCCCGGCTCGAGGGGCGCTTCCGGGAACATGCCCAGGACCTGCTGACGCTGGGACAGACGGTGATCCTGGAGTTCGGCTTCTGGGGACGTTCTGAGCGGGACGAGAAGCGTTCGGCGGCACGCGCACTCGGGGTTCCTGTTGAACTGCACTACCTCGCTGCGTCGCTCGATGAGCTGTGCCGCCGTCTCGAAGCCCGCAGCCGGGAGAGCGGGCCGGGCACCGTCCCGGTCACCCGCGAGTTGCTTGAGGAGTATGTGAAGCACTTCCAGGCGCCTGGGGGTGACGAGCAGCGTCTCTTCGACGCCCCCCTCTGGGGCGGCGTGGATGACTCTTGAACTCGACGGCCGTACGGACCTCGGTCTCAGGCGTAGTAGGTCCAGGTACTCCGACGCGTCGCTTCCGGGTACCGGGACCTCGATACGGCGCCTTACCTCTGGCGCGACCTCGCCCACCGCGAGGGCGAAGCCGTGCTGGAGGCCGGCCTCGGAGTGGAACACCGGCCGCCGCGCGCAGACACGCCAGGACTTCGCCCAGCGCAGCGCTGCCTGCGAGCGGTGTGCTCCTGTCCGTCGCTCAGCGTATGTACACGAGCGGAACGGCGACGGGGTGGAACGGGTCGCAGGATCATGTTCTGTGCCGACGCTGCAACCCGGCGTATCTGGTGGGCAAAGCCTGGCGCCGCGATCAGGATCCCGGGCTCGGCCCCGTATCGAACTCGCGAGTCAGCTTTCAGAGGGACGCGGCGCGCGCAGATGCGCCCGCTCCTTCAGCTCCTGCTCGTCGACAAACTTGAGCATCGGCTGACCCGGCGCGCAGACCATGGTCACGAGGAACTTGGTCGGAGCCTCCGACAGGGCGTTGCCGTCCTGGTAGTGGATCACGTCACCGCCCGGCTCCCAGAACGTCTCACCGGCCTTGATCACGCGCTCCGGTTCACCCTCGAGCTCGAACCGGACCGCGCCCTCCACCACGTAGCCGAAAGCGGGGCCCGAGTGGCGATGCGGAGCAGCGCCGGGGTGACCGGGAGGCCACTCGACGAGGATGGTCATTCCCGAGCCGCCTTCGGGAAAGAAGGGCGGAGTGACCTCCTGCAGAACCGTGATCTCGGGCGGCAAGCCCTCGTGGCCCTCGTGGGCGGTCTCGTGCACTGGGTTCTCTGACATGTGCCACACCTCCTAAAGCGTGCCCGGAACGAACGACCATGCGGCCACCGTCCTCCGGGACCGCTGTACCGCCCACTCGTTCGACAGTGACCGAGTTCGTCGGTTCCTGGCTCGCACGACTTGTCTCACGATGAAGACCGGACACAGCCCACATCTGTGACACGCCGAGCGTCTTCTGCCTTGCCCACAGCTCGGACACCAGCCTGCTCCCTGTGGACGGCCGTCACAATCCGGGAGCCGGGCGGCACCGGGGACGCATCGCACCATGTCATCCGGGCCCCGGCCGCGGTGAGGCGTAGCCGCGGCTCTCGGCGAGGTGGTACGTGCGGTCGGCGAAAGCTTGGGATGCAGCGCTCTGGTAGCCGCCCTGCCGTCGGAGTGGCACCACGGTGCGCTCGGGCAAGGGTGACCGTCGCGAGCTGAGGGTGGTCGTCGGTGTCAGTCTCGGGCAGCACGGTGGCCAGCGTCGTGTGTCGGCCGATTTCGATGAGCGCCTGGATGGAGTTCGCCTCGATCGCGATGCGTGGGCTGACACGGTGCCGTCCGAAGTAGGAGTCGATGTGGCTACGGGTGGCGACGTCGGAGCCGAGGATCGCGAGCTGCAGCGTGGCCAGATCTCGCACGGCCAGCGCCTTGGATTTCAGGTCCCGGGGGTAGTCGGGGCCCACCACGAGACCCAGGCTTTTGGTGAACATGCGCGCGGCGTGGATTCCCCGCTGATGCGGAGCGTCGAAGGCGACACCGAGGTCGATGTCGTCGGCGAGCAGTGCCGCTTCCATACGGTCCTGGGTCATCTCTTTGAGGGACAAGGAAATACCTGGATGGCTGGTGTGGAATTCGGCAGCCATCGGTCCCACGAAATAGCCGATGAACATGGCTCAATAGGTTTTATGGTTGATAGGCCTTGGAAACTATAGGCGCAGGCAGGGCATCGTGGATGTCTGGCGGCCAAAGGGCCGACAGATTCGGTAGGACCAGTCGAAAGACCCAGGCCATGCAAGACCTCACCGGCGGTGTCACCCGATTCCAGCGAGACGCCTTTCCCCGAAAAGGCGGACCTGTTCGCCCGCCTGACAACTGTCCACGCCCCCGAACCACCCCTGCCCGTTCTCGCGCAGGGCGATTCACCCGAAAGGAATGTCCGCCATGACATACGTTCAGTTCGACCCCGCCCCCCGTCAGGCCCTGGCCAACGCTGCAGTCGAAGCCAAGCACCGTACGGACGTCACCTGGCAGCAGATCGCCGACGCCGCCGGCCTGTCGGTGGCCTACGTCACCGCTGCCGTGCTCGGCCAGCACGCTCTGCCCAAGCGGTCCGCCGAAGCGGTCGCAGAGCTGCTGGACCTGGGCCAGGACGCGGCAACGCAGCTCCAGGCGATTCCGACGCGCGGTTCCATTCCCGGAGGCATTCCCACCGACCCGACCATCTATCGCTTCTACGAGATGATCCAGGTGTACGGCACCACGCTGAAGGCCCTGGTCCACGAGCAGTTCGGCGACGGCATCATCAGCGCCATCAACTTCAAGCTGGACGTCAAGAAGGTCGCCGACCCCGAGGGGGGCGAGCGTGCCGTGATCACCCTGGACGGCAAGTACCTGCCGACCAAGCCCTTCTGACCCGGCCGCTCAAGCGGGCGGGGGCCTCTCCGCCCCGCCCGCTCCTCTCCGGCGGTGTCCTCGTGACGCGCTCGGCCTGCACACGCCGCTATTCCTTGGCCCAGTACGCGGCTCGCACCTCTCCCTCCGCGAAGTCCTCGCGCGGCAGACGCAGCCCGAGGGACTGTTCCAGGGCGTGGAAGTACAGTTCGAACGTGCCGGTCACCTCGGGGTGGTCCAACTCGGCGCGGCGCACGGCACGGTTGAGGAAGTCCAGCTCGCCACCTCGCAGGTAGGGGGCATGGCCGCGCTCGTACCAGATCAGCTCCAGCGCGCCCCAGTCGTCGTCGACACGTCGGCCGTCGCGGAGGTAGTCGAAGGTGTAAATGGCCTTCGCAGAGGTGGCGGTCAGCCACACGCTCTCCTTGATCCCGAGCGCCGCGTACGCCTCCTTGTCGGCATAGGAGCCCGGCGGCGTGTCGTGGTGCAGGAGGAACGTCCATCCGCCGGCCCGTCCGAAACAGCAGCTCTCCCACTGGCGGTCCCAGTGGGCACGGCCGTCTGCTCGCAGGTCCTTCAGGCGGATGCCGGCCGCGACCTGCACAGGATCGGCCCCGTACAGCAGGGCGAGTCGCTCGGCGTCGACGGTTCGTCCGGGGGCCGCGCGGAAGAAGGCGAGCGTCGTGTACGGGTCCTGTTCTCGCCAGGACTTGGCTATCCAGGCGAGCCCCTGCAACGGATCCCGCCCGCACGCCTCGACCGTCCCTGTGTCGTCCAGGCCACCACTGCGGAACCGTCTGCCCCATGCCGTATCGATGCGGTCCAGCGCGCCGGCCACCTCTTCGAGGCCGCCACCGTGCCGGCGTATCGCGGACTCGGCGATCAGGTACAGCGCCTGGTCGACGTCGCGGGTGGCGAAGACCTCCCGGTAGGGGCCGTGACGGCCGTGCAGCGTGCCGTCCTCGTCCAGGAGCAGGCACAGGCTGCCGTTCTCGGCCTCGTCGGCGCGCTCGGCCCTCTCCTCGAACTCGTCGTCCGAGAGTGCCACGGGCGGCAGTGCGACCTCGTCGAGCAGGGGGTGTCGCGCGGCCGTTCGCAGCCAGCCCTCGGCAAGTGTCTGCTTGGTGATCTCCATTGCGCCAGTATGGAAGGGGGCACTGACAGCGGGGCAGCCCCGCCTGCCGGTCGAGCACTCGGCCGCTCGGAACCGGTACGGGGCCGGAATTGCCACGAGCAGCCGCGCAAACCCCGAAGTGGGCCGCACGGCCTGTGACGGTCGAGGCCCGTACCCGGGCCTGTGCTCGACAGCCATGCCACGGGGGCGCTGCTTCGCGCGCCGGAGCGGGTATTCCTTTGCACCAGCGGCGCCGCTCACAACCGCCTTCTGCTGAGGCAGGGTTTCCGCCGACCCGTCGCACGCCTCCCGCAGGCGGCATCGGCCGTCGACGAGATCGCGGATGCCGGAGCCGGCCGCGGGCCGGTGAAGACGCGGCTCGAACTGTCCGCCGGCAGGGGAAGCCCGTCGATGCCGACCAAGCCGTACAGGGGCCGTGCGCCGAGGCCGGCGTCGAAGGACAGTACCGTCCCCAGATAGGGGCCAGTTGTCGTGCGGAGCGGGGCTTCCGCCTTCAGCGCGTCCAGGCCGGCTCCGTCGTGATGGCAACCGTGGATGCCTCAGGCCCGGGAATGTCTGCCCGCTCTCGATCCTGACCTCCTTTGGACGCGGACCATCGGCTGAACCCGCGGCAAGCAGTCACCTGGAGCGGTCAAGCCATGGGCGGGCTTCTTTTTCGTCATGACTCACTCATGGCGGACGCGTGAACGCCCTAGGAAAGGCAAAGAAACGTTCCTGCTTCAACCTGCATCTTGTTGACGTGGCCCCGACATTCATACGGTCTGCCCGGCCGCTGCGCACATCCCGCGCCGAGGCCGTACCGCGCACCCCCCACAACCCTTCCCGGTACATCCACCATGTGGAGGACGTACGTTGCGCAGAACCGTATCCCTCACCGCCGTGGCCATGCTCGCCACGGCCGCCCTTGCCCTGGCCACCCCCATGGGCCAGGCGGCCCAGGCCACGGCCTCCCCGTCCCCGGGCGTCACCGTCGCCCACGCCTGCGCCGCCCCGGCGAAGCAGGGCGAGATGGCCTGCAATGCCCTGCAAGTCACCGCGGGCACCCCGAAGTCGGCGCACGCCGAGAGCGACCTGACCGCGGCCGCCGCGCCCTCCGGCTACGGCCCCGCCTCACTGCAGGCGGCATACAACCTGCCGTCTGCCAGCGGTGGTTCGGGCCAGACGGTGGCAATCGTCGACGCCTACGACGACCCGAACGCCGAGGCCGACCTCGCCGTCTACCGCTCCCAGTACGGCCTTTCCCCCTGCACCACGGCCAACGGCTGCTTCAAGAAGGTGGATCAGAACGGCGGTACCAGCTATCCGCGCGGCGACTCAGGCTGGGCCGAGGAGATCTCCCTCGACCTCGACATGGTCAGCGCGGCCTGCCCGAACTGCAAGATCCTGCTGGTGGAAGCCAAGACGCCGACCATGACCAATCTCGGCACGGCCGTGAACACCGCAGTCCAACTGGGCGCGAAGTTCGTCTCCAACAGCTACGGCGGCTCCGAGTCCTCCAGCGACCCGACGTACGACTCCAGCTACTTCAACCACCCGGGCGTCGCCATCACCGTCTCCTCCGGTGACAACGGTTACGGCGTCGAGTACCCGGCGGCCTCCAAGTACGTGACGTCCGTGGGTGGTACGTCCCTGAAGACCGCCTCCAACTCCCGCGGCTGGACCGACACGGTCTGGAGCGGAGCGGGCTCCGGCTGCTCCAAGTACGACGCCAAGCCCAGCTGGCAGAGCGACACCGGCTGCGCCAACCGCACTGTGGCGGACGTCTCGGCGGTCGCCGACCCGAACACCGGTGTAGCGGTCTACGACAGTTACCGCTCGGCCACCGGCTGGATGGTCTTCGGCGGGACCAGCGCCTCTTCTCCGCTGATCGCGGCGACCTACGCGCTGGGCGGCGCCCCGTCCGCCGGCTCCTACCCGGCGTCCTTCCCCTACGCGCACACCTCGGCGCTGTACGACGTCACCAGCGGCTCGAACGGCAGCTGCGGCGGTTCCTACCTCTGCACCGGCACCACCGGCTACGACGGCCCGTCCGGGCTCGGCGTCCCGAACGGCACCACCGCGTTCACCGGCTGAACAAGCCGGTCGGTCACATGCACCGTGCGCAGGACCGCCGCCATGTCGCGGCGTTCCCGGTGCGCTGAGGGCCGGAGTCGGCGACAACGCCGGCTCCGGCCTTCCTCGCGAGCCGGATCCATTCCGAGTTCGTGCCGTCCCACGCTTGCCGATCGCGTCGACGGCCCCCTTGTCCCCAGCGCCGGCCATCACGGAAGCGTCACAACACATCAGGCGTCCTTCACGCCCGAGCCGGCCCCACTGGCGCGCAGGTGCCACATCCGCCTGGCCCCGAGGAACCGAGGTTCGCCTCGTTGGTCCGGTGTCCGACCGGGGATCTTTCCGGCCGGGTGACGTTTCGCGTCGGCCGTGCGCTGTGTGAGTGTCAGTCGCGTGCTGAACGGATCACGGGCAACTGCCCGCCGGCATCGGCACCGAGTGCTCCCCAGACCACTCGCCGTGCTGCTCTCAACTCCCCCCGGGACGGCACGGCGAGGGACCGGGGCGGCTGGACCCCCGCCCACTGCACGGGGGTCCAGCCGCCCCACACACGTCTCGCACCGGCGGGCGGCCAGGCGCGGATCACGGACCTCACCAGGACCACCGATCGCAGGGTTCGGGCGCGCTCGTGGCCGCACGGCCCACAGCAGTCGCGGTGAGCCGTGTTCGGTGGAGCGACGGCTGGCCTGGTGCTGTCGGCCCTGTCGTCGACCGGCCGGTCCCTTTCGGTTGATTCGTCCCGTGCTGTGAGGCCGAGGTGTAACACTTCCGGCCGAGTCGGCTCTGTCCAATCGGACGGCTGTGTCAGTCAGCCAGGACAAGGAGCACGACTCGTGCAGTGGACGGACGAAAGCGGCGGAGCGTACGGCGAGGATCCGTACGGTCGCGCCGGGTACGCGTATGCCTACGGTTACGAGTACAACGACGGCGTCACCACCGGCACGGCCACGATGCCCCAGGACTCCGTGCAACTCGCACAGTGGACGGACGAAGGCGCCGGAGGGTACGGCGAGGATCCGTACGGTGGCGCCCGGTACGCGTATGCCTACGGTTACGAGTACAACGACGGCGTCACCACCGGCACGGCCACGATGCCCCAGGACTCCGTGCAACTGGCGCAATGGACCCCTGCGACGGGCAGTGCCCACGCGGCAGCGGCGGATCCCTACGCCACCAGGCCGAACCTCTACGTCAACGCTACGGATCATTACGCGGCCGGGCCGGGCCCCTCCACGGCGGCGTGGGACGCGGCCCACGGAGCCACGCCGCCTCCGGAACTCGACACGCCCGGCGCGCCCGCAGCTGTACCGGAACCGCCGAAGAGTGAGTCGGTGAGCCCCGTCTTCGTCGATTCCTCGGGGCGACGTCAGCGTCGCGTTCTGCGCGCCGCCCGGCTGCTGGTGATCCCGGCAGGCGGCTACGCCGCCCTGCTGATCAGCGCCGTACTCGGCGGCCCCAGCCTCCACGCCCCGTTCGTCCCGCAGCAGGACTCCACCCACCCCACCACGCCCCACACGTCGTCGCCCGACACCAGCCAATCAGCAGGTGTGAGGCCTACCGCGGCGCAGACGAACTCCCGCTCCACGGCGGTGCGGAATCCCTCCGGACCCACCGGCCGGTCGACAGCTTCCGCCACCTCAGCGGCCACACCCGTGTCCACCGCGAACACCGGCGTCGCGTCGCCGACCTCGGCCCCGACTGCCACGCCCACCGCCAGTCCCACCTCGAAGGGCCGCGCAGTCGGCTCGTCCCACAACCCCGTGAAGTGATCCAAGGCCCCTGACGTGACCAATCGCCGACGCCGCAGCGTCCCCCCTCGCCGCAGCCGCACCCGCCAGATAACACCCCGCACCCATTGGCTGCTGCTGAGCGTCCTCGCGGTGACCCTGTCGGCGGCCCTGCTGCTTCAGGGCTACACCCACCACATGTTCGGCATCACCTCGGACGGCGTGACCGGTACCCGTGGCAAGAACGACTCGGTGCCCAGCCAGGTGACCCACGGCGGCCCCGTGATCGCGAACGCCGCCACCTCCCCCCACACCGCCCGGGTGAAGACCCACACCATCGCGCTGACCTTCGACGACGGCCCGGACCCCACCTGGACGCCACGGATCCTGGACATACTGCGCCGCAACCACGTGCACGCGACCTTCTTCGTCGTCGGAACCCAGGTCGTCGCCCACCCGGAGCTCGTCCGCCGCATCGTCGCCGAAGGCCACCAGATCGGTATCCACACCTTCACTCACCCCGACCTGGCCCACCTCGCCCCGTGGCAGCGTTCGCTCGAGCTGCGCGAGACGCAGCTGGCGGTGGCCGGCGCCGCGGGGGTCACCACCGCACTGCTCAGACCGCCGTACTCCGCAGATAGCGCCGCACTGGACGACGCCGACTGGTCCGTCGTGAAGCAGGCCGACGCGGCAGGCTATGTCACCGTGCTCGCCACCAAGGACGCCGAGGACTGGCAACGTCCCGGCGTGGAGCGCATCCTCGCCCATGCCACACCACACGGACGCGACGGGCAGATCGTGCTGATGCACGACGCCGGCGGCGACCGCTCCCAGACCGTCGCCGCACTGGCTTCCCTGGTGCCACGTCTCAAGGCACAGGGCTTCGCCTTCGCGACGGTGTCCGACGCGGTCGGCATGGCCGCACCCGTCCAGCCCGCCGGTCTCGGCGATCACCTCCAAGGTCTGGCCCTCATCAAGGCTCTGCAGGGCGGCGACTGGATCGTGTGGCTGCTGGGCCTGCTGATGTATGCGGCCGGAGCGATCAGCGTGCTGCGCGCCGCCATCGTGCTGATCGCCGCCCGGCGGCACCGGCGCCTGCGGACGCGACGACGCAGCCGTTCCTGGGGAGCGCCGGTGACCGGGCCGGTCAGCGTCATCGTCCCCGCGTACAACGAGAGCGCCGGGATCGAAGCGGCCGTGCGCTCGCTGCTCGCCTCGGATCATCCGGTTGAGATCATCGTGGTCGACGACGGTTCGACCGATGGCACCGCCGACCTGGTCGACTCGCTCCACCTGCCGGTACGAGTGATCCGCCAGCAGAACGCGGGCAAGCCCGCCGCCCTGAACACCGGACTCGCCGTCGCCACGTGCGATCTGGTCGTCATGGTCGACGGTGACACGGTCTTCGAACGCGACACCGTCCGCACGATCGTGCAGCCCTTCGCCGACCCCCGCGTGGGCGCCGTCTCGGGCAACGCCAAGGTCGTCAACCGTGGCGGTCTGCTCGGCCGCTGGCAGCACATCGAGTACGTGGTCGGATTCAACCTCGACCGCCGCCTGTTCGACCTCGCCGAATGCATGCCGACCGTTCCCGGAGCGGTGGGCGCCTTCCGCCGCCAGGCGCTGCTGGACATCGGTGGCGTCAGTGACGTCACCCTTGCCGAGGACACTGACCTCACCATGGCGCTGTGCCGAAGCGGCTGGCGCGTGGTGTACGAGGAGGGCGCGAAGGCTTGGACAGAGGCACCCGCCTCCTTGAACGCCCTGTGGCGGCAGCGGTATCGCTGGTGCTACGGCACCCTTCAGGCGATGTGGAAGCACCGTGGCGCGATGGTGCAGCGCGGTTCCGCAGGGAAGCTGGGCCGTCGAGGTCTGGTCTATCTCTTGCTCTTCCAGGTACTTCTGCCCCTGCTCGCACCCGTTGTGGACATCTTCGCCGTGTACGGGCTCGTTTTCCTTGATCCGGCCAGGATCGTCGGGCTGTGGCTCGCCTTCCTGCTGCTGCAACTGCTGATGGGCCTGTATGCGTTCCGGCTGGACGGAGAACGGCCGGGCCCACTGTGGAGCCTGCCGCTGCAGCAGTTCGTCTACAGGCAGCTCATGTACTTGGTGGTGATCCAGTCCGTGTTCACCGCCTTGACGGGCTCACGCCTGCGGTGGCAACGCATGGAGCGGTACGGCAGCCTGCAGGCCCCAGCGGGCGCCGAGACACCCCTCCATGCCCACTCTCGGCAGGAACCCGGGTTCGCGCATCCGGCACCGTACGACGCCTTTTCCTACGCGGCACCGTACGACGAGCATGGGCAGCCCCCACCCCACCACGGTCTCCGGCAGCCCGCTCCGCACGAGACGCCACCTCGGTACTGAGAGGGGAAGTCGCACGGCACGCCGGGCGTACGCGCGCGTCAGGTGGGGCGGCCGCCCGGCGGCTGCACGCACGGCATGTCGGGTTCAGTCGGTGATGTACCAGTCGTTCTTGAGGTACTCCAGGGCGTAGCTGCCGAGGTCGCTCTCGGAGAAGGTCGCGGATGACCTGACCGCTGCGACCGGCATCTCGAACCACCCGACGCGTGGGTTCCCGACCGCCGACGGCAACACTCAGACTGATGCGACGCCGGCCACAGTCGCGGCCTGCGACACAGCCAACTGGTGCCGGCTCGAGGTGAGTAGCGGTACTCAGGTACGTCATCATGCGCGTGGGCGATGATCAGGGCATGTCGAATCGCCGCATGCTGTCCATCGTCGTGTTCGCCTCGGCCGTCCTCATGACGGCCTGTGGAGTGCGGGCCGAACCCCGCGCGGGCGAAGACGAGTCGGGGTCGGCTGCGGCCGTGCCCTCACCGTCGCTCACACGCAGGCCCGAATGCGCCAGAGGAGTCACCGACAGCGCGCCCGCGTCATCACCCTCGCGGGCCGGGGCGACGACTTCGGGCAGCAGCGCATCTCCGGAGAATCCTCACTACGACGAGAACCACGCGTACCGCATGTCCGGGGAGCTCGCTGCCGAGAACCGGGCGGCCGGGGAGGCCAGCGTGCGTCTGATCCGACCTGCTCTTGAGACGATGCGCAAGAACAAGCGGTTTGCCGAGAACGACGTACGGGCCGTCATGGCCAAGTGGGGCTGCGGCGACGACAACGGGCTCGCGATCAGTTCCGGGTGGCCCCAGTACGAGCGGGTGTGGTTCTCCTTCCACACCGGCAAGGCCTGCGTTTCCGCCGAGATCACGCCGGAGGGCGTGGCGACCGAGGTGTACGGCGCGTTCGCCGAACCCGACCCGTCAGGGCCCTGCGTGGAGAACCGGGGCGGACACTGAGCAGGCACCGGGCGCCTGCCCGACCCCGCTGCCTGTTCCCCGCTCGTGCGGCGATGGGTCGTTGAGCACAGCCCCACTCAGCGCCCGGGGAAGGAGCTCGATCTGCTCATGTACCGCGTGCTGGGTCGGGTTGTGTCACCTCCAGGGACAAGTCGTTGTCCACCGTGTAGTAGGGGCGGACGAGCGCTGTGCCTACGGAGACTGCCGGATAGACGAAGATTTCCTTGCGGTCGGCGACGTCATCGAGGAGGCGGCCGATCCGTGTGAGTGAGGCGCCTGCCGCCGGTCGGACGAAGAGGTCCCAGACACCGCCGGCGTCATGTGCCTGGTCGGCGAGCTCTGCCCAGTCGGTGGTGAAGGAGAAGGTTCGCCGGTCGTTCTCGACCTGGGGGTCGAGATCCCGGACGGTGCTGGTGCCCCGGAGGCGCAGGCGTACAACTGGGCGGTCGCTGAAGGACGCTCCGTGCAGGCGGGCTGTGACGGTCATGGACCGGGCCGTCGTCCTGATGCGGTCGGCCTCGGCATGGACCGTCCGCAGCCAGGCCCGTACGGCGAGGTGTCCGCCTTTGGTGACGTACGGAACCCGGACGGCGACCGGCGATGACCAGTCGCGGGCGTGTCCGTCCACGAGAGATCGCAGGTCCCTGGAGCCAGGTCGCAGTTTGTGGCGTTCACCGCCGGGCTCCTGGAGCAGAAACACGTCCCACCGTCCTTCGGTGAGAACCGGACGAGTGTGCAGGACAGCCGATCGACGGCCGTCGCCTGCGGGTTCCAGGTCGAAGAGGTGGCAAGTAGTCTCCGGCTGCCCCTTCTTGGGCCTCAGCCGCAGCAGCAGCTGCGGCCGTGCCGCTGAGGGCAGGTGTGCGACGAACGTGATCCGGCCGTCCGCGGTTATTGTGCAGTCGGCCCACGATTCAGAGCTGTTGACCGCGTTCATCGCTGTCCCCTCGGTATGACGCGCACGGCTCTGCCGCCTGCCGCGTGGACGGCGTCCCGGACGGCGAAACCCCGGCCGACCAGGCTCCGGCGCACGCCGTTGCGGCCGGCTGCCACAGGCCGCCCGGCCTGCCGGGCAGCGTGCGCCTCGGTGAAGAGTCGCTCGGCCTGGTCCACCACGGCGCCGGGGGCGAAGCGGCGCGCGTTGTCGATGGCTGAACGGCCCATGCGGCGCCGTCGCTCGTCGTCACGTACGAGTTCCAGCAGGGCAGCACCCAGCTTGTCGCGGTCGCCGACCGGCACGAGCCGGCCGTCGACCCCGTCCGCGATGATCTCCCCGGGACCGTAGGCGCAGTCCGTGCTGACCACGGGCAGCCCGCATCTCATGGCCTCGACGATGGTCATGCCGAACGATTCGAAGTTGGATGCCGCGGCGCCGATCGAGCCCTTCACCCATTCCGCTTCCATGCGCGCCGTCGCACCCATCAGGTAAACGTTGTCGCACAGGTCGAGGTCCGAGATGATCCGCCTCAGCCGGGCGTGCTCTTTCCCCTTGCCGTATATGCGCAGCTGCCAGTCAGGGCGCTCGGCGACCACCAGGGCGAACGCCTCGATGAGCAGGTCGTAACGTTTCACCGGGACCAGCCTGCCTGCTGCGACCACCACCTTCGCGGTGCCGTCAGCGGCCGGCAGGTCGGGGTCGGGGACACTGTTGGGCAGTGCCTCCACACGGACTCCGGGCAACCGCATCTTTCGCCGGTAGGCCGCCGCGTCCGCCTGTGTGACCGTGGTGAGCGCGTCGAGCCGACGGTAGGCGCGGCGGAGTGCGGTGCGCAGCCGCGGTGAGTGAATGTCGAGGGTGAGGTGCTCCTGCCCGATACGGACGACCTGAGCCGGCGCCTGGCGCGCCAAGTGCACATTCAGCCCGGGCCGTGTGCCGACGACCACGTCGGCGTCGATGGTCGCCAGACACTCGCCGATGCGCCGGTCGGTCAGCTCGCTGTACTGCCGATAGCGGTATTCGGCGGCAGGGAACACCCGTGCCGGCACGCGATGCAGGGGGTGCTCCTTCTCCTGTCTCAGGTCCACCAGCGGACGCAGGGACACGCGGGGGTCCAACGCGAGGTTCGGGCGCTCCCGGTGCCGTAACACCGAAATGATCTCCACGGTGTGCCGCTCGGCCAGCGCCTGAGCAAGGTTGAAGGTGGTGGTGATCGTGCCTCCGATCCCGTAGGCATTGTGAATCAGGAAAGAAATCTTCATGGCGTTGAAGACAACGCCACTTCCCGCAAGGTTGTCCCGGGTTACGACTTCGTGACCGAGGCGGCCGTCTCCTCGCGGGCAGGCGGAGGTCCGTGTGACGGCGTAGTCGTCACCGGCTCCCTCCGAGGAGGCTCCGGCCTTCAGGCCCGGCAGCCCATGGTGATCAAGAAGTCTCAACTGTCAGTCCTCCGGGGTAGGTTCAGATGTATGACGAGGACAGCGCTGATGTCGGAGGGTGCGGGCCTTGCCCGATTCACGTTCCGTGTGCGTCTGTCGGCGGCGGCTCGTCGTGCGCTCGAGGCCGAGTGGGCGCGGTGCCGGTGGGTGTGGAACGAGTGCGTGGCCAAGTCCAAGGCGGTGCACCAGCAGAGCAAGGCCACAGGTCAGAAGCTGACGTGCGGTCCGGTGCAGCTCGACAAGATGCTGACCCAGGCGCGCAGGGTGACGCCGTGGCTGGCCGAGGGCGCCAGCGTTCCGCAACAGCAGGTGATCCGCGACTTCGCCAAATCCCGTGGGAAAGCCCTCAAAGACATCAAGGACCGGCTGCCGCCCAATCGCCGTGCCGGGATGCCCCGCTGGAAGAGGAAGCGGGATGGCCGGCCGAGTCTGAACTACACCCGGCGTGGTTTCCGCTTGAAGGACGGCCGTCTGCACTTGGCCGGGAACATTGTGGTGAGGGTGGTGTGGTCGCGGGACCTTCCGGCCGTCCCGTCCAGCGTGCGCGTGTACCAGGACACGCTGGGCCACTGGTACGCGTCCTTTGTCACACCTGCCCTCGTCCAGCCGCTGCCTGCGACCGGCCGGGTGCTGGGGGTGGACTGGGGTGTGAAGGAGATTGCCACCACCACATCCGATGCCCACGACCTGCCGCACGCCGGGCACGGCCGCAAGTCCGCGCAAAGACTGGCCCGCTACCAGCGGATGATGGCCCGCCGCCGACGCCCGAAGGGACAGCCTGCGTCGAAGGGATATCGCAGCGCGCAGACGCAGGCTGCGAAGCTGAACAAGAAGGTGGCCCGGCAGCGTGAGGACGCCGCCCGTAAGTGGGCGAAGTCCGTGGTGCGCGACCATGACGTGGTGGCCGTGGAGGACTTCAGGCCGAAGTTCCTGGCGAAGACCACGATGGCCCGCAAGGCAGCCGATGCCGCCATCGGCGCCACCAAGAAGGCGCTGATCGAGATGGGCCGCAAGCACGGGCGGGACATCCGCCTGGTGCACCCCGCGCACACCACCATGGACTGTGCGCAGTGCGGAGCGAGAACCAAGCACGCACTACCTCTCTCAGAACGAACATATGCCTGCACCACATGCGGAGCCGTGTCCCCCCGGGACAAGAACTCCGCCCGCGTGATGCTCATCCGGGCAGGTCTGAACCCGGACGGTGTCGAGGGTGTAAGACCGCCTGGGCTGCCAGCCCGAGCGGCAGCCTGAGCCGTACATCCCCACTCAACCCTGAAGGCTGGAACCTCCACCCTTCAGGGAGGGGAGCAGTCAAGTGAACGGACAGCAGATGGAGACCACTTCGGAAGGCGTCACTGCCTGGCGTTGCGCGATCGCGATGGTAGGTCGGATGAGGTGTGCCGTCTCCTGCCGGTGCGCTAAACGAGTCGGGTGTACATGCGGTGCGTGAGGCTGTGGAGAGTTTCGCGGAGCCACGGGTTGCGGACGGCCGGCAGCCGGGCCAGGGTGTGCCGGAAGGTTTCTACGTCGACCTGGAACGCGTGGCGGGGGCGCGGGGTGGGCGGGTCGTCCCTCAGCATGTCGTCGGCCATGGGACCTCACGTGAGAACGGGCAGGTGCGGTTCGGGGAAGACCAGCCGGAACCACACCCCGAACGGGAGCGGCACAGGGTATGCCGGGTGGGCCGGGGCTCAGGTCTGCCCGGTCTGCGGATGGGACGGTACAAGGAGGATGTCGGCGTCCACGTCAGGGGCAGGCTGTCCCGGCCCGACCAGGACCGCGCGCCGCGTCGGTGGGCCGGCCGGCAGAAGGGCGTCGAGAGTGGGTTGGAACACCTCCTGCGCCAGGCCGTCCGGCCCGGTCACCGGCCGGCCCCGGGAGGCCACCACCAGGTGTGCGAGCGCGCTGCCTGCTGCCGCCACCCACTGCGGGCTTCAACGAGTTGGTGCGTGATAGCGCGTGGGCATGCTCGTGTGGTGAGGGGCATGGTCGATCGGGCGGTGTTGACGCATCCGTTGTTCACGGGCATCTCGATGGCTCATCTTGCGTCGTTGGTTGAGGAGTTGGCCAGACCGTGGGTGGTCGGGGTCGAGGGGCTTCGGTTTCAACCGAGGGGCGGGGCGAGGAAGCGTGTACCGGGTGCTGGGGCCCGGCATCAGCTGGTCTTCGTGGACCGACTTGTGGCCACGCTCATCCGCCTGCGGCACGATCTGCCGCACGCGGTCCTGGGTGTGCTGTTCGGCGTCGATCGCTCGACCGTCACCCGTGCCGTCGGTGAGATGCGCCGACTGCTGGCGGAACGGGGCTTTGCTGTTCCCGACAGGCCTGGCCTGCGGCTTCGAACACTGGAGGACGTGTTCGCCTACGCCCAGGCCGAGGGCGTCGAGCTGCGGCTGGACGCCACCGAGATCCAGGTCCGACGGCCGGCCGCGGCAGGGGCGGCAGGCGTGCATTCGTGTCGGGCAAGAAGAAGCAGAACACAATGAAGGCAAGCGTTATTGCAGACAGGCCGCACCCTGTGGGCCGATGGCCTGCGGCCGGGACGGATGCACGATGCAACCGCCGCACGCGCCGCGGGTATCGCCCGCTGCGTCCACCACTTCGACCTGGTCGAGTTGTTACTCGACGACGGCTACCTGGGCCTGAGCCGCGACGATCCCGGCCACGCCATCACCCCGCCCAGAAAGCCACGGCGCGGAGCACTGCCCGGCAGAGTCGAACAATGGGAACGCGATCGGCACGGCCACTCATCCGACCACATCACCGTCGAACACGCCCTGGCCGATCACAAACGCTGGAAGCAACTGATGCGCTGGACCCACCGACGCGATCGCCTGCCCGACACCTATCGAGCCATCGCCGGGCCTCGTCTCCGAGCGCTCCGTCATGACCTGAAAGCGACCGTGAGCAGGGAAAACACGCCCCACCCGCTATCACGCACCAACTCGTAAGACCACGAGAGGTCCGACCCCGGCCGAGATCCCCACCTGGTGATCAGCTCGAACGGGGCGTGCCGTTCCCCCGCGTCATCAGCTCCGCCCAGGTGAGCGGTGCGGCGTCGCGGCCCGCGGCGGGCAGGCGGCACACGGCGTCCGGGGTGAGCCACATCGCCTGCCAGGACGAGCAGTCGTCGATCCGGCTCGCCACCGGAAGGCCGCACGCCTCGCACGCCATGTTGGGGCCGTTCGCCTCGGCGAGGCCGCAGCAGGCACCGCCCCGCTTCTCCGGGATCAGCACGGTGCCACGGGTGTCGCCGGGCGCGATGACGGTGGCGCCGGGTGTGCCGCCGGACAGGACCTCGACCGGCGCGTAGATGCCACGGGTTACCGATTCGTCCGGATGGATCTCATGCCACCTGCGCCGCGGGGGGCGCCACGGCTCCGGCTCCACGGCGAATGTGCCCGACTCCATGAGCGCCGGGAGCTGAAGCCCGTTCCCGAACCGCTGATGGGCATGGACCGACAGGGCGACCCGGGACAACGTGGCGGTCAGCTCGGAGCCGCACCCCGCACACACGAAAAGGAACAACTGCCCTCCGTTTGGAATCAGGGGCATCGTCGCAGCCCGGTAGCGGCCTGCCAACGTGTTTTCATCCCGCTACGGGGCCGAGTACTGCGTTGATGCCGCGGTCCCAGCCCTCGCCGTACACGGCGCCGGCACGGGGGAGGGCGCCCCTGGACGCACCGCCACGACCGCCCCGCCGGGACCGTGGGTCGGCCTGTGCGTCGACAGTCGCCCCGACCGCCCGTCGCCTCTCGTGAGGGAAGGGAGGTCCTTGCACCGCTCCCATTAGGAGCATATGCTCCTAATGGCAAGGTGGGATTCATCGAGCCGAGCACTGAAAGGCACCTCACCTTCCATCCCACCCGCTGACCACCCGCCAAGCCTGCCCACATCTGTCGACTCGGAGTGACGGCAGCCAACAACCACACCCCCTACCCCCGGCCCGCAGCCGGGACATCGAAGGAGACATGGCATGACAAGCACGGAACGCAGCGCCACCGATCGCCAGGGCCTGGCCTACTACCCGTGGTGGCTGGACAACCTGGCTGACGACGCCACCCTGGAGGGCGGGGCGATGAACGGCACGGCGCGGGGAGCGGAAGCGGTCCGGGCCATCGTGGTCAAGGCCCGTGAGCTGTACGAGTTCCAGGACTTCAGCTACGCGGACGACTTCGGCGACAACGGCTTCCTGGAGATCTATGACGCTTCGGTCCAGGGTGAGCCCCTGAAGGTGGTCGTCACGGTCACCCGCAATGCCGCGGGGCAGGCCCAGGACCTTGCGGTGCTGCACAGGCCGCGTAACTCGCTGCTGCTCTTCTCCCGGCTGATGCACGAGAGGTTCGCCGGCACCCCACTCGCCGAGCACTTCCTCTCCGACGACTCCTGAGAAGATCAACTACGGAGCGGGCGCTCAGGCGTCTGCACCCAGTTCACTGCTTCGGTATTGAACCCCCTGGGGCGGTGAGGAGTAATCGTCTGGCCCTGCGGTCGGGTGCTCGTCGTCAGTCTGGTTCGGGTGGGTTGATGGCGACGAGTTCGACTTCGAAGCCGCCGGTGTTCTCCAGGTAGGCGGCGTAGGTCTGTTCGCCGCCGGCGTGCGGGTGACGGTCGGGGAACATCAGGTTCCAGCCGTGCCGTGGCGCCTCGGAGGCCAGCGCCTCCACGGTCTGGTGGTCCTCGACGTGGAACGCCAAGTGGTTGATGCCAGGCCGGCACCGGTCGTGCTGGCTGGCGGTGAGGGCCGGGGACCGCTCGACGACCAGGTAGGCAGCGCCGAGCCGCCAGCTGCGTCCATTGCTCCAGCTCTGGAACGGCGTGTGGCCCAGGGCTTCCAGGAGCCATCCGAAGGAGGCGACGGCCCGGTCGAGGTCGGGCACCCAGATCTCGACATGGTGCAGCATCCCGTGGCTCGGCCGGGTCATACCGCCGCCGCCGGGGCGGGTTCGGCCGTAGGGCCGCATTCGAACGGGGCACGGGCCCGGACGACACGGTAGGGCGCGTTCGCCGCGCACCACCGGTTCCGGGCGGATTCCACGAGCTTGAACGCCGTGGCCAAGCCGGCCGTTCCACTGCCTGCTTCTTCGATGGCCTTGATCCGCGGCCGGACGCCGGCGGAGTCGGACTCAAGAGGCTCGGTGGTCCGCAGGTGGACCCTGTACCCGACCGGGAAGTCGTATCGCGCCGGCAACTCGTCCCCATCGTCGGTGATCTTGATGTTCGCATCGGGAAACTTCGCGTCGTGCTGCCGGGCGAACGCTTCAACGGCCGCTCCGCCTGCTCGCAGGCCGTCGGCATTGTAGATCTCTGCCAAGGCTCTCTTCGCAGCCGGCTGGGTGGACTTCGGCAAGCTGTCCAGGACATTCGCGGTCATTGCGAACCCATCACCTCCCCTCATTGGTGTCGGGGAAGACTCCACGCAGCCGTCGTGCGGAGTGGCGGGGCGTGGCCCCCGGCGATCACGGGACATATTTCACGCGCCGTGTGTGGAGGCCGCGACATACGATCACCCCGCACGGCTGCTGGAGGGGCGGGAATGCTTGAGGACATCGAGGTCGCGGCAGCGGCAGTGGTGCGGCTCGCGGGAGGCGCGCCGCTTCGGAGCACGCTCCTTGTTGCCGACCCCCGTGACTGGCTTGCGCTGGACGCAGCCGTGCGGGAGGTGGCATGGCACCGCTCGCAGTCCCTGTCGCAATGGGACCGCTTCGCCGCGCTGCCCACCGACCTGACTCAGCTCGGCGAGTCGCAGCTCGCACTCGCCCTGTGCCACCGCGACGGGCGGATCCGCCAGCAGGCGGTACGCCCAGCGGCCCGACGCCCCGGTCTGCTCCCGTTGATCGTGATCCGTTGCGCCGATTGGGTCGGCCCCGTGCGCGAGCGCGCCCGGCAGGTGCTGTGCGAGCGACTGGACGTGAATGCTGCCCTCGACCTCGCGCCGCTCATCCTCCTCGTCGGGCGCCGCGGCAAAGGCGCTTTCGGCGTCGATGTACTCGGTCAGGTCCTGAGCCGGGCGTCCCCCACACAGCTCGCTGCCCTCCTCACCGCGTCCGACCGCATGGTCCGGCGGTATGCCTACCGGCTGGCTGTCGAGGGCCGGCGGCTCAGTGCCGTAGAGCTGGCCCGCAGCGCCGTCCGGGACCAGGACTCCGTGGTCCAAGACCTGTGTGCCACAGCGGCACTCACGGCTCTGGGGGATGAACACGCGCAGGCGGATGTGCTGTCTCCGCTGCTGTCCGCGCGCAACCCACGGATCCGTGCGGCCGGCGTCACCGGGCTACGGCGCGCGGGGCGGCCAGAGCAAGCGGAGCCGTTTCTCAGCGACCGGTCCGCACTCGTACGCGCCTGCGCCCGGTATGTCGTACGACAGACGGGAGGCGATCCGACTGCCTGGTACCGAGAGCGGTGCGACGCTCCGCGTGACCCCGCACTGCCGCCCGGTGCGGTCATCGGGCTGGCCGAGTGCGGCAACCGTGCGGACGCCGGACTGCTGTGGCCGCTGCTCACGCACCCGACGACTGGGGTACGGGCGCGGGCGGTGGCAGGACTCCGGGCACTGGACTGCGTGGATGCCAAGCGACTCAGGCCGCTCCTCGACGACCCTGGCGCCGGTGTCGTCCGCGAGACTGTGGTCGCTTTGCTGCCCTCGGCACACCAACTGCCGACCGACTGGCTCCTGGAACGCACCAGCCCCGAGCTGCCGCGGCACGTCCGCGTCGGCGCCTTCAGGCTGCTCGCCGCGCAGGGCGGCATCGCGGCGCTGCGCGCGGCGGTCGGCCTGTTGGACGACCCGGATGCAAAGCTGCGTATCTGGGCCGGGCAATCCGTGCAGCGCTGGCATCCGCCGGCGGACGTGCGGCGCGGGGACCCCGAGGTGGCAGAACTGCTCGACCGGAGCCGACACCTTTTCAGCGACTACGTGCTGCGCCGGCGCAAGTGGGAGGCCGGGTTGGACAGCTGAACACGCCCGCAGGCATACAGGGATGGTGGACCGTGCGACGAGAGGAAGAGGCACCACACAAGTTGCCGAGACTGAACGCGATGTTTCCTCTGCTATCGCTCACCTAAGGCCGGGACACCAGGCCGACCGGCCTGCTGGGAGTGGCCTCGATTGGGTGTGCGATGACACGGAGTTGGGGGAGAACCCGGGGCTCGGCCTTGGTACGCAAAGCGGTGGCGTCGGGGAGCCGTCGTGCGAGCTGGGCGTGAAGGGCTCAGAAGTCTTGCTCCGATTTTGCCGAACATGACGTGTGCCCATCAGGGTGGCGAGGGCGAGGGCGACGATGAGGGCGCGGGCGCGGGCGCGGGCGTGGTCGTGGTCCGGCGGCCGGGCCGCGGCGTGTGTGTGCCGGGGCCCGGCCGCCCGGTGACGGGGCTGCGGAGTGGTGCGGCCCCGCCAAGTCGGATCAGCGGCCTGTGCGGTACGGGGTGAGGAAGGTGCCGAGTGCGTCGAGCATGGCTTCGGGGGCCTGCTCGGCGATCCAGTGGCCGGCGCCGGGAATGACCACGGTCTGGAGAGAGGTGGTGAGGGGCTTGAAGCCCTCACCGACCCCCGGCCCCCAGCTCTCGGCGCCGCCGACGGCCAGGACGGGCATCGGAAGCGCCGTCTCGGAGCGCTTCTTGTTCTGCGCGACGATGGCGTCCCAGGCGCGGTAGAACCCGAACCCGGCGCGCAGCGCCTCGGGGTTGGAGAAGAGGCGGACGTAGTACTCGCGGGCGTACTTCGGCTGCTTCTTGCCGCCCTGGATATCGAACTCGTAGCCGAAGAAGACGTCCTCGCGACCCCTCACCAGCTTCTCCGTGATCTCGTGGTTGACCCGGTTGAACGGGATGTGCCAGAGCTTGTTGTTGTACTTCTCCTCGATGAACAACTCCGGGGACGGGCCGGCCCCGGGCGGACCGGGAACCTCGGCGACGGCGAGGCGGGCGACCCGCTCGGGGTGGTCGGCGGCCAGGGCGTAGCTGATGATCAGGCCGGTGTCGTGGCCGACGACGGCGAATCGCTCGTGGCCCAGCGCCCGCATCAGGGCGACGAGGTCGTTGGCCAGAGTCTTGGTGTCGTAGCCGGCGGCCGGCTTATCGGTCAGGCCGATGCCCCGCTGGTCGGGCACGATGACCGTGTACTTCTTGGCGAGTTCCGGCATGAGCAGGCGCCAGGCGTACCAGTTCTGCGGCCAGCCGTGGACCAGCAGCAGCGGCGGACCGTCACCGCCGACCACGACGTGCTGGCGGATCCCGTTCGCCCGGACGAAGCGGCTCTTGAACGTCGCCGTGAACCCGGCGGGCAGCCGCGGAGCGGTCGACACCGACCCGAAGACCCGCTCCGACCTGCGCCGGACAGGATGGGCTGCGGCGGGGATCGCGGTCGCGCCGACCAGCGACACACCGGCGGCCGCGGCGGCGGCGCCACCGACGAACGCGCGCCGCGAGAATCCGTGGCGGACCTGCGCCGATTCAGCGCCGGCGGCGCTCTGATCGGCGGACTCCGTGGGAGAGCTGTTCACTAAATTTCCTTTCGCAAAACACTGGGATTGCAATGAGATGCGCACGCGACATATCACCTGTCAAGGTGGTGACACGGGAGGGGTGTAACCCCGTCCACCCCGCGCGCGCGTGGACTGGGAGACCCCCTCCGCGGCTGACTCCCGCGGGTGCGGGTTTGTGCGTGCCAGGGTGAAAGTCGTCCGATCCTCGGGCGTGTCGGCCTTTTCGGTCGGGGTGTGCAGCGGTCGGCCAATGGATACCGCGGAACCGGGCGCCCGCGGTCGCACGGCCCCTGGGGGGTGTGCTCGTGGGTGTCCCAGGCGCGGCGGTGTGGCCGATCCTGTCTGCGTGCCGACATTAGGAGTATATGCTCCTAGTTCTAAGTATGCCGTAAGTCCGTCTTTGGCGTTACGGGGTCAGGGGTGTGGTGGGGTGGCCGTCATTGCTATTCCGCAAACGCGAGTATATGCTCGTAAATATATGAGGTGCGGTGGCGCTGCATCCCCTCACCCGCCCTGTCCCCGAAGCCGACCGCGCACGGATGCGCTCGTGCCCTGCTGCCTTGCTGCCCTGCGGCGGGCCGGCGACGACGACGGCGAAGTGACCGGGTGGACCCGACCTGCGAGGGTCGGTCCCGAGTGCGGTTCGCCACCGCCGACACCCCGGTCGTGCTGCTGGTGGTCTTCACCCACCCGCCCTTGTCGACGGGCGTAGGCCGTGTGATCGCTGCACGCTCAGGCGGACGGCTTGGCGGCTCTGTGGCGTGCTGACCGAATTCCGGCCCCACGGGGACGCGGCGGGCCGCCTCATCGGTCACGCACGGCCGTCCTGTGACAGCCCGCCCTGCCCTGCACGACCAGGTGTCGTGCAGCGCATGGTCCTGGTGACGCCCGACCGGATCCAGACTCCGGGAGGTGTCCGTGCGCGGGCGACGGGGATGGCGCCAGTGCAGCCCTGTTCTCGCCGCCGTCCTCATCCGTCCCTCTCTCCACGTCTTGCTGGACGGGTCCTCGGTCGTGAGGCTCGACGTGAGGGCGCGACGGCAGCCCCGCGGGCTGTCCGTCCGCACCCGCGGGTGCGGACGGACAGCCCGGGGCTGCCGTGGGTGCTGTGTCCGTAATCCCCGGGTCAGCAGACGCCGTTGGTCTTGTACTCGACGATCGGAGAGTCGCCGTAGGGGCTGATGATCTTGAAGTAGATGTGGTGCTTCTCGCTCACGTTGTGGCTGACGCTCGCATGACCGTCGTTGACCTGGATGGCGGCCTTCCAGCGATCGGCGACGCCCTTGTAGTTGTAGACGGCGGTGACGACGAGCCCGTCACGAACGTTGTCCCAGAGCTTCCAGTAATCCCCGCAGGGATCGAAGGTGACGCCGGCGTCGTTGCCCGGTGCCTGGGTCCAGTTCCGGTACGGGACCGCGGCGGCCGATTGCGGGGCGGTGCTCAGGATCAGGCCCGCGACGGCCCCGGTCATCCCCAGCGCCAGACCGGATCGACGGAACCAACTTCGGTGTCAGACACGGAAGTTGCTGCGGTACATGATGTCCCCCTGTCCACGATGTGCAGTCTTGCCCGACGTTAGGCCGAGGGCTTCAAGACCGCCTACGGCGCGAGTTGGAGAATCCGGGTAAACCTGGGCGGTACAACTACGGCCGATGGTCCTCAGGAGGGTCGGGTCGTGCCGGCGAGCTGCCGGATGAGTGGCCAGGGCTGCGCTTGGTGGACCGTTGCACGCGTGATCGGCCTTTGCGGCGCACCGCTTAAAGGTCGCGGGGTCGGGGGCCCGAGGAAGCTCCCGACAACTGCTCGCGGACCTGGTCAGGATGGGCGGCACCGCTGCGGAGATGGCGGCCGACCCGACCTTCCGGGAGGTGGTCATGCCCCAGGTGGAGGTCCGCATCGTCGTCCTGGTCGCCGACGATGGTGGCACAGGGCACTTGAGCAGCGGCTCGGGTGTCATGTCGTAGCTGTGGAACATGCGGCCGTCGGCCATCAGGTACGACCGTCGCCGTCCGGCGACCCGAGTGAGCTCCATGACCGAGTGGCGGGGCTGCCCGCAGCGCTCCCGAGGCGGCCCGCCCTCCTCCGCCATGCAGGAACTCGGCTCAACCCGACCGCTGTTACTGGCTGGCCCCGACGGTCGGGAGCCGGTGGGATCGGATCCTCCGTAGCAACGCCGCTAAGCTTCTTCGCCATGCTCACAACAGCGCGCAGATCTGTCCTCGGTGCCATCGCACTCGCCGTTTTTCTGGCTGCTGGTACCGGCTGTTCGTCCGACTCCGGTCATGGCGACAGCAGTTCCACGGTGCTGGAGGGGCTGGGCGCTCTGACCGAGGACAACAGCACCAGCCAGGTCACCTACCTCCACGCCGAAAAGGTGCGTGAGCTGAGCAAGGGCGATGAGACGCGGTTCGCCTCCGTCGGTCAGCCGGGCAGCAGCCTGCTGAACGCGTACGAGCCCGGGCCGTGGGGCCAGCACCTGAAGGTCACTCAGATCGACACCGCTGTCGACACCAAGAACGCGGGCCACTGGGAGGGCTCGTTCGACGCGGTGGCCATCACCACCTCGCTGAAGTCGAAGGGCTACAAGCAGAGCGGAGACGACGAGTCCTGGACGCGCCCCGGCCGCACGGGTCCCTCGTTCCAGGTCTCGAAGGACGAGATCTCCTACTCCTCTCAGGACGACACACCACCCCTGTCCGCCGTCAACCCGAAGGACGGCGCTGCGCTGGCCGACATGGACGAGTATCGGCGCGCATCCGAGTGCCTGGGCGATGTCTATCGGGCCGACTTCAATCCACTCACCCCCGACAAGCCGGTACGGCTGTCCGCCCTCGGCCAGCAGGCTGCCGACGCCGCCAAGAACACCGAGGTGCTGTGCCTGGTGGTCAAGGACGAGGCGACCGCCAACCGCGCCGCAGCCAGACTGCGTTCGGTCGTCGCCGCCAAGACACCGAAGTTCGACGGCACGAAGGTGACCGTCGAGAAGGGGGACCAGCCCATGGTGCGGGCGGTTGTCCCGGACACGGCCGCTCAGCGGCCGGGCCGGCTGATGGTCTCCGACGTGGATCTGTGGATGGCCATCGCAGACCTCTAGAAAGGCATCCGCGCGGCTCCGCAGCTGCCGCGTTCGGCGGGTGCCCCTCGATCGGCTGGGGGTCTCGCCGTTCGGGCCGCGGAACCGGCCACTACGGCTTCAGGGGTCGAGTACCCCGCCGACGGTAGGCCGAGCGCCGCAACCGTCGGCGCTGAAGCGCGTGGTCCTCACCTCCGTCGTGCGGGACGCCGCCCGGGGCCCTCCGCCCGCCGGCGACGGTGAGCTTCGAGCAGGCTTGCCTCGGCGGGGCTGGAGTCTGCAGCATCATCCGTAGCGGCAGAAGGTCGCGAACACCGGGCACCAGGTCGTCAGGGCCTGCTGCGAAAGTGGATCGTGTGTCAGACCTGCCTGGGATGCTCCAAGGATGGAGATGACAGTGCAGCTGACGATCGACTGCTCCGATCCGCGGCGAATGGTGACCTTCTGGGCCGAGGCCCTGGGCTACGTGCCTGAGCCTCCGCCGGGCGGCCACGCCACGTGGCGTGCCTACTGGACGGCGGTGGGGGTGCCCGAGGCAGAGTTGCCGGCCGGTGCCGGGGATACTCCGGAGTCGATCATCGATCCGGCGGGACGTGGACCGAGGGTGTGGTTCCAGCACGTACCGGAGCCGAAGGTCACCAAGAACCGCTGGCACTTCGACCTGAAGGTCGGTGGGGGCCGTGAGGCCCCACTGGACGTCCGCACACAGCTGGTCAAGTCCACGGTGGAACGGCTGGTCAAGGCTGGTGCCACCGTGCTGCGGATCAAGGATGAGCCGGACATGGGGTTCTACGCCACCGCCATGCAGGACCCCGAGGGCAACGAATTCGACGTCGTCTGAGGGCCGCTGCGACGGTGCTGGTCACAGCCACTCGTTCACGGCTGCGACCAGCATCGTCGCCTGTGGCGGACGGAGAGCTTGGCTACCCGGCGTCCCAGCCCGTGATCACAGGGCTCGGTCAGCACTACGCCCGGTGGTTCCTTCTGTAGGTCCCCTTTGCTTCCTGGCCCTGTCGCATGCTGATGGGCGCGACACACTGTGGAATCGACGCTCAGGTCCCACGTGATCCCGCCCCTCGCGTCGGCCTGGGACCGAAGTCGGGTGAGGACCCGGTGCCAGACGCCGTCTCGTTGCATCGGCGGAACAGGTTGAGGCTGCCCACTGCCTCAGCGAAGGTCAGTGGCCACGGAACGCCTCCTCCAACCACCAGGCCCCACGGTCACTGACCACCTTGGCATCGATGAGCAGAGGCGCCGAGCGTGGCCCGCCGACCCAGTCCTCGACGGCCTTGAGGTCCGCGGGTGTACGCACGGTCACCGCCTCGAAGCCGTACCCTCGCGCCACGGCGGCGATGTCGGTCGGCGGGAACCTGACCGTGTCGAGCGGATGCTCGTCCGGCCCGAAGTGGTGCACCTCCGCTCCATACGCGTCGTCGTTGTACACGAGGACCACCATCGGAAGCCCGAGCCGACGTACGGTGTCGAGTTCCACGGCGCTCATCAGCGCGCCTCCGTCGCCGAGCGCGGCCACGGGCAGCCGTTGCGGCTGGGCCAGCGCGGCGCCGATCGCGGTCGCCAGCCCCAGGCCGATCGACTGGAACGCCTGGGTGAAGCACAGGCCGTTGTGGTCCGGCACCGACAGATACATGCTCGGGTAGCCCATGAAGTTGCCGGAGTCCACGCCGATCACGCGCTCGGCGGGGAGGATGTCGTCGAGCGCGATGCTCAGGGTCCGTGGGTCGATCCGCTCGCGGCCGCCTTCGTCGTCGTAGGGCACGTCCCGCCACCGGACTCGTGCGCCGATGGCCGCCTGGACGTCGGCGGTCCGGTAGCCCTGTCGTGATGCGCCGCCCGCGGTGAGGTCGAGCGCGCGCCGGGCCGTGAGCTCCGCATCGCCGACGATGCCGAGCCGCACGTTCCGGTGCGCGCCGAGCGCGTCCGCGTCGTCGTCGACCTGCACGACTGTGGCGTCCGGGCCGATCAGCCGGCCGTGCCGCATCGTCCACATGTTCAGTGCGCAGCCCCACCCCACGATCAGGTCAGCCGCCCGGATCAACTCGGCCGCCACGGGCGAGGAGAAGCCCCCGGACACGTCGAGCGACCACGGGTTGCCGTGGAAGAGTCCGCGGGCGACGGCCGAGGTCGCCAGCAGCGCGCCGTAGCGCTCGGCGAGTGACGCGAGGGCGTCCCGGCAGCCCGGCGTGCGAGAGCCACGGCCGGCTACGAAGACGGGCCGCCGCGCCTGTCGGAGCGCCTCCACCAGCGCGGCCACGTCGGCCCCCGTCGGCTCGACCGCCGTGCGTCCGGGCGGCGGGGCGGTCGAGGACAGCGCGTTGTCGGGTGCCTCCAGGGCCTGCACCGCCAGCGGAAGGTTGAGCACCACGGTGCGCCGCTCGTGCACGGCTCGTCGTACCGCGGCGGCGGCCTGCGCGACCGCGTCCTGCGCCGACGTCACGCGCGCCGTGACAGCGCCCACCGCCTGCGCGAGCGCCTCCTGGTCGACGTAGAAGTTGGAGCGCGGTTCGGTCACCTCGGCGGCCAGCACGAGAAGGGGTGTACGGCTCTTGGCCGCCTCGGCGATGCCGGTCATGGCGTTCGTCAGGCCGGGGCCCTGGTGCACGCTCAGCGCGGCCACCGTGCCGCTCGTTCGCGCGTAGGCGTCGGCCATGGTCGCCGCACCGCCCTCGTGGCGAGCGGCGACGAACCGACAGCCCGCCGCGACCATCGCATTGGTCAGATGGAAGTTGCCCGAACCGACCACACCGAACGCGTGGTCGACCCCGGCCGCGGCCACCGCCCGGCCCACGGCCTGCGCGACCTTCATCAGCGCTCCACCAGAGCCAGCACCCGTGCGGGAGCTCCGGAGCCCGTGACGATGGGCAAGGGGCCCGCGATGACGACAGCGCCGGTCGGGGGCAGGGCCGCCAGGTTCTGCAACTGGGTCAGCCCGTACTTGTCACTGCCCATGAGGTACGAGTGGCAGGGGAAGGCCGGGTCGAAGGAGTGCGCTCGCCCGGCGTCGGTCCCCACCGTCTCGACACCGAGGCCGATCACCGGCGACTCCTCCGCCAGCCACCGGGCACATTCCGGCGACAGTCCGGGGGTGTGGGGTCCGTTCTCGTCGGCGTTGACGAACGCCTCCTGAGAGTGCGAGCGGGCGTCCCAACCGGTACGGAGCAACATCCAGCCGCCATCGGGCAGGGAGCCGTTGTCCGCCTCCCAGGCCTTGATGTGATCCACCTCGACGAGGAAGTCGGGGTCCTTCGCGGCCGCGGCGGAGAAGTCCAGCACCGCCGCGGGTGCGATCAGCCGACGTGCCGGCACCGACGCGACGTCCGCACGATCCTTCCCGGTCACCCAGTGCACCGGCGCGTCGAAGTGTGTGCCGGTGTGCTCACCGCTGCGGAAGTTGTTCCAGTACCAGGCCGGGCCCCGGTCGTCGTACCTGCTGATCTCCTCCAGTTCGAACACCGCCGTCTGACCGAACTCGGCGGGCAGTTGGATCACCGGAGTGGACGACGACAACGGGGAGGTGAGGTCGACGACTTCGATCGCACCACTGCGCAAAGCGGCCGCCAGGGCGGCGAGGATGGAGGGCTTGGGCATGACGACCTCCTGAGGCAGGACTGAACTGTCGCCGACGCAGGACGCGTTGACGACGGCTGGACTCCCCAGAGTGTCAGCCCATGCCCAGGTCGCGCGCGGGTTCGACACGGTCGCACGAAGGACTTCCGCACGAGCCGTCACCCTGTGGGACTTCAGCACCGTCCGTTCAGCCGGGCGTCGGCGCTCGACCGACTGCGGCCCGGGACCCGCTTCCTAGGGTGCGGACGTGGGGCCGCCTGCGCGGGAGACGTTGCGCGCGGCCGTGTTCGCCGAGCCCAGTAGCCGGGCGGAGGCAGCCGTCTCGGCCGACATGCGCAGCAGCGGGTCGGCCCCGGTGGGCCTCAGCAGTGCGCGCGTGGCTTTGAGTGCCGCCTCGGGCGCGTCCAGCAGGGTCGCCACCTGCTCGGCGACGCGGGTATCGAGATGCTCGCGGCTCTCGAACACCTCGGATACCAGGCCGAGTTGTGCGGCCTGTGCGGCGGAGAGGCGCGCGCCCAGGAGCAGGAGCTGGGCGGCACGCTGGGGCCCGAGACGCTGCGGGAGCAGGAGGCTGGCGGCGGCGTCCGGTACGACGCCCTGGTCGACGAACGCGTACTGCAGATGGCTGCGACGGGTCGCGTAGACGAGGTCGAAGTGGAGCAGCGCGGTGGCGCCGCTTCCGGCGGCGGCCCCGTCCACGGCCGCGACGAGAACGGTATGGCTGCGCCGTATGGCCTTGTGGAACTCGAGGACGGGGGAGCTGAGGGTCAGGGCCGTTCCGGGGTGGGCGCGAAAGTCGTCGAGGTCGTTCCCGGAGCAGAAGTCCTGGCCCGCACCGGTGAGCATGATGGCCCGTACGCCCTGGTCGGCATCCGCCTCGGCGACGGCGGCGGCCAGAGCGCGGTACATGGCAAGGGTCAGTGCGTTGCCCTGGTCGGGCCTGTCGATGGTGAGGGTGACCAGCGCCCCCGCACGGTCGACGCGGATCTTCCCGGCGGGGCCGGAGGCGGACGGCCTGCCGAGCCGGATGGTGCGGTCGAGGGTCACGTCGCCTCCGTGTCGGGGGTGTGCTCTGGGGGAGTGCGGGTCAGGCGGTGGGCAGCGGGAACACCATGCACGTACTGGTGGCGTGCGCGAGAAGGCGATCCGATCCGTCCAGCAGCTGGGCCTCGGCGAGTGCGGTACGTCGGCCGCTGCTGAGGACGCCGCCGACGGCGCGGATCTTTCCGGTGTCGACCGTGATGGGGCGCAGGAACTTCACCGTGAGGTCGAGCGACGTGTAGCCCATGCCCTGCGGCAGGGTGGACTGGACCGCGCACCCCGCGGCCGAGTCGAGCATCGTCGCGTAGATCCCGCCGTGCACGCTGCCGATGGGGTTGTAGTGCTCCTCGCCGGGCACCAGGGAGAACACCGCGCGTCCGTGGTCCACCTCTTCGAGGGCGAAGCCCAGCGTCGCGGCGACCGGCGGCGAGGGCACACGTCCGGCGAGGATCTCCCGGAGGAACTCAAGCCCGGAGCCCTGCCCGACGGCGGCCGCCGAGATCGTGGGGTCTTCCCAGTCGTATGTGCGAGACCGTTCCATGCGGCTGTGCTACCTCCTCTGACTTTATTTTGTGAAGCTAGCCCGGGAAGATGCTGACTGTCAATGACAAAGCCAGGTGGCTTGCCTACGATGACGGCATGAAGTGGCTGGAGATCAGCACAGAGAACTGCACAGTCCAGCGCACCCTCGACCTGATCGGCGAGAAGTGGACGCTGCTGATCCTGCGTGACGCCTTCAACGGGGTCCGTCGCTTCGACGACTTCCGCCGCCATGTAGGACTCTCGGAGGCTGTCCTGGCCGGCCGGCTCCGCAAGCTGGTCGAGGCCGGGATCGTGCGGACCGTGCCGTACCAGGAGCAGGGCAGCCGGACCCGCCACGAGTACCGCCTGACCCCCAAGGGCCGGGATCTGTGGCCCGTCCTCGTGGCGCTCCGACAGTGGGGCGAGACATACGTCGGGGACCCCGAGGGCCCAGTGCTCGACATCCAGCACAGCGACTGCGGTGCCCCGGTGCGCGTCGTGGTCGAGTGCTCCGACGAGCACGCGGCTCTCTCCCCGACCGAGGTCACCGTCCTGCCGGGACCCGCGGCCCGGCCCCGGAGCTGACACCACGGCGGCGGCCGCAGACGCCTGAAAGGGAGCGGCCCGGACCCCGGGCCGCTCCTTCACCACCCGGAACGGCGACAGCATTCCGCTCACCGGCGACGCGTCCGGTATCCGGCCCGGACCCGCGCCGAGGCTGAGTGATACCCCACACTGCTCATCGGCCGCGGTGGCGTCTTCCGCATCCGTGCCCCGGCCGCCGCCATGTCGTCGTTCTCGCGGTGAGGCACCGGTCGTTCAGCCGATGGTCCACCGTTGGTCGCGCGCGTTGCGGTCACAAACCGTCGTCCGGTAGAGGCCGCCGGACGTCTGGTAGAGGCAGAGGCGGGTCGCTGTGTTGCGGAGCATCACGGCACTTGCCGGCGCGGGTTGAATGACCTGCCACAGCTGGTTGTTCCCGCCGTTGCACCCGTTGGCGTAGACATCTCCGGCCGAGTTGCTGTCGAGGCAGTGGTCCCATATGTAGTTCTGGAGCGTCGAGGACGTGTTGGTGGCGCCAGTCCACCGCCAGTACAGGTCCGAATAGCCGATCCCGCAGTCCTGGGACCACAAGTTGTAGAAGGAGTTCTCCTCGATGCACTGCTTGTACTCGTAGTTCGCGAACCGGTCGAGGCTGGTCGCCGCGGTCTCAGCGGCGGTGGCTGTCCCCGGCGCGGCCAGGGTCAGCGGCAAGGCGAGCACCGATGCCGACCCGATGGCCGACATGGCGCGCCTGATTGCTCTGCCGAAAGCGGACATGATCGATTCCTCTCAATCGTCGCCTGGCTTCCGTGAGTTGGCACCGGCACATGGTTGCAGGCGATCGCCGTGATCGGGACCGGGACGTCCATTCACAGACAAGCGGGCCCGCTCTTCCCAAAGCGGGCGGACTGCGTCGTGGTCCGTGAGAACCGTGAGGGCGCGTGTGGGGGTCTCGGAGGCCGCGGCCTCGGCGGTCGCGGTGCGGGGGCGAAGTCGCCGTACGGCTGAGCAGCACTGTTCCGGGTCCGGCCAGGGCGCCGACCCCTCGCAGGGCTGACCCCGGCGGCCGGGCCGCTCGAGCCGGCCGCCGATATCCTGGGACCGAGATCGGGGGCTTTCCTCATCCGGAAGGCAGCACGATGCGGCATCGACACCTCATGCTCCTCGCAGCCCCGCTCCTCGCCTCCTCGGTGGCCCTCGCCCCCGCATACGGGGCGAAGGCCGGAACCGCCGGGACGAGCGGGGGCAAGCAGGCGGTGAAGGTCACCAAGGTCGAAGTGGTCACCCTGCTGAAGTCCGGGGAGCGCGTCGAGTGCAACGGCGCTCCCGTGGCCATGGCCTTCGACGGGAAGATCACGGCGACCGGGCCGGGCGCGGTCCGCTACTACTGGACCGTGAACACCAGCCGCGCCCGGGTCTCCCCGGGATCCCTTGCCTTCGGCGGGGGCACCTCCACCAAGGTCGTCCTTCAGGTCGTGGACGTGCCGGCACCCAGGAACGCGAAGGCGGTGACCGGGTACGTCACGCTCCACCTGCCGGACCAGAAGAAGAGCGTCCGCAGCGCGCAGGTGACCTTCCCCTGCAAGAAGTGAGCCCTGCTGCTTCTTGCGCTTCAGCAACAGCTTCGGCAGGCCCGCCGGAAGAGGACGGCGGGTGATGCCCGGGGACGGCAGGGCCGCGTCCGTCGCGCGTCCAGGGGCAGGTCCATTACGCCGCCGGGGCTCGTCAAGAACGGCCCCGGACAGGCGAATCGGCCGGCCATGTCCTCGGACGCTCCCGCGCACTCACCACGTTCTGGTGTGTGAAGCGGATTTCTGCCGGCCCGGGTAGGCGAGTCGGCGCGCTCGCAGGTGTGGAGAGTGAGCGCGGCAGGGGGAGTTCAGGGATTCCTGCCGTGTCGGTCACAGGAAGTGCCTGCAGACTGTGCTCGCGTGTGAGCCCGGCGTCTCGGACGCGCTCGCAGCCTTGGCGCCGGTGCCGGCAGGGCACAGGTGGTCAGTGGCGGTAGCAGTATGAATCCGAGGAAGCGTCGCCGCCCTGCAGGCGTGTTTGGTGTACGCGCAAGCCAAGGAAATCGGGGGTGTTGGGGAAGAACCGGCTGTCGACGCTGAGGCTGCCGTGCACGGTGTCGGCGTCGAGTTTGACCATCCACGGGTCGATGCCTGCCGGATAGATCTGCGCGTCCCAGGCGGCGTACAGGGAGTTCGTCAGGTACACGCGCTGCCCGTCGCGGCTCAGTTCGACCATCTGTGCTCCGCCGGTCAGCGGCGTGTCCGGCTCGGCGGGATGTGGCTGTCGGCTGACGACGCCGCCCAGGCGCACGGAGGCGGTCTGCCTCGGGTGGAACGGATCGCTCACGTCGTACTGGAGCAGATCACCGGTTCCCCATGCGGATACGTAGAGCCACTGGTCGTCCACCGACAGGTCGATGTCGGTGATCAACGGGGGCACGGCGCCGAAGGGCTGCAGCGCCGGGGGCAGGTCCTGCGCCGGCGCGGGCTCGGCGGGGATGGTGATCACCTTGCGGACCACGAAGTCCTCGCCCTCACGGTTCCACAGCCACACCGACGCCGAGAGGTCCTCCACGCTGACCACGGTGCCTGTGAACCCCCACGTCGCCTCGGGGTCGTGCGCGGGACGCAGCTCCAGCACCATCTGGTTCTCGTCCCCCAGGTCGACACGCTGCAGGTGCCGCCCGGAGTCCAGCTCCCAGAAGTGCAGCGAGTGGCCGTACTTGCGCCCCAGCAGCAGTTCGGGGACGAGGCCGTCCTCGACCATCGAGGGGGTCCCCCACTCGCTGGTCACGGCGATGTTCTGGCGCAGATGCCACCAGACGTCGTAGGCGAGCCGCTGTGGTCCGCGGTCGCTCTCCCAGGCGCGCAGCACTTCGAAGGTTTCGTGGTCCAGTAGCGCCACCCCGCCGGGCCCGTCCGCACCGTCCGAGCCGCCCAGGCAGGACATGAAGACTCCGTCGGGGCCGCAGTGGATCGTGTGGGGACGCGAATATCCGGCCTTGGCTGCCAGCTCCTCGGGCTCGATCACCTTGACCAGGCGCGGGCGGGCGGGGTCGGGGCTGGTGTCGAAGACGTGCAGCCGCGAGGAGCGAAGTCCCGGGACGATGAGGTAGCGCCGCGCGGCGTGTTGATGGCCGGCATGCGCCAGCGCGCTCGAGCAGGCGTTCCAGCCGAAGTGGTGCAGCTCGTTGCCCAGGCCGGGCAGCTCGGCGTGGGAGATCACGCGGCCGTATTCGGGGGACTCGGGGTCGGTGCCGACGGTGAACAACGCGTCCGCGCGCTGTGCGGTCGGGTCGAAACCGACGACGTAGGCGAGTTTCTCCGGGGGCGCGGAGACGGCGTCCGCCGGGGTGCGGTACAAGGTGGGGTCACTGTGGTCGTGAGCGTGCTCGATCGTCGTCATGGCTGTTCCTTACTCCCGAACGGGAGCGTGGATCCGCAGGGCTTCCGGCAGGCAGCCGGGCTCACCCGTTCGAGATCGATGTACAGACGCGGGACGGATATGCCACTGAAACAAGCGTTTCACGGCGCCGGAGACCTGCCAAGGCGGCAGCGCGGGGAGCGGACCGCACAGCGTGCGGCTCTTCCGCGGCACGCCCGAGAGCGCGGGCGCCGAGCGGACACCAGGCCTTCGGGCCGCTTTGCCGGTCGACCGTGTCGGACGCCGCTCGTGTCGGACGCCGCGCGCTGAACCGGCCTGATCGTCGGACAGGATCTGTCGGTCTCGGCAGCGACGGTACGGCGAGAGATCCGCGTGATCGTGTGCCGCTGTTTGCGCGGCCCGTCGAGGCCGGCGTGCTGGTGGCCGGGGGATGTCCGGGACGCCCGGATGAACTGGTGCCGTGGGACCCCGCCCGGTCCGTGTGGCCTGCCGTCGGGCCCCGCTCGTCGCCCGTTCGGTGCCGTCGGCTTGCGGGAGGGGTGGTTCACTCCTCGCCCACAAGCCGGTGAGCCGTCCGCCGGGGGCGGGGGTCGGGGCCGTCACGCCTGCCGGGGGAGTGGGTCGCGGATCCGCGGTGTGTCGCCAGCAGTCGCAGCCAGACCTCGTCGAAGGCGGGGAACCGGGACGGCGTGCCGGTGTCGGTCGAGGGGCACTTCGCCGGTGACGGCGTTGGTGGCCGAGTGCGGTGTCTGCAGGGCTGCCCGCGCGCGGGGGCGCCCCTGGCTGTCCCGAACCCACGCGGCGAGACCGTGGCCCCGCGTGCACAGGCTCGGGGCCGATGCGTCCCGGCTGCATGCGCACCGATGAGATGCCGGCTGATGGTCGCGGCGCGGGCCGGCGCTCTCGCCCCGTAGGACATCGTCGGCCCCTTGGTCGTCGATGCCCGTCGATACGAAACCCGGCAGCTCAGTCGACCTGGCAGGCTCAGAGCCGCCTGATCGTGGACTGGTCTTCGGCGGTGGCCGGCTGCGTGGAATTTCGCTCGGTCAGCCCGCGCGTCGGCCCGGGCGTGCCTGGCTCGGCCGGTGTGCCGCTCTGCTGCGGGCGGGGGCTGTGCAGGGATGCGGCGGTAGTCTGCAGTGAGGTGTCCAGGACGGTCAGCCGCTGCTGCGTGTCCATCAGATTCGCGCCCATGGCTGCCAGATCCTTTGGCCCGGGAACGATCAGCCGAACCCGAGTGCCAGCCTCCCGTACGAGTCGGGCTTCGTGCAGCAGGCGCCGGGTCGCGATTGCGCGCAGGCGCCGCTCGACTCTGGCGGGGATACTGCGCGGGCGGTCCATCCGGCGGGCGGAGGTCGGTGCCAGGACGAACACCTCGTCCAGTTCCTCCCCGGCCAGCAGGTCTAGGTTGGTGTCCGACCAAGCGCAACCGTCCACGTACCGTCGCCCGTCGATCGGCACGGGCTCGAACCAGGCGGGCAGGGCACAGGAAGCCGCCACCGCGGAGGCCAGGCCGGTGTGAGGGGCGTCCGGTACCCCGAACAGCACGCGCGTGCCGGTGTCGAGGTCGACCGCGACCACGCGCAGCGCCGGGTTGGCGGGCCAGCGGTCAGCCATCCCGAGCTGACGGAACAGGTCGTGCACGCCGCTGAGGCTTCCCCGCCCCGGCGGTGCGCAGGCTGCGAGTAGGGTCGTGAACGGCATCCGGTGCGGGTGTCTGGCCAGGCTCCCCAGCAGTTTGACCGACCCGATGCCCGGCTTGGGGAGGTGCGGCAGCGCGCCGCCGACCCACGTGTCGTAGTCCACGCGGACCTGGTCGAACGGGCCGGACAACACCGCCTCACCCCGCTGGTGGTCGTGCAGGTCACGCGGACGCGCCCCGAGCGCCAGCATGGAGCCCACGATGGCACCCGCGGAGGTGCCCAGGATCACGTCTGCGGTGCGCGGATCCCATCCGTAGGCGTCCTCAAGGGCGCACAGCGCGCCGATCGTCCACGCGGCGCCGAGGCTTCCGCCGGCGCCGAGTACCAGGCCGCGACGCCGGCCGGGAGGCGAACACGGCGCGTCCGGATGTCTGCCGTCCCCCGCCACCTGCGACGTCATCTCCAGTCGCCTCTCCTCATGTCCGTCGGCCGACGCTGTCACCGGCTTCCTGGACACGACAACGCGGCCGGAGTATCCAAAATTTCTTGATATTCCCCATTTACGGTGAAGGTCAGGAGGCGCGCAACGCCGACCAGTCGGGCACTTCGGGGGAGGTCGCGGGGCGACGGGCTCCGTCCCCGACGGCTCGACTGCCGAGGCGCGCCACGGGACCGGGCCGGGTGACGAGGGTGGGGGCCTTGCCGCCCATACGACGGGGCGGGCGACGCAGCCGCCCCGTCACCCTGCCTTGCTGCCGTTCAGGCCTGAGTGGTATCTCCCGCCCGCGTGCCCGCCTCCTGACTGCCGGCCATCGGGACAGGGGGAGCGGGAGGGGCGCCCATGGCGCGGTCGCAAAGATCTTGGCGTCTTGCCATGATGGGAGGGAAGGTCACGTTATGAGTAGATTCTGGCAGCAGGGTGGGTCTCGGCTGAGAGGAACGGCATGCTTGACAGAGTCCTGGACGTGCCCCTGGGGGTCGACGCCGTCAAGGCGAGCGGCACGGTGTCGAAGGACGACTACGAAGCGGTGATCGAGCCGCTCGTCGACGACGCGCGCAGGGAAGGCCGCCGTATCCGGCTCCTGTACGAGTTCGGCCCGCAATTCCGGTCGTTCACCCCAGCGGCCGGGTGGGAGGACCTCAAGGTCGGGATCGGCGCCATGCGCCTGTTCGAAGGGTGCGCCGTCGTCAGCGACATCGGCTGGATCCGGCAATCGACCCTGTTCGCGAGCTTCCTGATGCCCTGTCCGGTACGCGTCTTCGGTGGCCAGGATCGCGACGAGGCCCTGCGCTGGCTCGTCTCACTGCCCGAAGGGCCCGGCGTCTCCCACCAGCTCCTGTCCGAGTCCAAGGTTCTCGTGGTCGAGGTCGAACAGCCCCTGCGCGCACAGGACTTCGACGCGCTGGCACAGACGGCGGACAGCTGGCTCGAAACCCACGACGAACTGGCCGGTGTCGTGGTGCATGCTCGCGCCTTCCCGGGATGGGAGAACATCGGAAGCCTGCTCCGGCACGTCCGTTTCGTCCGTGACCATCATCGCAAGGTCAGGAGGATCGCGCTGGCGGCCGACAGCAAGCTCGCCGGCCTCGCGCCGCACCTTGCGAAGCACTTCGTCCAAGGCGAAGTGCGGCAGTTCGGATACGAAGAGTTCGACGACGCCGTCGCCTGGGCCTCGAACCCGCCCGCCCGTAACACTGCCGGTGCGGGTTGAGGTGGCAGCCCGCTCCGCCCAGGCGCTACGCCCAAGGGCCGCGCATCGAACCGTCACGCATCCCGGCGTTCTCGAGCGAAGGAGAAGGCGATCACGACTGGCGGCCGGCATCCGCTTCGAACACATCCGCGCCATGTGGTCGACGGCCTCGACGGGCGTGTGCACTGTCATCGCGCCGACCCGCGCCTCGGACCGGGCCGGTCTCCTGGTCGTCGACTCTCGTGGGCTCGGAGGATTCCACCGTCTGGCCCCGGGGCCGTCAGCCACCTCCTCGGCAGTTCTCCCAACGCCCCTGGCAGTCATACGCTCGCGGGCCTGAGCATCGCTGCTCGCTGGTCGCACCCCACCGCCGCGCCCTCCGAGACCGGCTGCGCCGACGGCTTCGACAGGCCGGCATCACTGCGCTAACGCTACATATCACTGTATTGAATGACAGGTGCCGGTCGAGATGCCGCAGGTGCGAGCGGGCAGGGAGAAGATCATGTCCTTTGACGGAGAGTGGTACAACGAGTTCGGTTCGCAAATGAACCTCGAGTCGGACCCGGAGGGTACCGTCACCGGAAGATACGTCACCGCCGTAGGACACACGCCGGGGACGTACCTCCTCACCGGACGCCATGACGGGCCGACGAGCCCGGGAAACGGCATCGCCGTCGGTTGGACGGTCGCCTGGCGCAACCAGCATGGCAACGTGGGCTCCGTCACGAGTTGGAGCGGCCAATTCTTTGCCGACCCGGACCGCATCTACACCACCTGGCTGCTGACCCGCTCCGCCACGGCGGAGGCGTGGGAGTCCACCGTGGTCGGGCAGGATGTGTTCACTCGGCAGAAGCCCACCGGCGAGGACGTGGATCGCGCTCTTCACAGCGGCCGCCCGGTCTCGCACCCGATGCCGTCCTGAAGGTCGCCACCCGCGAGTGCGAACTTCCCCGGGTCCCACCGTCGTCCGGGCCGGCATGCTGAACGGCGTTCTCGTCACCGGCCCGCGGACCACTGCCTCGCCGGGACACTCCGTCGGCGCCGCAGCAGCCAGCGCCTTAGTTCGTCGGCGCCCCAGACGATGAAGGGGAAGGGGACGACGAGGGCGAGCATGCGCGGGGTGAGGGCGGCCGTGCCCAGCAGGGTCTGCAGGGGCGGGGCGTAGATGAACACAGCGGCGAGGGCGAGTTCGAAGGCGATGCCCCACAGCAGCAAGGGGTTGGTGAACACGCCGATGGAGCGCAGCGAGGCGCGCTCGGTGCGGGCGGCGAACGCGGTGCCGATCTGACCGGCGATCATGCCCAGCAAGGTCATGGTGGTTGCCTGCTGGTAGGCGTGGTGCAGCGGCGTGCCGGGGCCCGTGGGGGCGCCCAGGTGCCAGCCGGCGTGCCAGAGAACGGCGAAGAAGCCGGTCAGCTCCAGGGCGGCGCAGATGACGCCGAGGAACAGCCAGGCGCGCAGCAGCATGGAACCGCGGATCACGCCCTCGGAGCGGGGGCGTGGCGGGCGGTCCATCAGTCCGGGCTCGGCCCTCTCCCGGCCCAGGGCGAGGGCGGGAAGGGTCTCGGTGCCGACGTCGAATGCGAGGAGTTGCAGCACGTTCAGCGGCAGCGGTACGGCGCCGCCGGCCAGGGCGAAGACCAGGAACGGGGCGACCTCCGGGGTGGTGTGGGCGAAGATGTAGCAGACGAACTTGCGGATGTTGTCGTAGACCCGGCGGCCCGCGTGCACGGCGGCGACGATGGTGGCGAAGTTGTCGTCGGTGAGCACCATCGTGGCCGCCTCGCGAGCCACGTCGGTGCCGGAGCGGCCCATGGCGACCCCGATGTCGGCCCGACGCAGGGCGGGTGCGTCGTTGACGCCGTCGCCGGTCATCGCCACGACGTGACCTTCGGCGCGCAGCGCGTCGGCGATCCGCAGCTTGGCCTCCGGGGAGGTGCGGGCGAAGATCAGCTCCCGGTGGTGACGCAGCAGTTGGTCGAGTTCCTGTTCGGGCATGCGGTCGAGTACGTCGCCGGTGACGACCTTCGGCTTGGGGCCGCCGATGCCGACGTGGCCTGCGATCGCGGTCGCGGTCAGGGCGTGGTCGCCGGTGACCACGATGATCCGGATGCCGGCACTGTGGCAGCGCGCGACCGCGTCGGCCACCTCGGGGCGGGGCGGATCGGCCATGGCCAGGAGCCCCAGGAAGACCAGCCGGTCTTCGGCCTCCTCGCGGTTCTCCGGCAATCCGGCGCCGGCAGGCAGTTGCCGCTCGGCCGCGGCCAGGACACGGAGCCCCTGGCGGGCGAACGCATCCACCTGGCCGACGACCGTACGGCGTCGTTGCTCGGTCAGCGGGTCGACCGTGCCGTCGGCCTGCCTGATGGTGGTGCACAGCGGCAGGAGCGCCTCGGGGGCTCCCTTGACGTCGATCCAGAGTCCGTCGTCGTCGCGCTGGTCGATCGTCGACATCAGTTTGCGCACGGGGTCGAAGTGGAACTGGCGGCGACGCCCGGCATCCCGCTCCTCGGTGAGGACACCGCAGCCCAGACGCGCGGCCGCTGTCAGCAGTGCGAGTTCGGTGGGATCACCTACCGGGCCGCCGGGAGTGGCCAGTTGTGCGTCGTTGCACCACGCCGCCACCGTGGCGAGACCACGCAACGCCTCGTCCTCGGGCGGTCCCCCGGTGGCGTCGGTGCCGGCGAGCCCCTGCTGACCCGAGGCGGTCCACACGGCGGTGACCTGCATACGGTTCTCGGTGAGGGTGCCTGTCTTGTCGGTGCAGATCACGTCCGTGGAACCGAGCGTCTCCACCGCGCTGAGGCGTTTGACGACCGCCCCGCGCCGCACCAGCTCCCGCACGCCCAGCGCCAGGGCCAGCGTGATCACCGGCAGCAGTCCCTCGGGCACGTTGCCGACGAGCAGGCCGACGGCGAAGACAACGGCGTCGTGGAACGGCAGCTTCGCCGCGAACATGGCCAGTGGCAGGAACGCCACGCCCGTGATCACTGCGATCGCCGCGATCAACCACGCCACCCGCCGGACCTGCGCCTCCAGCGGGCTGATCTCCCGCTCGACACGCTCTGAGAGAGCGGCGATACGCCCGAGTTCGGTGTGCATGCCGGTCGCGAAGACCACCGCTCTGGCCTCGCCCTCGGTGCACGTGGTGCCGCTGAAGACGAGGTCGCGCGCCGACAGCAGCGGGACATGGACGTCGACCCGGTCGGCCGCACGGTAGGCGGGCATCGCCTCACCGGTCAGCGGCGACAGATCGACCTCGATTCCGCCGTCGATCAGCCGTGCGTCGGCCGAGATTCGGTCCCCCTCCTCGATCGCCAGCACGTCGCCGGGCACCAGGGTGACCGCCTCGACCTGCTGGACGTGCCCGTCCCGCACCACGGTCGCATGCGCCGGCAGGTAGGCGGCCAGCGTCTCCACAGCCCGTTCGGCCTGCATCTCCTGGACGAAGGCGAACGCCGCGTTCACCACGATCACCACCACGATGGCCACTGCCACCGCCGCGATCCCCGCCCACCACGCCAGCAGCGCGGCCGCCCACAGCAGGAGCGCCAGTGGGTGGACCGCCTGCCGGAGCAATTCGCCCGGCCAGCGTCTGCCGCCACGCCGCCGCAGCTCGTTCGGCCCGTAGCGCACCAGCCGCCGAGCCGCCTCGCGCGAGGACAGGCCCTTCCGCGTGCTGCGCAGATCCCGCAGGAGCAGGTCCAGGCGCTCCTCGGGATCGAGCTCCACCACCGCGGTCCCATCGGCTTCGGCGTTCATCTCACCCCACCGCCCGTTTCCCTCAGCTGCTGGTGGGCCGGGCGGGCCCCCATCTCGTCGGGCTGGGAAACCCGCCGGGCAGGATGCGGTCGGGGCGACCGGGCGCACGGCGAGCCGCTGCTCGACGTAGAGGCCTGGGCCGCAGACCGGTGCACCGGATCTTGGTGCCGCGGATGACGACGACGGGACACGGTGCGTGCTCGACAAGGCGCCGGCCGACCGATCCCAGCTCGAAGGGCCCCTCCTCGGAAGGGCTCCACCCGTACCAGTAGTACGGGTTCTGCGAGTAGTACGGGTTCTGCCGGGTGAAGACCGCCTCGACCGCGCCTCCCGAGAGCTCGGCCTGAGCGACCGCTCACCGCAGGACTGCCTTCGACTGCTCCGCCTCGTCGACACCGACCACGATCCGTCCGGCGGATGCCGCCTCGTCGCTCACCGCCGACCTCCCGGTTCCTTCCGCCACGGCCCCAGCTTTCCCGCCGCGCGCCGGTCAAGGCCGCTGTGGCCCTTCCCACTCACCCGTTTCGCCCCTCTCGTTCCTCCCTCCGCGGCGCACGAGCCCCCGACGGGGCCATCAGGTACACCGGGGCAGGTCGGCCCCTGCGGACGGGACGGATGGCACGGGCCCTGCCGCACGCGCCCAGGTCACGATGAAGGCCAGAGCCTCAAGGAGGTGGGTGCCGTGCCGAACCTCGGAGCCACGATCGTCCGGCGGCACCAGCGCGGTGTCGTGCTCCGCTTCGGAAAACCGCGCAATGTCCGGAACCCAGGAATCCTGTTCATGATCCAATTGGCGGACCGTCTGTGGAAGATCGCCGACCGAAATCGCCGCGGAGAAGAACTCCACCATCGTCATCCCCGCCCAGTTCCTCGAAAGGGTCCGCGCACTGACCCGGTTCGCCGAAGGCGGAGCCGGAAAGCGGCGTCTTCGCCGGAACTGCGGCACGCGGGAACCGGTGGGAAGAGGCATCGGGATCTGTCGGAAAAAGAAGTCCCTGCATTCACGAAGGAAGGCTGAAGGCGCCATGGCCCAGACATCATGGACGACGACAGGCGTGTTCACGGGGCAGGGAGGCGCCCGTACCGACGAGACCGGGATCGTCACCGGGGAGCTGACCGTGCACACCACCTGGGACGGCACGCAGGCCGATGTCAAGGTCCAGTACAGCGGCACCTCCCAGTGGTTCACGCTGACCGGAAGCCCGGTACCGTGCCCTTCTCGCCAGGACAGCCGGCGCCTGCACCAAGCGGTGGTGGAAGCCGTGCGGGTCGGCGGCGGCGCGATCGTTCCGCAGCCCGACCGGCTCGGGGGATACCCATGAAGGTTCGGCATACAGCGAGTACCGGCGTATAGCGAGTACCGACGTTCGGCCGCTTCCCGAAGCCACTTCACGCACGGGACGGGTCGGCGTAGCGCAGCAGCACGCCCACACCCTCGCTCAACCACAGCTCCTGCTCTGGCACCACGACCAGTTCGGCCCTCGTTCCGACGACAGCACGGGCCAGTGCCGTGTCGGCCCGTGCCTCGCTGACCTCTTGAATACCGTAGGAGCGTAGTTCCTGTTCGGCGAGAGCGAGTTGGCCGGGCTCCGGGCCGATCCACAGACGGAACGGCGACTCGGGGTGGTCGTTGAGGAAAAGGGCCTTGACCCTGCCGCGTTGCAGCGCCGAAACGGAGGGCGCAAGGCCCTCGGCGCACGCTCCGTCGTGGGCCCGCTCGGAAAGGAAGGAATCCATCAGGGCGCGGTCGTGCGCGGCCATGCGCCCTTCGAAGAGCCTTTCAAGGCGATGCTCCATCAGGGCCCGCCCGGGCTCGGACTCGCCGGCGCCCTTCACGGTGGTGACCTGCGCGCGCAGGGCGGCCGGCAGCCGGTGGATGAGGATGCCGCGGGCCCAGACGTCTCCGGCGACGACCACCGTCTCGACGTCGATGCGCCGTCCGTGACCTTCCAGCTCCCGGCCGACCTCTCCGGCGGCACGGGGCCAGTCGGCCACCGGGATCTTCTCGTCCAGCCGGTGGCCCGACGTGACCTTGGTCAGCGGCCATGTGCCCGCCTCGGCCTCGATCCTTACGGTGCCGGTGGCGTCCGTCGAGTGACGGCCGCCGTAGTGCACGTGCACCGCCAGGTACGGGATACCGGGCGCGTGCTGGACGATCAGTGGCATGGTGTCCGGCAGGGTTCCGAAGTGTGCGGTGTCCCGTGCGGGCGGTGCGGGCAGCTCGTCCAGCAGGGCCAGGTGTCCGTGGGCGGTGAACACGGCCTGGCCGTGGGTGCCGGGGACGTCCGTGTCGTTGCCCACGGCGCCGGCCACCGCCGTGAGGGCGTCCCGGTCCGCTCCCTCGGACATCAGTGCGTCCCGAAGATGCCGCCAGCGCAGTTGTATGGAGGCATCGGGGTCCTCTACGACGGCGTCGCGGGACGTGTCCAGGTAGACGGACGCGAAAGGACCGGGCTGCTGGTAGAGAGGTTCGAGGAACGCGAGTTTCATGCTCACTCCGAGGGGGCTGTCGGTGCCACGTGCCACCACGCCCGGGATGCCGCCGTATCAGGACACGTTCCGGTCGGCGTGCCGCGGCTGTTCCACCTCCAGCATGCGCCTGCCCCACGAGCCGCGCCCGCCCACCGCACGAGCCGCGGGGAGTCCGGCACCGACCTGGTCCCGGGCCCGACAGCCCGCCAGAGGTGCCCGAACGGCCCTTCTGCGCGAGCCACCCGCCGGAGTCATCCTGAATGAAGGCAGGGAAAGACGACAGGGAGCGAGGTGAGCCATGAAGGCGCATGAAGGTGACGTGCTGCGGTTCACCGGCAGAACCGTGGGATCCGCCGAACACCATGCCACCGTCCTGAAAGTGCTCGGCGAAGACGGCGAACCACCCTACCGGGTGCGCTACGAAGACGGTCACGAGACAGAAATCTTTCCCGGCCCCGGATGCGTGGTCGCGACCCACCCGGCACACGAGGCCTCGTCCGGGCAGCCGCACCGGGAGAGGCAGTGACCAGGTACGCCGCAGGGGGCGGGAATGGCTCCGCGCGGCGCCCCGTATGCGGTGCCACGCTGCCACGGCGCCGGGCAGTGCGAGGCACGGTCGCCGCGAGGGCGGACGGCGGCGGGGGTCGCAGTGACGACCTTGGGTGGTTGCTCCTGCCCAAGCTCGGCTGGAGGCGCATCGACACGATCCGGGTGCGCCGTCTGTTCGGCTGACACCCCGGCTCGGCCTGCCGCCGCAGGCGTGCCGGGGCTCGGCTGACTGTGCCGGGCACGGCGTCGGCCAGTGAGCCGTCGCCGAGGCTCCATCGGCCTGTCGCGTCGCAGTTCCTCTTGCTCCTTGGTGATGCGCAGTTCCCGGTCGCTGATTTCGCTGTCGGTGCCCTCGTGCTCGAGCCCGGAGGCTCTACCTCGATGACATGGGTGTCGTCGGTGTCCCGCATGCCGCCGCCGGCACCCGGGCCGGTGCGGCGGGAGCGGTGGCGGATCCAGCAGCCGTTTCACGCACTGCGAGAGTCCGTCGGACTCGGCGGGCACGGTTCACCCCGCCGACCGCCTGGGAGTCGGTTGCAAAGACCCGGTCGGCAGCCCGATCGAGTCGATGACGGACTGTCGTCATCGACTGAAAGCAAGGGCGTTGGCGCCTCGGGCTCGGTTTTCGAGCGGTCCTTTCGTGATCAGGCGGTTCACCGCGACGCCGCGATCGCGTCCCGCGGCAGTGACGCCGTGATCCCCTGCACCGTCCGCACGGGGGAACGGGGGGAGAGGACTCCCCGGATCCAGGAGTGCCTCCCGCAGTGGTGCGCATTCGTTGTCCCCTGGGGTGAGGATGGAAGTGCGGGGCACATGCACACGGCGTTGCCGTGTCCCCCGGGGCGAGGAGGCCGGATCGTGTTCTTCCTGGATCGTCGGGATGCCGGCCGACAGCTGGCTTCCCGGCTGAAGCATTTCAAGGGTGCCGACGTCGTGGTGGTGGGGCTGCCTCGCGGAGGGGTCCCGGTCGCCGCTGAGGTCGCGAAGGCGCTGGGCGCCCCGCTGGACGTCTGCCTGGTACGCAAACTGGGGGTGCCGTTCCGGCCGGAGCTGGGCATGGGGGCCATCGGCGAAGGCGGCGTCCGCGTGATCAACGACGAGGTGGTGCGTGCCGCGCGTGTCACCCCGCACGAGTTGGCCGAGGTCGAGGCGGGCGAGCGGCAGGTGCTCGAAAGCCGTGCACGGCGCTACCGGGGCAGGCGGGAGCCGGCGGCCCTGGCGGGCCGTACGGTACTGATTGTCGACGACGGGGTCGCCACCGGTTCGACGGCACGCGCGGCCTGTCGGATCGCCCGCGCTCGCGGGGCCGCACGGGTCGTGCTGGCGGTGCCCGTGGCCCCGCACGACTGGACCGCACGCCTGGGTGCGGACGCCGACGAGCTGGTGTGCCCGCACACGCCGTGGGACTTCTACGCGATCGGGCAGTTCTACGCCGACTTCTCGCAGACCGAGGACGACGAGGTCGTCGCCTGCCTGGAGGAGGCGCTCGCCCGCCCGGTGAGCGCCCGCCGGGCTCCACCGGGGGAGGTCGCACCCGAAGACCGGGAGGCGGAGGTGCGCGCGGGTCCGCTGGTGCTGCGGGGACAGGTGACGGTGCCCGAGGGCGCGCTCGGGATCGTGGTGTTCGCGCACGGCAGCGGCAGCAGCCGGCACAGCCCGCGCAACCGGTTCGTCGCGGCCGGCCTGAACCGCGCCGGGCTGGGCACCCTGCTGTTCGACCTGCTCACCGAGGAAGAGGAAATGGACCGGGCCAACGTCTTCGACACGGGTCTGCTCGCCCGGCGGCTCACGGACGCCACCGGCTGGCTGCGCGGGCAGCCCGAGGCTCAGGGGCTGGCCATCGGCTACTTCGGCGCCAGCACCGGCGCTGCCGCAGCGCTCTGGGCCGCCGCCGAGCCGCAGGCCCGGATCGCCGCGGTCGTCTCGCGTGGCGGCAGGCCCGACCTCGCCGGACCACGTCTGCCGGCAGTGACCGCCCCCACGCTGCTCATCGTCGGTGGCCACGACCGACTCGTACTCGGTCTCAACCGCGACGCGCAGGCCCGGCTGCGGTGCGAGAACGAGCTCGCTGTCGTCCCCGGCGCCACCCACCTCTTCGAGGAACCCGGCACCCTGGAGCAGGTCACCAGCCTCGCCCGTGACTGGTTCACCGACCACATGGCCCCGGCACACCACGGGGCCCGATTCTGAACGCAGGGGTACAGGTCCAGGTTCACGACGGCGCGTCGTCACCCTGCGCGGAGAGGTCGAGAACCGTGGCACCGCCCAGATCCCCCAACGACTTACCGAGCCGTCACCGTCAGGCCGATGATCGACTGCGCCGCCGACGACATGGTCGCGCAGGACGGGCGGCCACCGCATGGCCGGTGCACGTCAATGGCGGGCTCGTTCGGCGCCCGCGAACGCAGCCGACGACGGACGCGACAAGTCGGGTGCATCGCAGATCAGGTCCGGCGGCGCGCACGGATCGTATGGACGCCCCCATGGACGTCTGCCGCAGGGCAGGCCGCTGCAGCGAGGTCTCGCTTCGGCACGGCGGGACGGGAACTGACGGGCTGAGGGGACGCAGGCGACGGAGAAGACGCCATCAGGGCCTGACCTGCCTGTCCGTGCGTGGCTGCTCATGTCGCGGTGTCCGGCAATCGACGTTGTACTGGTGGCAGGAGTGCCGTCGAGCGAGGGGAGCAGCCGTGTCGCCGTCCGGCGTCTCTCGTCCCGCGAAGCCGAAGACGGTTTTCGACCGCGACGCCGAATGGGACGCTCTCGTCGCGTTCGCCGGTGACACCCGGCCCGGTCCCGGCCTCGGCGTGGTGTCGGGACGGCTGCGGCAGGGCAAGACGTACCTCCTGAAGGCACTCTCCGCAGCCCTGGGCGGCTTCTACTTCGGAGCGCAGTCGGCGGCTCAGGCCGAGTCCCTTCGTCGGTTCGCCGACGAACTGTCCCAGTACACGGGCACACGGCCGCCGAGCCCCTGGCGCGGCTGGGAGGACGCCGTCGACGCGTTGCTCGCGCTGGGAGACCGGCAGCCTGTCCCGATCGTCATCGACGAATTCCCCGACCTCGTGCGACAGAGTCCTTCGCTGCCCTCCGCCATCTACAGCGCCTACCGGCGTCTGCGCGAGACGGGCAACGACAGCCGTGCGCGTCTGGTGCTGAGCGGCGGCGCCCTGCCGGTCATGCACCGGCTGTTCAGCGCGGCCTCACCGCTGCGCGAGCTGACCGACCTGGAACTCACCCTAAGTCCGCTGGACTACCGACAGGCCGCGCGGCTGTGGCACATCGACGACCCCGGCCTCGCCCTGCTGGTCCATGCCGTCGTGGGCGGAACGCCCGCCTACTGGGGCTACGCCGGGGAACGCGCGCCCGGCGGGCCGGGCGACTTCGACGCCTGGGTCTGCAGAACCGTGCTCAACCCCCGGACTCCCTTGTTCCTGGAGGCACATCACCTGCTGCAGGAGGAGACCGACCACTGGGACCGTGCCCTGTGCCACTCCGCACTCGCCGCCGTCGCCTCGGGCTGCTCGACGCAGGGCGAGATCGCGGAGCGCCTCGGCGCTCCGCTCACCGATGCCGCTCGCTGGCTGGCGCTGCTGCAGGACAACGGTCTGCTGTACGGCGAGCCCGACGCCTTCCGCCCGAACCTGATCCGGCTGCGCATCACCGAGCCGCTGCTGGCCTTCGAACATGCGGCCGTCTGGACCTGCCGCTCAGCGCTGGAGCAGCAGGACGCCGATGAGATCTGGCGGCACATACGTCCCGTCTTCGACTCCGCGGTGGTCGGCCCCCATTTCGCCCAGATCTGCCGGGACTGGGTCGTGGACTTCGCCGACCCGGCCGTCTTCGGCGCGCACCCCGCGACGGCCGCCCACGGCTCACTCCTCGACCCGGCGCGCAGTGCCGGCCCCAATGCACAGGCGGAGGTAGCGGAGGTCGTCGTACGCGGCCCGACCGACACGCGTCCCTCGGCCCTGCTGTCCGTGGGGGTGGCACGCTGGGACCAGGTCATGGACCTGCACCACCTGGAACAGCTCCGTCACCTCCTCGAGCTCCTCGCCGCCCAGGGTGAGGACGTCACCCACACCCGACCCGCCTGCTACAGCGGAGTCGGCTTCACCTCCGCGCTCCGCGCGGCCGAAGCCAGCGGACATGTCGTGCTCGTCGACCTCGACCGGCTGTACCGGGGGAGGTAGCCCGGCGGCGGCAGCAGCTGCGAAGCGAGCGACACTCGGCGGTGATCCGGTGCAGCCGGCACCCGGCTTGTCGTGTCCGCCCGGGCAGGTGCCTCCCGACGCTCCCAGGGGACCGGTGCCAGAACGTACCCCGTGATGCGCCACACGCGTGGAGGGGCTGAGGGGACTCGGCCCCACCGGCATACGGGAGGACCGGCGCTTGACCCTCAGTGCCGGGAGCCCCGTGCCCGCAGCGAAGACGACGGCGAGGCCGCCGAGCACCGCAATACTCTGACGAGCATTGTGGCGGGGTGCGAACTCCTGGCGCCTGACGCGACAACGGGGCGGTGACGGTCCACTGGCCGATTACGGCCGCCGCCCACGCACGACCTGGGCGGGCCCTGACCGGATAGTCCCTATCAGGGCCTTTCGACCCCTGCCACTCAGGAACGGCTGGGTTGAGGCTGGTAGACGGGGTTCGGGTCCAGTACCGACCGAAGGGCGTGGGATCGTTGATCACACGAGTGCGGATGCCGCACCGGCATCTGACGCCGCCCGCCAAGCCCGGGCCGCCGCGCGAGCCGCCCAAGCCTCCGCCCCGGCAACCGCAGCCGTTCGGCGGACGGTGGATGCTCTGGTGGGCCCTGATGACGTTCCTCATCGTGCTGCTGCTCTCGCGCACCCAGTCCGGGCCACATACGACTTCACTGTCCTACAGCGACTTCGTGACCAAGGTCGGCGCCAGCCAGGTACAGATGGTCGACATCAACGACAAGGGCGCCGTCAGCGGCAGCCTGAAGGACGGCACGAAGTTCGCCACCCAGATCCCCACCGCGCTGGGCACCGGGGCCCAGCTGCAGCAGCAGCTGACCTCGCACCATGTGCAGATCACCGCCAGCCAGAGCGGCGGCAGCGGTTCGGCGTGGCTGTCCGTGCTCTTCTCGTTCCTGCCGTTCCTGATGCTGATCGGCTTCTTCGTCTGGATGGGGCGCCGGGCCGCGGGGTCGGTGACCGGCGGACTGAGCGCCATCGGACGCTCACGGGCGAAGATCATCGAGGCGGAGCGGCCCACCACCAGGTTCGGCGACATCGCCGGCTATGACGGGGTCAAGCAGGAGATCAGCGAGGTCGTCGACTTCCTGCGCAACCCCGCCCGGTACACCGCCGCAGGAGCCAAGGGACCCCGTGGCGTGATCATGGTCGGGCCGCCCGGGACCGGCAAGACGCTCTTCGCGCGGGCGGTCGCCGGCGAGGCGGACGTACCGTTCCTGTCGGTGACCGGCTCCGCGTTCGTCGAGATGTTCGTCGGCGTCGGCGCCTCCCGGGTGCGCGACCTGTTCGATCAGGCCCGCAAACGCGCCCCCTCGATCGTCTTCATCGACGAGATCGACGCGCTCGGAGCACGCCGCGCCGGCGGTGCCCCACTGGGCGGCAACGACGAACGCGAGCAGACCCTCAACCAGCTGCTCTCCGAGATGGACGGCTTCGACCAGTCCAGCGGCATCGTCGTCCTCGCCGCCACCAACCGGCCCGACGCCCTCGACCCGGCCCTGCTACGCCCCGGACGCTTCGACCGCCAGGTCACCGTGCCCCTGCCCAACCAGGCCGAGCGGGCCGCGATCCTCGCCGTCCACGCCCGGGACAAGAACCTGGCTCCGGACGTCGACATGGATGCCGTGGCGCGTGCCACACCCGGGTTCTCCGGCGCGGATCTCGCCAACCTGGTCAACGAGGGCGCCATCAACGCTGTGCGAAACGACCGCACCCGGATCGAGCCGCACGACCTGGACGCCGCCCGCGATCGTGTGCTGCTGGGACGCCGGGAGTCCTCCAACGCGCTGCTGCCCGAGGAACGCCGCTCGGTGGCCGTCCACGAGTCAGGCCACGCCCTGGTCGCGGCACTGTGCGAGCACGCCGACCCGGTGGCGAAGGTCACCATCCTGCCCGCCGGCGTCACCCTCGGCGTCACCGAGCAACTCCCCGAAGCGGAACGCCATTTGTACAGCGAGAGTTATCTCACCGACCTGCTGGCGGTGCGCCTGGGCGGTCGCGCGGCCGAGCTCTTGGCATTCGGTGAGGGATCGACAGGAGCGGCCAACGACCTGGCCGGAGCCACCCAGATCGCCACCCGTATGGTCCGCGAGTTCGGTCTCTCTCCCGAACTGGGCCCGATCGGCTACGCCTCGTCCCACCCGCACTACCTTGGTGAGACCACCGAGGAGCTCAGCCGGCCGGCGTACTCGGAGCAGACCCAGCGCGTCGTCGACGAGGAGGTCGCGCGCCTGCTCCGCCAGGCCGAACAGCGCGCGATCACCCTGTTGCGCGATCACCGGACCGCCCTGGAACACCTGGCCGGACAGCTGGTCATCCACGAGACCGTCGACGGCTCCGTCGTCCTTGACGTCCTGCGCCAGGAACGCAGCCAGGCGCACGGGAAAGGCGATGACCACGCCGTCAACGCGTCACTGTCCCCTGACCGTCCGGAGCCAGGAGTTCACACTCAGCCTCGCTGATCGTCAGCAGAGCGCCGCCTCCGACCGGGGCCATGAGCCAGAACCGAAGACCTCCACCAGCTCGGACACACCTTTGCCCGGCTCCGACGCGTCACCATCGGCATCCTCGGCCAGCTCTGCCGCATCGCCGGCACCCTTGTCGGCGCCGCTTCAGTGGAGCTGCCGGAGGGCATGTTGCTGTGTCGGACGCCGCAGCAAAGTACCGGCGGGTGGACCGCATGGGCTTACTGACGGTGGCTGGAATGCGCCAGATCGGTGAGGAGTTTCTCCGCCTCTGACGCGGGAAGCCGCTCTTCGAGCAGCGGCAGGTAGATCTCCTCTTCTTTCGCGAAGTGCACCTTGACCAGTGTGTACAGCCCGTAGAGGACGCGTCGTAGTGCGACCTGCCGCTCGTCGCTGAGTCCTTCCCGGTCCACCACCTCACGCAGCGTGCCCAGCTCGCGGGCGAGCCGGCCGACTTCGACATGGTCCCTGGACATCGTCGCGGTCGCCTCGGCGGCTCCCATCACCCGCCCGATCACCGGGTACAGCACCCGGTCCTCGGCTTCGGCGTGCGGGATGAGGTGATCGGTCAAGAACATCTGGACGTCGGCGAGCGCGGAGCAGAGCGCCTCCGTCGTCGAGTGGCCCACGGTATCGGCAGTCGTGCGCAGTGCTTCGACGTGTGGCAACAGGTGTGCGTGCTCGTCGTGCAGCTGCTGGGTCAGCATGTTCACCATCTCCTCCTCACGGACCAGTGAATTCGTGCAGGACGCCCCGGACCGCATCCATGGTCCAGCCCTCAGAGGCCGCTCGCGACCTGACAGGACTGGCGTAGCGGGTCGATGGTGCAAAGGCCTCACCGAGGCGTCATCAAGGGTGGGCTGGCCGGGACCAGCCCCGCGCGCGCGAGACGATGCCTGGCCTTCGAAAGATGTCGCCGTCTTCGTGCCCGGCTTCCCGCCGCCGGAGGACGCCGGGGCCGCCGCACCGAAGTCACCCGGCGCCTCTCCGGCCGCTGACCACTCGCAGGCCACCAAGCCACCGCCCGAGGGGCCGCAACGGGCCGTGCCCGCCCCGGACGGTGACGGCCGGCGGCTCCCGCCATCCGGGGCGAGGACCGGCACCGGACGGCCGGGAGAGCGCAAGGGGACTCCTCCCGTCGACCCGCCGCCGCAGGCCCGCACCGGCCGGGCAGCCGCCCGGAGCAGATCACGGGGGCCTTGTTGCGTGACGTCGGTGGTGTGGGGTTTGTTTGACGTCGCTGGTGCGGGATACGCTTATCCGGATCAGCGGTCCACCTAACCGGACCACGGATCCGAATACATGGACCACTGATCCGGAAAGTCGGGGGACAGGTGCGGGCCGACGCCAGAAAGAACCGTGACCACCTGCTCGCCGTAGCGGGCGTCGCCATCGCCGAGCAGGGTGTCGACGCGTCGCTGCGCGACATCGCGCGCAGGGCCGATGTCGGGCTCGCGACGCTGCTGCGGCACTTCTCGACGCGCGAGGCGCTGCTCGATGCCCTGCTCCACACGAGTTTCGGCGAACTGACCGCGAAGGCGGACGCCCTCGAGACGGACGATTCGCCCGGCGATGCCCTTGTTTCGTGGCTGCGTGACTGCGTCGGGTGGACGACCGAGTACCGGGGTGCGGTCGTGCTGATGGCGGCCGCCATTGCGGACCCCGACTCCGCGCTCCACGCTTCGTGCGTCACGCTGCGCGCGGCCGGTGCGCGGCTTTTGGTCCGGGCTCAGGCCGCGGGCGTGGCGCGGACCGACATCGACGGCGACGATCTGTTCGCACTGGTGGAGGCGCTCGCCTGGCTCGGCGACCAGCGCTCGCTCGCGCCCCGCGCCGGTCACCTCTTCGACGTCGTCGCCGGCGCGCTCCTGACCGGCACGGCGAGCAGCGCTGCCGAAGGGAAGCGCCGCCCTGACGCCCGTGGCTGACATCGTCGTGCACGTGGACCGGTGAACTGCCCACGCGCTCGGCGGGAGCAGGCCGACGCCGGGTTCGCCGAGGCGGCCCGGGTCGGCGGCATCGGGCCGCACGCTCGGCGGGAGCGGCCCGCGACCGGGCTGCCGGATCCTGAAGAGGTAGGTTCCGGCAGCCGCGAACTCCTCGTACGCGCGGGCGTAGCCCGTCCGTGCGAGGGTGGCTCGCGGCGGGTGGCGTCGTGCCGCCGGTGGGGACCGTGCTGAAGCAGTCGGCGAAGGCGCAGGTGGGTTGGCCCCTCACGCTCCTGGCCGCTCCTGACGGTCGGCTCTGGCCGCCGTCGCCCTTGTCGGATCGTGCAGGGCCCGCGGCACCTCCGTCCGGTGCACTGGTACTTCGACCGGATGTGGTGAAGCAGGCCGTGCTCCGGCGCATGCGTCGGCAAAGGCGCAGGGCCGGCGGATCGGGCTCAGGCATGCGGCGGGGGCCGCGGTGCTGAGCGGGGGAATCTCGAGCCATGTCCTCCCCTGCGGCGGGCTCATTGGTCGAACTCACCGCGTAAGCCACCGGCGGGCCCTTCCGGACTTGTGGGCGATTGAGGTCACACTCGGGGGATGAGGGAGCTCAAGGGTGTTGACGCCGGGACGCCGCATGCCCAGTTTCTGGCGACCGAGCACTGGAGTCTGCTGGCGACGCGGAGCATGACGTGGCAGGAGATCTTCAGCCGGACCGGGACGTATCTGACGGTGCTGTCGGCCGCGGTGGTGGCGCTCTCGCTGGTGGCCAACGCGACCGGGTTCGGGTCAGGGTTCACGACGTTCGCGTTGCTGGTGCTGCCGGTCGTCCTGCTCGTCGGGTTCGGCACGTATTTCCGGCTGATCGAGGCGGACATCGAGGACACCTGGCTGATCATCGGCATGAACCGGCTGCGGCACGCGTACGTCGAGCTCGCACCGGAGCTCGAGCCGTACTTCATCGCGAGCCACCACGACGACCCGCCGGGGATCTGGACGACCTACAGCTTCCGCCGCCGGATCGGGGTGACGCACTGGCTGTCCGGCTCACCTGTTGTCGTCTGCGTCATCAACTCCGTCGTCACCGGCGTGCTGGCCGCGGTGGTCTGTGAGGCCGCAGGCGCCGGGGACACCCTGCGGACCCTGGTCGCCTGCGCCGCGGCCGTGCTGACCGTGGTCGTCCTCGGGTTCCTCGGCCTGCGCAAGGTGCACGAGGTTTCACGTAACTACCGGCCGCGCTTTCCCAGTGACGAAGCACGACGGCAGGAGGGTTGAGGCGCCCTGAACTCCGGCAGCCGGGCCGCATGACCGATGTCGGGCTCGCGGCGCTGCTGAGTCACCCTTCTCGACGCGTGGGGCGCTGCTCGGCGCGGGGAGTGTCAATCTCGCGCCCGTAGCCGAGAGTGTCGCCGCCCAGGCCGGCGGACTCGCCCCGCACGCGCGGGGGAGTGGACCGGCTCCGGGCGCGCCAAGGCGGCCCGGGCCGGCTGAATCGAGCCGCGCGAGGGCGGGCCCGGCCCCGGATCGCGGGGCTCTGGGCACGCGCCAGTTGGCGTCCATGGGTTCGTCGTCCTCGGGTGGACGGACATGTTCCATCGATCGTTCATCGCATGCCCCGTGGTCCTGAGAGTCGTGCTGGGCCTCGATCGGCGGCGTCCTGTTGGCGCCGGCAGGCCAGTCGGGCCGTGTGGGCCGGCCAGGGTGTGATCGGCCGGCGCGCCTGCGCCTTCGTCGCGGTTTCCCGGAGGCCGCGCGTCTGTCTCTCCTTGACTATCCGGATCACTGGTCCATATATTCGGATCAGTGGTCCAGTTATGTGGGCCGCTGATTCGAACAGACCTATCCCCGTAGGCGCGGGCAGGAGAACACGATGCCGACACACACCATGAGGGCCATCCGGGTGCACGAGCACGGCGGCCCTGAGGTACTGCGTTACGACGAGGTGCCGGTCCCGGAGCCGGGGCCGGGCGAGGTGCTCGTGCGCGTGCACGCGGTCGGCGTCAATCCGCCGGACTGGTACCTGCGCGACGGGCTGACCAACCTGCCTCCCGAGACCAGGCCGAAGTTCAGCCTGCCCGTGATCCCGGGCACGGACCTCTCGGGCGTCGTCGAGGCCGTCGCCGCCGATGTCGAGGGCCTCTCGGTCGGTGACGAAGTCTTCGGCCTCCTGCGCTTTCCCAGCTTCGAGGGCAGCACCTACGCCGAGTACGTGGCCGCGCCTGCATCGGACCTCGCACGCAAGCCGGCCGGCATCGACCACGTGCACGCCGCCGGGGCGCCCATGGCCGGACTCACCGCATGGCAGTTCCTGATCGAGCTCGGCCACGACCACCCCTCGCCGTTCCAGGCGGCGCAGCACCGTCCGACGGCACTCGGCGCCGGCACGACGGTGCTCGTCAACGGCGCCGCAGGCGGCGTCGGCCACTTCGCGCTCCAGTTGGCCAAGTGGAAGGGCGCGCAGGTCATCGCGGTGGCATCGGGCGCGCACGAATCGTTCCTGCGCTCGCTCGGCGCCGACCAGTTCATCGACTACACCCGGAACCGTCCCGAGGAACTCGTGCACGACATCGACCTCGTCCTCGACGCCGTCGGCGGACCCCACAGCAGTCGCTTCCTGCGCACCCTCAAGCGCGGCGGCGCGCTGTTCCCGGTGTTCTTCGGCGAATTCGACGAGGAAGAGACCGCGAAGCTGGGCGTCACGGTCACGGGCACGCAGGTCCGCTCGGACGGCGCGCAGCTCGCCGAACTGGGACGCCTGCTCGACGCGGGCACGGTCCGCGTCCAGATCGACAGCACGTTCGCGCTCGCGGACGCCCGGGCCGCGCACGAACGCGCCGCCCGCGGGCACATCCAAGGCAAGATCGTCCTCACCCTCGCCTAGGGACGGGGCCCTGTCCCCGGCGCCCCTCCACGAGGCACCGGCGGCCGACGATATGCCCATGCAGAGAGTGTGGGACGCGTCCCGCGGCCGGAAGGCCAGGTGGCCGCGATGCTCGCTGCGGCGAACCAGGCCCCCTTACGGTCGGCTCGGTTCGCCGCCAGAGAGCATCGGGGGGCTGCATTCCTGATGCCGGAGGGGCCGCCGCACATGTCACCGGCCGGCACGTCACCGTCGCCGCCGGTCCGGCGTCCTGACGGTGCGGCGGCCGGCCGCAACGCGGCGCGCCCCCTCATGCATGACCTGCGCTCCGTCCTCCCCTTGCACGCGGGGTGAGTGCTGTCGCCGTGCACGCCCGACCGGCGCCGCTGCAGCGCGAACGTGGAGGAGGTACGGGGCCGTGGCCTGGTTCTCACGCACGGCATGCCGTAGGGGCGTTTCGCGGCCGTTCCCTGGTGCCTTCCTACGTCGGACACGCGTGCGTGTCGGCCGCGGCCGACGACAGCCGGTGATGTCGCCGGCGCCCGGCATGACAAGCTGTCCCTCCCACTGCCCGAACCCAGGAGGTCACGATGACCGCAGAGTCTGCAGCACCAGAAGGTTCGGAGCCGGCTGACACCGAGACGTCCGGCCTCGTGCCCGACAGTGACGGCCAGTACGACCTGAAACGCAAGTTCCGGGAAGCCCTGGCGCGCAAGCGCGCCGCTCAGGCGGACACCGCTGACCTTGCTGCCAACCCCAACGCGTCGAAGGTGCGTGGGGCGCACGGCCCGGCTGCGAACCAGCGGTCGTTCCGGCGCAAGAGCGGCGGCTGAGCCGATGAGCTCTTGCAGCGTGGCCGCTGATCGGGTGACGAGCTAGGGGCCGCGCCATTGTTCTGGTGCCGGTGAGAGGGGAGCGCAATCCCAACTCACCGGCACCGGAACGTTGTCGGTCTTCTCAGCCTGCCGTGCTCGGCCCGCCCCGTGCCCTGGCCGAGCGGGTGACGATCGCACGTCCCCCGCGAAGGTGGCCCCCGCTGGTGTGCGCCGCACCGGCGTGCCATGGCCGACCCGGTGCACCTGCGCCCGTACGACACCCGCCCGCAGCATGGTGGTCGAGAGTGCCGCAACAGGCCGAGATCGCCTGGGGAGGCGCCTGGGGGTGAGCAGGCTGGTGAAGTAGGGGAGCGGCAGTCTGGCCGCGCCGGCAAGCCTTGAGGCTGTCATTGATTGGCCGAGGGGGGATACACCCCCGGGGTGCCGCCGACGGCAGGTGAGGCGCTGACGAGACGCTCGCTGACAGCCCTGTCGTCGACTGCCTCGCCGAAAGGGTGGCCCGCCGCGATCGCGGGGACCTGAAGTCATACCGAGCCCTCGCCCCGGCCGTCCCGCCCGCGGCCGCGTCGCCGTCTTGAACCGCTGCTTCGAGGCTCACGCGCGCGGGAAGCGACGCGGAAGCCCCGAGCGGGCCCTGAGCGCCCCGCGCACACCCACATGGCGACGTTCCGGCCGGGCGGTGACACTGGGGAAAGCAGCGCCTGGAGAAGGTGGGCCATGCCAGCCGTCGAAGAAGTCATCGAGATCGCGGTCCCGGTGCGTACCGCGTACAACCAGTGGACCCAGTTCAAGAGCTTTCCGCGTTTCATGTCCGTGGTGAAGAGGGTCGAGCAGATCAATCCCGTGGTCAGCCACTGGGTCATCGGGCTCGGCCCGATGCACAGGGAATTCAAGGCGGAGATCGTGGAGCAGCAGCCGGATTCGCATCTCGTCTGGCAGAGCCTGGAACGCAGCCCCTGTCACCGGGGCAAGGTGTCGTTCCGCTCCGTGGCAGCGGATCGCACCGAGCTGACCGTGTGGATCGAGACGACGCGGCCCGGGCTCGCGGACACCGTCACGAATGCTGTCGGAGTCACCCGCCGTGTCGTCCGGGCCGAACTGCGCAACTTCAAGGAGTACATAGAGGGCGTGGGCGAGGAGAGCGGGGCCTGGCGGGCATCCATTCACAACGGACACGTACAGCCGGTGGAGCCGGAACCTCCACGGAGCCGGGTCCCACGCTGGCCGGTCGGGTAAGAGTTTTCGCGTACGAGAGAGCGAGAGACAGCACCTCATGAAGAAGGCCCCGCGAGATGAGCCCGATGACGCGCTCAGCGTGACTGCGCCCAAGACGTGGGCCGCGGGAGTGCCCGCGGTGAAGCACGCGCTGGAGTACTCCCTTGAAGAGACGTCACTGAAGCGGACCGGGGTGACGCTGCTGACCATGAACCAGGTGGACGGGATCGACTGCCCCGGCTGCGCCTGGGCGGATCCCGCTCCCGGCCACAGGCACCGCAACGAGTACTGCGAGAACGGTGCCAAGCACATCAACGACGAGGCCACGACGCGCCGCATCACCGCCGACTTCTTCCGGCGGCATCCGGTCTCCGAGCTGGGACGGCAATCGGATCTTTGGCTGAACCAGCAGGGCCGGCTCACCGAGCCGATGGTCAAACGCGCGGAGTCGGACCACTACGAACCGATCAGCTGGCGCGACGCCTTCGGCCTGATCGCCGCTGAGCTGAAGTCGCTGGCCTCGCCCGACGAGGCGGTTTTCTACACCTCGGGCCGGGCCAGCAACGAGGCGGCCTTCGTCCTGCAGCTCTTCGCCCGCGCGTTCGGCACCAACAACCTGCCCGACTGCAGCAACATGTGCCACGAGTCCAGCGGCACAGCGCTGCACGAGACCCTTGGCACGGGCAAGGGAACGGTGAGCCTGGACGACCTGCACCACGCCGACCTGATCTTCCTGGTGGGGCAGAATCCGGGAACCAATCATCCGCGCCAGCTCTCCGCCCTGGAGGAGGCCAAGCGCAACGGTGCCCGCATCATCGCAGTGAACACGCTGCCGGAAGCCGGGCTGCTGCGGTTCAAGAACCCGCAGCGGCCCGGCGGGGTCGTCGGACACGGCACCCAGATCGCCGACCGATTCCTCCACATCCGCGGCGGCGGTGACCTCGCACTGTTCCAGGGACTCAACAGACTGTTGCTGGAGGCTGAGGACGACCGGCCCGGCAGCGTGCTCGATCACGACTTCATCCGCACCAGCACCAGCGGCTTCGAGGACTTCTCCCGGCACGCCCGCGGCATCGACTGGGAGAAGATCCTTCTCGCGACGGGACTCACGCGTGAAGAGATCGAGGACGTACGGGACGACGTCCTGCACAACGAACGCGTCATTGTCTGCTGGGCCATGGGAGTGACCCAACATCGACACGCCGTCCCCACCGTCCGGGAGATCGTCAACTTCCTGATGCTGCGCGGCAACCTGGGCAGGCCCGGAGCCGGCGCCTGCCCGGTACGCGGGCACAGCAATGTGCAGGGCGACCGGACCATGGGCATCTGGGAGCAGATGCCGGACTCGTTCCTGGACGCACTGCAGCAGGTGTTCGGCTTCGACCCGCCACGCGCCCACGGTCTGGACTCCGTGAACTCGATCAAAGCCATGCAAGAGGGGCGCATCAAGGTCTTCCTCGCCCTCGCCGGCAACTTCGTCAGGGCCGCGCCCGACAGCGCGGTCACCGAGGAGGCCATGCGGCGATGCCGCCTCACCGCCCACATCTCCACCAAGCTCAACAGGTCCCACACGGTCTGCGGCCGAACGGCACTCATCCTGCCGACCCTCGGCCGCACCGAACGGGACGTCCAGCCGTGCGGCGAGCAGTTCGTCACCGTCGAGAACTCGATGAGCGAGGTGCACACCTCCCAAGGGCGCCTGGAGCCGGCCTCCAAACTGCTGCTCAGCGAGATCGCCATCCTGTGCCGGCTCGCACGTCACACGCTCGACGGCAAGGCCGACATCCCCTGGAAGCAGTTCGAGACCGACTACGGAACGATCCGCCACCGGATCGCGCACGTCGTGCCGGGACTGCACGACTTCAACCGGCGCGTGGTCCGACCGGGCGGCATCAGACTGCCCAACCCGGTCAACGAGGGCGTCTTCGCCACCGCCACCGGCAAGGCCATGTTCACCTGCAACGCCTGGGCCATGCCGCAGGCCCCCGACGGGCACCTGCTGCTGCAGACCCTGCGCTCCCACGACCAGTGGAACACCATCCCCTACACCAACAACGACCGCTACCGGGGCATCCAAGGCAGCCGTCGTGTCGTGCTGGTCAACCCCGCGGACCTCACCGAACTCGGTCTTCGCGAAGGACAGTCGGTTGACCTGGTGAGCGTATGGGGCGACGACGTGGAGCGTCGCGCGGAGGGCTTCGTGGTGGTCCCCTATCCGACCTCGCTGGGCTGTGCCGCGGCGTACTACCCCGAGACCCAGGTTCTGGTGCCGCTGGAGAGCGTGGCCGAGGCAAGCAACCAGCCGACCTCGAAGGGCATCGTCGTCCGACTGGAGCCAACGGGCACACGTGTGGACGCCTCACCGTGATGACGCTGCGCCGCCCCGGGCCCGGTGGCGCAGGAGCCGGCCGGGTGATGGCCGGCTCGTCGCCGTCAGCCGGCCGACCGGCACGAGCCGCGGGCGGCGGTCAGTTGCACTCGATCGGTCTCACAGCTGCGGTGGGACCGGGCGGCCGAGAAACGCGGCAAGGCGGTCAATGGCTGGAGCGGTCTCCTCGACGGGTCGCGGCTCGGCGAATCGTCCCGTTCGGGACTGGGTGGAGAGTTGGGCCTGAGCGAACGCCAGGGCCTGCTCGGCAAGGTCTTCGGGCAACCGGGCAGGGATTTGGAGGGCCTGGGCGAGGTCCCATCCGTGAGCGAGCAGATCGTACAGGCGGATCTGCAAGCGCTCGGCGCCCGTGGCGCTCCCCAAGGGGCCGCTATAACTCCGCGCGAGCACCCCAGGGGTGGAGAAGGCTGCCAGCAGTGAAGCACTGGAGGACCGGTGGGCGCCGACCGGGTCGTCACCGAGGCGGTCTACTCCGCGTTCGGGCATCGGGCCGCCCTCGATCATGGCCGCGAACACCAGGTCCATACCGACCAGGTGGGCCACCACCTCGCGCATGGTCCATTCCGTGCACGGCGTAGGCTCCTTCCACTGCTCGGGCCGTACCTCGGCGAGCAGGTCGCCGACAGAGGTGCATGCACGTGCGAGATCTTCGACGGAAACGGTAGTCATCCGGGGAGACTACGGCGTCAACTGTCAGGCTGCCCACGGGATTTGCTTCGATGCGAAGAGCCCTGCCGAATCGGGCGACCGCGCGATGGCTCAGCATCGATGGCTCACCAACCTCGGGCTTTCACGAGCGGTGCCGTCCACCGCTTGCTCAGAGACACGAGAGATGCTCCTGATCTGCAACGATGAGGCCTGTGGAGGGTCCTGGGAGTGACTGCAGGGGTCCAGGCCCTCCTCGTCAGCCCCGGAGGAGGCAGAAGGGGTGGCCCGCCGGATCTGCGAAGATTCTCCAGCCGCGGGTGTCGACGTGGAGCAGTGTGGCGCCGAGGCTGAGGACTTGTTCCTGGGCCTGGTCAAGGTCTGGGACATCGAGGTCCAGATGAAACTGCTGCGGGTACGTGCTGTCCGGCCACCGCGGCGACCGGTGGTCCTTCACGCGCTGGAACGCAAACACAAGGCCAGAGCCCGTGTGAAGGGTCGAAAAGTCGTCACTGACTGCCCACCTGGGATCGGGCTGGTTCACCTCTCCGCCGAGGAGCGACTGGTAGAACCTGGCGAGTTCAAGGACGTCCGGACAGTCCAGAACCACGCACTGCAACTTGCCGATCACTGGGGTCCTCCAACAGCACGGGCCCACGGCTCTGGTGAGCCACGGCCCGACCTAGAGCAAGGCACAGCGTGGGGCCGCGGAGCCCGTAGACCTTAGCTGCACCGCCCGCCACTCGTCTGTCACATCACGATCTACGGCTGGAGTACGCGATAATGATCGTTAACTGCCTGTGCGTATTACTTGGAGGGGGTCTTGTGAGTCTGAGTCCGCGCGAGGTGTTTCTCCGGCTTGTTCATGGGGTCGCCGACGGGAACTCAAGCGAGTTGCCCGACCTGTATGGCGAGGTCACCGATGTCCGGCATCCGATGGCGACGCCGGAGTCCGAGCCGTTGACGAGTCGGCGTGCGCTCCGGGAGCACTTCACCGTGCCGCCGGAAGTTCGGGAGTCCTTGCCGAAGAGGAGTGTCGTGGATGTCGTCGTTCACGAGACAGCCGATCCTGAAGTGATCGTCGCCGAGTTCGCCTACGAGTTCACGTCGCCAGACGACTCCATGGCCAAGGTGCCCTGCATCTTCGTCATGCGTGTGCGGGACGGTCAGATCATCGAGTCACGCGACTACATCGACCCGATCCGTACGTACACGGCACGCGGGGACCTCGACCTCCTCATCGAGTCGTTGCGGAAGGATGTTTCCTGAACTCAGTGACGACGCACCCACCGCACTTCCGAGCACGCCTGTAAAAGACACCGTGCCCCCGGTGAAAGTTCCTCAGTCTCGCTGAACTCACGGCCGACGTGCCGGTAAGAAACGTGTCGCCAGCCGCAGAAGCGGGCCTCCCGGGGGACCGCAAGGGCGTCAGCGTGTTGAGGCGGCCCGGCGGTGGTTGGGCTTCGTTGATCTATTCGCGGACCGGGCGTTCACTGTGGGAGGGATGCCATGACTGTCCGTGCTGGGCGGTCACTTCAAAATGATCTTGGATGGATCAGGGTCGGGTGATACGCCGCCGACACACGTCACACACCACGCGGATGGTGATCACAGGCTCTCCAGGCGCCCTGGCGCGGCGCGACGAACCTTCCGGTCAGAGCACTGGACGCAAAACCCCCGCCTGCGGCTTCGGAACCGGCAGGCGGGGGCTGGCTGTGGATCGCTTCTCAGCGGTCAGGGGCTCAGCGCGCGAAGGGCCCGCCCAGTCGCGTGTACGACAGCTTCAGTGACGTCACCGAGTACGACTTCGAGCCGGTCGTCGTCACGCCCGAGCCGGCGCCCTTGAGTAGATGGACGAGGCCCCAGCGGTCCTCGTAGCCGAGCTGTTCGTTGGTATCGATCACGAGGTCCGCGCGGCCGTCGCGGGTGTAGTCCGTGAGCTTGAGGTGGGCACCGAACTGGTCCTGGGTCTCGACGGTGCCCGTGATGCCGGAGGTGTCCTGGGTGTAGGACGTGGCGCCGGTGCCGGACAGGCCGCCCGCGCGACCGAACAGAACGGTGACCGCGCCGGCGTCGCGCTTGGTGCCGAGGTCCTCGCCGCGGGCGCCGATAGCGAGGTCCGCGTAGCCGTCGCCGTTGACGTCGCCGGCGGCGACGGCGGAGCCGAAGTAGTCCTCGTTTTCGGAGGAGCCGGGTATGCCGGTGGTGTTCTGGGTGAATTTGACCGGCTTGCGGGCGGTGTCGGGGCCGCTGGAACCGCCGTACTGGACGGTGACGTAACCGCGTTCGCTGTCGCCTGACTCGTAGCCGCGGCCGATGGCGAGGTCGCCGTAACCGTCCTTGTCGAAGTCGCCGACGGAGAGGATGTCGCCGCCCTGGTGGCCACCGTCGTCGGGCACCCGTATCGCGCCCGCCTGCTGGGTGAAGGTGCTGCCCCCGCGGTGGAAGTAGACCCGCAGGTCCGCGTCGGTGTTGCGCTGGAGGTCGGCGCCGAGGATGTACAGGTCGGTGGCGGCGTCGGCGGTGACCCGGCCGGCGACCAGGTTGGGGGCCCACAGGAGGCCGTAGGAGTTGCCGAGGGAGTCCCATCCGCTCTTGCCGCCGGCACGCGTGAAGGGGCCCTTCAGGAGGACCACGCCCGCCCGGCTGTTGCTGGTGACGGCCAGGTCCTGGTCTCCGTCGCCGTCGAAGTCGCCGGCGACCACGTCCTCGCCGAACGCGTCACCTGAGCCCTCGTACTCCTGCGCGACGGGCGAGTTGAAGACCGTGCCCGATCCGAGGCCCGTCGCGCTGCCCCAGACGACGGTCAGCCCGCCACGCATCTGCACATCTCCGACGTCCTCGCCGGGTGAGGAGACCACCAGGTCGGCGTAGCCGTCGCGGTCGAGGTCGGCCGTGGTGGCGGCGGTTCCCCACCCGTCATCCGCCTCCACCGCGCCCGGGATGCCCGGCGAATCCTGGTGGATGGTCTGGACGCGGGTGCCGGGACCGGACGACGTGCCGTAGACGACGGTGACCCGGCCGTCCTTGCCGTGCGAGCCGCCCAGCATGACGAAGTCGCGGTAGCCGTCGCCGTTGAAGTCGTCGGACAGCTTGGCGGGGGCCGCCGACGCTCCGGGGGCGGTCAGGAGCGGTGTGCCGACCGCTGCCGTGAGGGCCACGGCAGCAGCGAGGGCGGTACGTCTGGCGTGCATGGGTCTCCGTTGTCGAGAGCGTGCTGTGAGCGACCTGATCTTGATCTGATCGACTGCGCTCTACGACGAACGCGGCGGCCGAATGGTTGTACGCATCCTCTGGGACAGGTGCAGGAGGCTCTCCGACAGGGGAAAGCGGCGCCCACGCCGTAAGCGGTACGCGACGGAACCGGTGAGCGCCGTCGACTACGGCGGGGTCCCGGTGGGCGCCGAGTCCGTACTCTCCGGGCGGGCTGCCTGCCCCGCACCGGTACCGGATCCGTACTTGGCACCGGTGCCCCGCGCGGGCGTGGGGCGGGGCCGGAGCGCGGCAGCCACCATGGCGGCGAACGCGACAGCCCAGACGGCTGCAGCGACCCAGACTTCCCAGCGGCCGATGGTGGTCATCCACGATGTTCCGGTCGCGCGTCCCAGTTCGTGCGTGGTGACCGCGTACATACCGATGGGGAAGACGAGGTTCCACCAGTCGAGTCCGTAGCGCAGCGGAATCCGGCGCAGCGCGTGCCGCCATACGCCCAAGGCCAGCAGCAGCGGGATCAGCCAGCTGGAGAACGACCACAGGACGACGGACGATCCGAGGATGACCGGCCGCGCCAGCAGCGTGTCGCCGGACGGCAGCGAGATCAGCCGCACGCCGGCGAGCACTGCGATCGCCGCGGCCCCCATGAAGATCCAGACGGACGTCATGAGGCCTTCCGGCTGCACCGGCCGCGCCAGTAGTCTGGCCAGCACGATCGCGGCGGTCAGCAGGTACTGGACCAGGCCGACGGCCCAGCACACCACCGCCAGTACGGGCAGGACGTGGCCGGGGGTCACCTGGGCGAGCGAGGCCGCCGCCACCGCCACCGACTCCGACCCCACGGCCCACAGGAACCAGGTGCCGTTCACGTGGTCGAGCGACGGACTCCGCTTCAACGTGGTGATGAGCGCGAACGGGATGCCGTAGTCCAGCACCAGCCACCCCAAGGTCCCGAACGCCAGGAACGCTCCCGCCACCGCGGTGTGGCCGTCCGGCGCGAGGCGCCCGGCGAGCACGTTGGCGGAGATGGCGAGGGTGAGGAAGGCGAAGCCGCGCGGACCGAGGAGGTCCGCGACGAACCGCTCGCGATGGCGCAGCAACCGCCATCCGTAGGCGGGCACCAGCACCACGAAACCGGCCAGAGCGACCCAGAGCAGTAGGGCGGAGGCGGTGCCGGCGCCGATGACGTACAAGGCCGTGGAGACGATTCCGGTGCCCATGACGAAGGCGAGCGCCCCCGCGTTGAGGTTCGCCACCGCCGTGGAGAGGGCTGCGTGGTGTCCGGGCGATCGGGGCGCGGCACCGGTACGCCCGGGCTCGGAACGGCTGTCGGGACCGCGTGGATCGCGATCGACCCGATCCCTGAGCCATTCGGCGAGGACCAGGGCATGGCTACGACCCAAGTCCCGCGTGGCGGTCAGCAGGGTGAGGTTGCTGTGTTCTGCCATGTCCCGTAGTCGGGCCGCCGCCTGCCGGTGCCCTTGATCGCCCAGCTCGAGGAGATAGCGGCGACGGAATTCATCGAATTGCAGCGAGTTGTATCCGTACCAGCGCTGCAGCTCGGCGGACGGAGCGATGCCCCGCATCCACTCGTCGACGGGCGCGCCCCGCCGGCGAATGCCTCCCGGCCAGAGTCGGTCGACCAGGACGCGATTGCCGACCTCCCCGTCCTCGGAAGGCGTCTGCTCGTAGATGCTGCGGCAGGTTATCTGTTTGGCCATGAGGCATCCTCGGGCCGCTTGCGGTGGATCCATTTTAGTTGAATGCGCACTTCAGTGGCTTTTGGGTGTAACGACTACGCGGGGACTTGTGGACACGGCGGTCACGACGGCCTGCCTGATGGTCTGCGCGATGGCCTGCGCGTTCAGGCCTGCTTCCGCGAGGATCTCGGTCCGTGTGGCCTGTGGAGGAAACCCGTCGGACACCCCCAGGGCACGCACACGCGCCCGGACGTCCGCCTCATGCAGGGCCTGGCCCACCGCGGCCCCCACTCCTCCGCTGAGGAGGCCGTCCTCGACCGTGACGACCAGGGAGTGTTCCGCAGCAAGCGTGAGCAGCTCGCAGGGGAGTGGCTTGACCCACCCTGGGTCGACCACGGTGATCTCCACGCCCTGCTCGGCGCACAGCTCTGCCGCTTCGAGGGCGACGTGTGCCATCGCTCCGACCGCGATCAGTAGGACGCCGGTTTCGGGGGTCTCACGCAGTACGTCGACCGTGCCGGTGCTGCCGACCGCAGGAATCGCCGGACCGATCCCGCCGCGCGGGTAGCGCAGGACCGTCGGCGCGTCGTTGATCGATACGGCCTGCCGCAGCTGCTCCCGCAGCGTGTGCGCGTCGCGGGGAGCCGCGATTCGCAGGCCGGGGACGGCCTGGAGCATCGCCAGGTCCCACAGCCCGTTGTGGCTGGGGCCGTCGTCACCGGTGACTCCGGACCGGTCCAGTACGAGGGTCGCACCGAGCCGGTGCAGAGCGAGGTCCATCAGTACCTGGTCGAGCGCGCGGTTCAAGAAGGTGCCGTACAGGGCGATGACCGGGTGCAGCCCCGCCATGGCCATCCCGGCGGCCGAGGCGACCGCATGCTGCTCGGCGATCCCGACGTCGAAGAACCGTGCGGGGTACCTCGCGGCGAAATCGTTCAGACCGACCGAGCCGGGCATGGCCGCGGTGACGGCCACGACACCCGGGTGCACCTCCGCCAGGTCCACCAATTCCCGGCCGAACACTTCAGACCACGTCGGACCGGCAGGCCGCAGCGGGCGCCCCGTCCTCGGGTCGATGGCGCCGATGCCGTGCAAATGGTCCTCCTCATCCTGCTCAGCAGGCGCGTACCCGTGCCCTTTGCGTGTGACGCAGTGGACGACGACGGACGCTCCATGGGCCTTGGCCCGTACCAGGGTCGCTTCAAGGGCGGCGATGTCGTGGCCGTCGACGGGCCCGAGGTACTCAAGTCCCAGCTCGACGAAGAGCGGGTGCGGCATCACGGAGTCCGTGTGGCACTCTCTGGTACCCGCCCGCAGACGCCCCTTGATACCTTCCCTGGCCGCATGCGGAGTGCGGTGCAGCGCCCGCCCCACCGTTCTGGCACCGTCGAGATCATGTCTGCCCCAGCCGGCGAGACGCTCGTAGCCGGGGTGTGCGCGCAGGGCCGCCAGGTGCCGCGCGAGTCCACCCACGGTCGGCGCGTACGAACGTCCGTTGTCGTTGACGACGATCACCAGGGGCCGGTCAGGCGCCTCCGCGATGTTGTTGAGGGCTTCCCAGGCCAGCCCGCCGGTGAGCGCCCCGTCACCGACGACAGCGACGATGTGCCGGTCCGTCTCCCCGGCGAGCTGTCCGGCCTTGGCCATGCCATCGGCGTACGACAGGGCCGCCGACGCGTGGGAGTGCTCGATGTGGTCGTGCGCAGACTCCTCTCTGCTGGGGTATCCGGAGAGCCCGCCGCGCTGCCGCAGGCCGGAGAACTCACCGGCCCGCCCCGTGACGATCTTGTGGACGTACGCCTGGTGCCCGACATCCCACAGCAGCCGGTCGCGCGGGGAGTCGAAGACCCGGTGCAGCGCCAGCGTCAGCTCCACAACGCCGAGGTTCGGTCCCAAGTGGCCGCCTGTGGCCGCGACATGGCGGACCAGGAAGTGGCGGATCTCCCAGGCGAGCCGGTCCAGATCTCCGTGGCTCAGACTCCTCAGGTCCGCGGGCTGGTTGATGCCTGCCAGCAGGCTCATTCCGCTGCTCCTCCTCGATGTTGCCGTGCTCCCGGCGGACGAACGGCGGGTAGCTCACGCACACCCCTTTGGGCATCGCTCCATTGCTCACCGGATGGTCGATGCCATGAATGACCTCTGCTTCGAGCGGCGGCAGGCGGAGTCGACCACGGGCGCGGGCCCGTCGGGATGAGCCGTCCTGACACATGTGTGCCCTTCGCGTCATGCGCTCGAAGATCTGGTTTCCGTTCACGCCCCGGCCTGTGTGACCACGCCGCACGGACGACGGTAGAACCCAGGAAGGGCAGGAACAGCCGTACCTGCGGGCCGCATCAGCCTCACATCCGGACATTCGCCCTGCAGATGCCCGCGCTCCGGGCCCGGCACCGAATGATGGAGCAGGCGAACGACGCCGTGTCCCGATCCGTGGGTCCAATGTCCGCACGGCCCGCCATCGGTCCCGTACGCAACCTGGTTGTGAACGTCAGGCCGTGGGCTCGCGGCCGGAGGAACCACTCTTGGAAGAAGACCATGGTCGACTGCGATCCGTTGGACAGCACACGGCAGCCTCCGCCGATCCTGTGGACTCTGGGTCTCCTGCACGGTGAGTTGAGAAGACTGCACGGTCTGGCGCTTCACGACTACCTTGTTCTGGGTGCCCTCGCAGAGGCCGGGGGCCGGCCCGTGCCCGTGGCCCGGCTGACCGCGTTCCTTCAGGAATCGGGGCACAGGATGTCCGCCCTCCTCAAAAGTCTGCAGGCGGCCGGACTGATCGAGCGCGATCGCCGTGACGGAGACCGCAGGACCGTCGAGGTGACCCTGACCGACGCAGGACGTGCCAGGTTCACGGACGCCGAGAAGACTGCTCGGGCGGTGCTCGGGCGGCGCCTCGTCCGCGGACGTGTCGCCACTCGAAGGTCACCAGCCCCCGGCTAAGGGCTGTCCCGTAATCCCTGGCGGGCGCACGACGACAGCTACGGCACCTCGCCGCGTTGTCGGACCGCCAGGACGGCCCTCCGCTTTGCGATGCACCGCATCTGACGCCGCGCGCTGATCCACCGGGGATTACGGGACAGCCCTTAGGCTGGATTCCTCCTTCTCTGGGTATAAGTCCTGGTGGCGGGGTAGCTTGGGGGCGGGTGCTGGACGGTGGTGTCACGGGCACGGCCGAGCCGTGATGAGAACGAGCAACGGCTCGTCCGGCGATTGCCGCGAGCGCGCAAGGCGCCGCGTGAGCTGGTCCTGCGGGCACGGATGGTCGATCTGAGCTGGTCCGGTCTGCGAGTGCCTGCCATCGCGGATGAGTTGAGGTGCCGCCCGAAGGCGGTCCGTCGCTGGTGGCACCGTTTCAATCGCTTGGGCCTGGACGGGCTGGAGGATCTGGGTGGGCAGGGCCGCAAGCGGCGGATCACCGAGGCGGAGCGGTCAAGGATCATCGGCCTGGTCAAGCAGACGGCGCCAGGTCGGCCGGCCGTGCAGGCTGGCGGAGAGCCGCCCGTGGCGGATGAGTCCGGGCCGCCGGATTGGACCCTTGACGCCCTGGCCGACGAAGCCCGGAAGCTGTGCATCGAGGCCGGCCGCAGTCAGCGTCCGCCGGATCCTGTTTCGTGCCGCGGCACGAGAGAGTCCGGCCCGGCGGGACGGGTGTCAGGTCCGCCGCTGCATCGGCGGTCGGCCCGTCGGTTCGTCGTGTCGGGGACTCGTGTGCGGGGCGGCTCAGCCAAGCAGCACTCCGCTGACGCTGGTGACCGGGTAGGTGTCAGCGGACTTCGGGGCTTTCGGCTTCACCGGCTCACCGAAGTCCGAGAGATCCATGGTCGCGGTCACGCCGGAGCCCGACATGTTCAAGGTCATACGGGTACGCACGAGCCGGCCCTTGTCGTCGACCCACGCGTCGACGAAGACGGGGATGTCACTGCCGACAGAGGCGCGGGCCTGGTCCGTCTTGTGCCGCACGTCGTCAGCCATCCGCAGGGTGAGGGCGGCGTGGCCCAGCACGCCGCGGTAGTGCACGGCACGTGCCCCGCCGACGGTTTCTGCGCCCACCTTCGACACCTTGCGTATCGCGGACACCTGTCGCAGGACGTGTTCTGGATCGTTGAGGGGTGCCCGCAGTGCGTAATGGACTTCCGCTTCGTCGCGGGCGATGACTCCCCAGGTGCCGTCGTCGGTCCCTGCGGTGCCGCTCACGTAGATCTTGCCGTCCGCGAAGACTTCTTCGCTGTGGTCGATACCGCCACCGGGAAAGTCGACCGCAATGCTGCCCCGGTCTGCTGCGAAGTCGAAGTCACCGGTGACGGTGAGGGTGTACGTCCTGCCGTCGCCGGTGATGTCGATCTGTTCGTCGACACCGGCGCTGCCTTTGCCGACGGTTTCGGCGGCCTTGCGTACGGCGTTCTGGTACGTGGCCGAGGAAGTCGGCGCCGCGGAGGCACGGGCGTCGGCGGCGTCCTCCGAGTCGGCAGTTGAGCATCCGGCACACAGCAACGCAGCGGCGGTGGCCAGCAGGACGGGACTGCGCATGGAGAACTCCAGGAAACTTGGCGCCGCATTCGGGCGGACCGATCGGCCTGGACGGTCGCCTCCCGGTGCCATGTCTCCCGACCGGGCGGAACGGTCTGCATGAACCGGTGCACGGAGGCCTCAGGCGCCTCCTGCACAGTGATCATACAAGCGCAGTGCTGGTGTACTGCATCACCGGCCAGGCCATCGCACGTCCTGCCCGGCCCCGCCCCGCCGGTGACCGAGCCACCGGTCGGCGCCCGCTCCGCAGACCGAGCAAGCACCGGACCACGGTGACGTTTGACTGAGCGTGCCCTCTGCCTTCTGCGTGAACGCGGTCACAGCCATATCGCCGGTGCCGTCGGCACCATCGACGTCTCGACCATCATCGAGTGCGGGCCCGAAGCCGGGCGAGGTTAGGGCCCGCACTCTCATCGCGCATCTGCCGGGGGAGCTGTGCGCGTTGCCTTCTTCAACGACCCCCGTGACGGCCGGACACGATCCTGACTCCTGCAGCATCGGAGCAGCTTGTCTCTTGACCGGAGTGGTGGTCCGGCGGCACCTTGAGTGTCAGTGCCGGCGCACCAATTGGGCGGGTGAGCTGCGACGTTTTCATCATGCGATTTCTGCCCGCGGCCAGGACAATAGACGCGTCACACGTTCTGGCAGGCCTTGGCCTTGAACTCCGTCATGGAGACGGTCACTGCGGACTCGTCGCCGTCGTCTGAGATGTTGTGGTAGCGGACCTTACCCGGGGTGAGCCGGTCCCGTTCGGCCAGGGTGAAGGAAACGCTGCTTGATGACCACGAGTTGTCCTTGGTCCACCCGTAGAGGGTGTACGTGGTCCTGGTGGTGAGCGGAGCGAGAGATCTGGTCGCGGTCCACCCGACGGCAGGGGAATCGAGGGTCCAAGTGGCGAGACCGGTCTCGACGGGGCGGTCGGCGGTCCATGAACCGACCGTCACCTTCTTGTCGACGTCGACATTGTCCACGTAGAGGGTCGCGCCATCGATCTGATGTCCGCAGACCATCATGACACCGAGCAGACGGCCGTCGCCGGTCACAGAGATGCCGGCCACGGCATCGACGGGCACCGTGCACCCCGAGGCTGCGGTCAGGGCCACGCCGACCGCGAGGGCAGCGACGAAGCGCCGCAATACCGGACGCGCAGTGATCGACCCCATGCCAGTCCCCTTGTCCGGAAGCGCACATGAGCCCCCACTCCCCGAATGGTAGGGAGCGATCGGCGGCGGGCCGTAGCCTCGCTACCCACCCGTTGCGCAGTCGTTGTTGTCTCGATTTGCTCCACCGCGCCTTGGGTGATGCGCCGCGTTCGCGGGGCGGCAGATGGTCGATGAGGCTGTCCAGAGGCAGAGGCAGAGGCAGAGGCAGAGGCAGAGGGGCGTTGCCCGAGGGACGCCGCCCGGACGTCACATCGGCGACACCCATCTGGTGGGCATCGACCGACCGGAGAGGGGAGGCGGCCCGTGGTGTTCAGCCCGACACGTGGGCTGTCGAGTTCTCCAGTGCTGTGCACAGCCAGTCGTGGGCGGCGCCCGGGGTCGGTTCCGTGGGGCCGTTGAGCTCGGCGGTGAGTTCCCAGTAGTGATCGATCCGGGGATCGGCGGCCAGCAGCCGACTGAGCCGGCGTCGGAAGTCGGGAGTGTCCCGCGTACCGCGTGAGCGGGCGTAGGCGGAGACGAAGCAGTCGAGTGCCTCGCCCCCGTGCGGTGAGCGGTCCGCGCGCAGTTGCCTCGCGGCCAGCCCGTACGCCTCGCCGAGACCGTCGTAGAGCACGGCCGGGCGTCCCCCGTCCGGTCCGTGCGCCGCGGGCTGGCCCTGGCGGCCCTTGCCGGGGCAGGGGGCGCTGACGAAGGCGTGCAGGCGGGTGAAGGCCAGCACCTGGGCCGGCGTCGGTCCTTCGGGGGGCTGTGGGACCGCCTGTTCGACGATGGCAGAGACCAGCCGGGCCGGGAGCCTGGGCGGCAGCCAGCGCCGCCAGAACCGCGCCAGCGGGGCCGTGCTGGGCGGGACGGCCACGGAGCCGATCAGCCGCAGTCGCTCGGCACGTTCGTCGGGGGCGCAGTCCTGGAGCAGTTGAAGGGCCGCCTCCTGCCAGCGCAGGGCGGTCAGCCGCGAGCCGATCTCCCGTAACCGCCCCGCGACGACGTCCTCCAGTGCGTCCTTCTCGTCGAGGACCCGGCCCACCTCGGGAACCGGCAGATCGAGGGCGCGCAGAGAGCGGATCAGATGCAGTCGTTCGAGCGCCTCGGGGCCGTAACGGCGGTGCCCCCCGGAACTCCTGACGCTCTCGGGCAGCAGGCCGCGGTCGGAATAGAAGCGGACGGTCTTGACGGTGACGCCCGCGCGCTCGGCGAGCTCCCCGATACTCAACATGCTCTCGGACGACACGACTTGAACCTCCCTCAGGGGGAGTTCCTACCGTACCGGCGAGCGCGGAGCGCCGGTACGGCCGGCTCCGCGGACCACCGTGTGCGAGGAGACGGCGATGACGGCATTCATCCTGGTGGCAGGCGTCCACACAGGCAGGTGGATATGGCAGGGGGTGGCTGACCGGCTGCGGGAGTCGGGGGCCGAGGCGTACCCGGTGACCCTCACCGGCATGGGTGGACAGGCCCCTGCGGCGGGACCTGACACGGACCTGGAGACGCATGTCGGCGATCTGTTGCGGCTGATCGACCAAGTGGACACGCCGGAGGTGGTGTTGGTGGGTCACTGCTATGGCATTCACCCGGTGCTCGGCGCGGCCGACCGGCGTCCGGAGCGGATCGCGCGGATCGTCCACCTCGACGCCGGTATGCCTCAGGACGGTGACCAGGCCCTCACCCTGCTCCCCGACGAGGCGACCCGTAGCCGGTTGTCGGGCCCGGCGGCAGCCGTCGGGGACGACTGGCAGGTCCCGCCACCGTCCCTCGATGAATGGCAGCACTGGGGCAGCGTCGCAGGACTCACGCCCGAGATGCTGGCCCGGCTGACGGACAACGCGGTACCCCAGCCGGCAAGGACACTCACCCAGCCGCTCCGGCTGTCGGGAGCAGTCTCCGCGCTGCCGGCGACGGGCGTCCTGTGCGTCGCGAACGGTTCGAGCATCGCGATGGTCGAGGGCCTGGTGGGTTTGGGAGACCCCCGCTTCCAGGTGCTGACCGACCCCCGGGTGAGCTTCTTCGAACTCGGCACCGGGCACTGGCCGATGCTCTCCCAGGCCGACGAGGTGGCTCACGTCCTGCTCCGGGCCGCCGCGGGAGAGGGGCACCGCGTGTCCGCGAAGGTGAGCGAACAGCCCGGACACCTACGCCCCTTCCTGATCGAAGTGCCGAAACGGTCTCGCGAGCGGGTGGGGCGGGTCGAGTTCCACCTCCCGGACGATCTCTTGGAGGACGAGCGCCCCCGACCGGCCGTTGTGTTCGTCCATGGCGGCCCCGTCCACCCCGACGTGCGGCCGACCCCACGGGACTGGCCGGGCTTCGTCGGCTACGCCCAGTACGTCGCCGGCGAGGGCGCGGTAGGGGTGACGGTGGGCCACCGGTTGCACGATCTCGCCGACTACGGGCGGGCCGCCGAGGACATAGCCGAGGCGGTCGCCCTCGTACGGGCCGATCCGCGGGTCGACGAAGACCGTGTGGCGCTGTGGTTCTTCTCCGGCGGCGGCCTGCTTTCGGCGCGGTGGCTGGGGGCCCCGCCGCCCTGGTTGCGGTGTGTGGCGGCGACCTATCCGATCCTCGCGCCACTGCCGAACTGGGGGCTCGTCGACTCCCGGTTCCGCCCGGCGGTCGAGGTGCGTACCTCCGGCCGGCTGCCGATCGTGCTGACCCGGGTGGAACTGGAGCGTGCGGAGATCGCGGCGACCGTCGAGGAGTTCCTCGCCGCCGCCAAGGAATGCGACGCCGATGTCGAAGTGGTCGACGTACCGCTCGGCCACCACGGCTTCGAGACGATCGACCACACGGAGCCGGCGCGCCGAGCCGTGGAACGAGCGGTGGCGTCCGTACTGGGGCACCTGAAGCGCTGACGCGTCGCCGGCCGGCTCCGCGGCGCCGTCCCGCCCGGGAGGTTCCGAACGTCACGCCCTCCCGGGGGCGCCTCACGGCGAGAGGTGTCCACGGCATCGTCCCACCGGTGGTGCCCACTGGCTGCCTTCCGGACGGCGACCGCTTTGTGGTGGTGGACGGCGTCGCGGGGAGCTTCGTCGATCAGAGGGCCTGGGCGGACCTCACCGGTCACTTCCGCCGCACGATCGACGGCGACGGTTCTCGTCGTCGCTCGGCTGGTTGCTGCCCTGGGCGGGGGACAGCTGAGGCCGGCCAGCCTGTCGGCGTCGATGCTGATGCGCATGCGGGTCATCATGTCGCGGCGGAACCGGCTGTCGCCGGTGTAGCGCGCAGTGCAGCCCGTCAGGGGCGGACGTTGATAGTGGCCATCATGCCCAGGTCCTCGTGATCGAGGATATGGCAGTGGTAGACGCTGCGGCCGGGGTAGTCGGTGAAGGGGATCCGCAGTCGCACCGAACCCCGGGCCGGCACCAGGACGACGTCCTGGAGCACGCCTGCGGCAGGTGCGCCAGTCAGCACGTGGAACGGCCAGGCGTGCAGGTGAAACGGGTGGTCCATGGTGCTGGTGTTGACCACGGTCCACTCCTCGATGGTGTCCAGCGCGACGGTTTGGTCGTCGCGCTCGGGGTCGTAGGTCCGCCCGTCGATGGTGAAGGACGTGCCGCCCATGCCCATTCCGCCCATGCCCGCCGCGAGGGTGATCTGACGGCGTCTGCTCACGTTGTCCGGCGGGGTCGACGGAGCGGGCAGTCTCGTGGGCAACGCGGCTGATGCCTCGGCGGCTCCGGACGCGACCAGGGTCGCCAGCGTGACCGGGCCGGCGGCGGAGGGGCCGCCTCCCATCATGCCCAGGCTGCCGCGGTCGTATGGCTCGCTGACCAGCGCGTACCGGCCGCTGCGGGTGGAGCGCACGAGCAGGTCGGCGCGGTTTCCCGGAGCCAGCACCATCTCGTCCCGATCGGCCGGGGCGGGCAGGAACACGCCGTCGAGGGCGATCTGGGTCACATGATGATCCGCCAGACGCAGCGCGAGCACGCGGGAGACGCAGCCGTTGATGACCCGCCACCGCTGCACCGCCCCGGGTGCGGTGGTGATGACCGGCTGGTGCTGGCCGTTGACCAGCACCAGCTCGCCCTCGCGGCCCATCATTCTGGACATCCTGCTCGGAGCGGCGACCCGGCCGGCCCCGTCCAGGGTGGTGTCGGTGATCAGCAGGACCAGGTCGTCGGCCACCGAAAGATCAGGGGCGGGGCCGCCGTCGACCAGCAGCGCCCCGGCCAGGCCGGAGAAGATCTGGTCGGCGACGGTGCCGTGGTGGTGCGGGTGATACCAGAACGTGCCGGCTGGATGGTCGGTCGGGACGGCGATGGCGTAGTCGAGGCTGTCGCCGGGCTCGATGGTGAGGAAGGGGTTGTCGCCGTTGCCATGCGGGGACACATGCAGGCCATGGGTGTGCAGGTTCGTCGGCTGGTCGATGTGGTTGATCAGTCGCGCTCGCAGCAGGTCCCCGGGCCGCAACCGCAGGGTTGGTCCCGGGCAGGTGCCGTTGAACGCCCACGCCGACGTTTCGCGGCCGGCCAGTCGAGCTCCGGGGGCGGCAGTGAGGGTCACGTCGAGCACTCCGCCGCGGCTGGCCGTTACCGGCGGCTGGCGCAAACGCTCGCCGGCTTCGCCGGGTTGACTCCGGCTCTGGTCGGCGGGCGGCGCGCCCGCACCGGCTGCCCGCCTCACTGTGCCGGCCGCCACGTCGGCTGCACCCAATCCGAGCAACGCCAACGCCTGGCGTCGGCTGATCGGATGGCCGCTCACGGCAGCCTCCGGCGACGCCCGTACTCGTCCTCGTCGATTTCTCCGCGAGCGCGGCGTTCGTCGAGGGTCCATGCTGCCGAGCCGACCGAGCGAGGTGCGGGCGGGGACGCGAGTCCTCCCTGTACCTGCCGCACCGCGACGAAGCCGATGAGCAGCAGGCCGGCCACGGTGAAGACCGGCCAGATCCACATCCAGCCCATGATCCAGCCATTGACCGTCATCGCCGATCACGCTCCTCGCCCACGCAACGGCTCGCCTACCTCCAGGCTAAAGCCCGCCATCAGATCACCGCCGGGCTGACGGCCCTGACCTGCAAGGTCCAACGTCCCGGCAACGGCTGCGACGGCGCTTGCCAGGGGCCACCGCCGACCGCTGCCGGGACCCGCGCAGGCTGAGCAGACAGTGAAGGAAACCGACGAAATGCGCTGGTCAGAGCTATGACCGCGGCTTCGATGGCCTTTTCCCACCCACATCAAGATCTTTTCCCACCGCCCTGATCGGCGGGTCGATCACCCTCGCATGCCCGATGCACCGGCCGGGCCGTGTTAGGTCCCGAAATTGGCTCGCGAGCATCGCAACGAGCAGGCGCTCTGCGTGTTCAACCGATTATGCAGAGCTCATCGACTGTGCTGTCCGTGGGGGATCTTCGGTGGTGAGCCGGAGGTCAGTGCCAACCACTGAGCCCGTAGTCGCGGTGTCGTCGCGGGCCGGCAGGTGTCGATCGCTGCGGTATGCCGAATGCGTGAGGTATCCGCTAGGTGGGCGCCTTTCGCCTGAGCGGGGCGCGGAGGCCACGCATGGGTTCCGGATGGCCCGCACTCCGCAGGTCGGTCGCACCGCGAAGACGCCTTCTCGGTCGGTACGCGGCGCCCCGCTATTCCGCGGGCACCGGCACCCGCCAGACCAACGTGGTGCCACCCTCGGGAGGGCAGCTCAACTCCAGCTCCCCACCCAGTTGTTGGGCCCGCTCTCCCATATTGCGCAGTCCGCTGCGGCGCCCCTCGGGCGGGATGCCCACGCCGTCGTCGGCGACGGTGAGACGGACCTGGCGGGAGTCGGATGTGAGGACGACGTCGGCACGGCCGGCGTGAGCGTGCCGCGCGATGTTGGTGAGGGCCTCGGAGAGTACGGCGACGACATGGGCGGCGATCTCCCGCGGTACGTCGGTGTCCAGCAGGCCCTCCATCCGGACGCTGGGTGCGAAGCCGAGCACCGGGGCGGCCTCACCGACGACCCGCACGACCTGGGCACGCAATCCCGCCCCAACTGCTCCGTCACGCTCCCGCAGGCCGAAGATCGCCGACCTGATGATCTTGATGGTTTCGTCGAGGTCGTCCACCGCGCGCACGACGCGCTCAGAGGCCTCGGGGTGCTCGATGAAGCGACCGGCGCTCTGCAGGGTCATACCCGTGGCGAACAATCGCTGGATGGCCAGGTCGTGCAGGTCGCGGGCAATGCGGTCGCGGTCCTTGAGTACTGCGACCTGCTCGGCGTCCTGCCGGCGTTCCGCAAGTTCCATCGCGATGGCGGCCTGTGCGGCGAAGGCCTGCAGCGTCTCGGTCTCCGTCTGCGTGAACGCCGGTCGACCGGACTCCCGCGCGAGCAGAAGCACGCCGCGCGCACCCGCCACGCCTGTGCCGATGGGCACGGCCACCGCCGGGCCGAGTCCCCCGAACCTCGGTGGCTCCAGGGAGATCCGGTCATCGTGGCCGACGTCCGTGCTGGTTACGGAGGTCGCGCTGGAGAAGGCCAGCCCCATCAGGCTGCGGTCCATGCCCAGCACGAGCCCCTGGTGGGCTTCGGAGTCCAGCCCGACGGCGATCTCCACGGAGAGTGCCTCGGTGTCGTCCATGGGCACCGCGACCGCGGCCAGCGCCGAGCCGGTGATCTCCCCGGCCCGCTCGGCGATCAGCCCGAGCACCTCGGCCCGCCCGCCGCCGGACATCAGGTTGTGGGTGATCTCCGCGTTGGTCTGCAGCCAGCGCTCGCGCAGCCGGGACTCCTCGTACAGGCGGGCGTTGTCGATGGCGACACCGGCCGCCACCGCCAGGGTCGACAGCACCGACTCGTCCTCCTCGTCGAAGTGCGCGCCGCCCCGCTTCTCGGTCAGATACAGATTGCCGAAGACCTGCTCGCGCACCCGGATGGGAACCCCGAGGAAGGTGTGCATCGGAGGATGGCCCGGTGGGAAGCCGTACGAGGCCGAATGCTCCGAGAGCTTCGCGAGCCGCAGAGGCTCGGGTCGGCGGATCAACTCCCCCAGGATGCCGTGCCCTTCCGGGAAGGGACCGATCCGGGCGATCTGCTCCTCGTTGACCCCGACCGTGTGGAAGGCGGACAGCCGCGTACCGTCGGGTCCGATCACTCCCAGGGCCGCGTACTCCGCATCGACCAGCACCGACGCGGCCTCGACGATGCTGTGCAGCGCCTGCTCCAGCTCCAGCTCACGGCCGACGGAGAGAACCGCTTCCAGCAGACTGTGCACCCGGTCCCTGGTGCCGCGGGCCGCGTCCAGCCGTGCCTGCAGCTCCTCCAGCAGCTCGTCCAGCCTCAGTTGCGGCAACCGTATGCGCGCCCCCTGGGGCTCCTCGGGGCTTCCCACCTGCGTCTCCTCCGGTCTCCCGGGCGGGCGGACACCGACCGCTCCCGTATCCCGTCACGTTACCGGCCCACGGAGCGTGAAAGTAGGGCTTCCGATCCGGCGGCAGGTGGTCCGGTGGTCGCCCTCGCTGTGAACGAAGGCGGTACGGGCACCGGCGCAGACCGCCGAAGGCCATGCGCTGGGGCCGTTCGGCCCTGTCGTCGGGACCGACAGCACCTGCCCTGTCCGCCGGGCCCTGTTCGACGCTGGAGCCGCGTCGTGATCGAAGAGCGCAGGAGAGACCGACCGAGCCCACCGAGCCGAGGAGCACACCGTCATGGTCCGTCACGTGTACGACTTTTGCGAGGGCCGCCGCGACATGGCGGATCTGCTGGGCGGCAAGGGCGCGAACCTGGCCGAGATGACCCGGCTGGGACTGCCGGTCCCACCGGGCTTCACCGTGACCACCGACGCCTGCCGCGCTTTCCTCGGGTCCGGTGCCGAGCCGGAGGGCATGTCGGACGAGGTCTCCCGGCACCTGTCCGCTCTGGAGGCCTCCGCCGGACGCCGACTGGGGCAGCAGGACGATCCGCTGCTGGTGTCCGTCCGGTCCGGGGCTCGGTTCTCCATGCCGGGCATGATGGAGACGGTCCTGGACATCGGCCTGAACGACGAGTCCGTGGTGGGCCTCGCCAAGACGTCCGGCAGCGACCGCTTCGCCTGGGACTCCTATCGCCGTCTCGTCCAGATGTTCGGCAGCACGGTCATGGGAGTCGACGTCGCCCGCTTCGAGGAGGCCCTGACCCGGCTCAAGGAGGCCTGCGAAGTCCCCGACGACCTGCATCTCGACGCGAACGACCTGGCCGGCCTGGTGGAGACGTACAAGCAGCTGATCCTCGACGAGACGGGCCAGGCGTTCCCGCAGTCCCCAGCTGAGCAGTTGCGCCTCGCGATCCTCGCGGTCTTCCGCTCCTGGAACGGCGAGCGGGCCCGGCTGTACCGCCGGCGTGAGCACATCCCCGACGACCTGGGCACGGCCGTCACCGTCCAGCGCATGGTGTACGGCAACCTTGGCGCCGATTCCGGCAGCGGCGTCGCCTTCACCCGCGACCCGGCCACCGGCAGGCCCGGCCTGTACGGCGACTACCTCGCCAACGCCCAGGGCGAGGACGTCGTCGCCGGCATCCGCAACACCGTGCCCCTGACCGAGCTCGAACACATCGACCCGCGGTCGTACCGGCAGTTGTGTGACCACATGGCGACTCTGGAGCGGCACTACCGCGACCTGTGCGACATCGAGTTCACCATCGAGCGCGGCACTCTGTGGATGCTGCAGACCAGGGTCGGCAAGCGCACCGCCGAGGCCGCGTTCGCCATCGCCGCCGAGCTCGTGGAGGAAGGGCTGATCACATCGGAGGAGGCACTGGCCCGCGTCAGCGGGGAGGGCCTGGCCCGGCTGATGTTCCCGCGCTTCGACACGGACGCCCTCGGCGAGCCACTCGCCCACGGCCTCCCGGCCTCCCCGGGCGCGGCGGTAGGCGCGGCAGTCTTCGACTCCGCCGAGGCGGTACGGCGGGCGAGGACCGGCGAGAAGGTGGTGCTAGTCCGCCAGGAGACCACCCCCGACGACCTGCCCGGCATGGTCGCCGCCGAAGCCGTGCTGACCAGCCGCGGCGGCAAGACGAGCCACGCGGCCGTCGTCGCCCGGGGCATGGGCAAGGTCTGCGTGTGCGGCGCGGAAGACCTCGCCGTGAACACCGAGACCCGGCGTTTCGCCACCCCCGACGGCACCGTCGTCCAGGAGGGCACGGTCATCTCCGTGGACGGCTCCGCCGGCGCGGTGTACGCGGGCGCGGTTCCGCTGGTCGCCTCCGCGGCAATGCGGTACCTGGAGACCGGTGAGCAGTCCGACGGCGTCATAGCGGCAGTCGCCCGAGCCCTTGAACAGGCCGATTCCGTAAGGCGGTTGGAGGTACGCGCCAACGCCGACACCCCCGAGGACGCGCGGCGTGCCCGCCGGTTCGGTGCGCAGGGCATCGGGCTGTGCCGGACCGAGCACATGTTCCTCGGTGAGCGCCGCAAGCTGGTGGAGGAGATGATCCTCGCCCACACCGACGCCGATCGCGACCGGACACTGGCGGCTCTGCTGCCGCTCCAGCGGCAGGACTTCACCGACATCCTGGCGGCGATGGACGGCCTGCCGGTCACGATTCGTCTTCTGGACCCGCCGTTGCACGAGTTCCTGCCCGATCGCACCGACCTCGCCGTACGCGTCGCTGCCACTCAAGCACGTGGGGAGCAGCCCGACCCGCACGACGCCGAGTTGCTCGAAGCGGTGAACCGCATGCACGAGGAGAACCCGATGCTCGGCCTGCGGGGCGTGCGCCTCGGCCTGGTGGTTCCGGGACTGGTCGCCATGCAGGTGCGGGCCGTCGCCGAGGCCGTCGTGGCCCGCATGCGCGCCGGGGGCTCACCGCAGGCCGAGATCATGGTGCCGCTCGTCGGCGCCGTCGAGGAACTGCGTATCGAACGCACGGAAGTGGAGCGGGCGCTCGCCGAGGTGTCCGAGGAGTCCGGTGTTCCCGTGCGGTGCCCGGTCGGCACGATGATCGAACTACCCCGCGCCGCGCTCACCGCGCGCCGCATCGCTGAGGAGGCGGAGTTCTTCTCCTTCGGTACGAACGATCTCACCCAGACCACCTGGGGCTTCTCCCGCGACGACGTCGAGGCGGCCTTCTTCTCCGCCTACCTCGACAAGGGCGTCTTCCCCGCGTCCCCCTTCGAGACGATCGACCCCGACGGCGTGGGCCGCCTGGTCCGCATCGCCGTCGACGAGGGCCGCGCCACGCGCCCCGGCCTGAAGATCGGCGTCTGCGGCGAACACGGAGGCGACCCCGACTCCGTCCACTTCTTCCACTCCGTGGGACTCGACTACGTCTCCTGCTCGCCGTTCCGGGTCCCGGTGGCCCGTCTGGAAGCGGGCCGGGCGGCACTGCCGTCGGCCAAGGGCAGCGACAGCCGATGAACCCCGACACCGACAGCGACGATGAACGACCAACGGGAGCGGAGCACATGACCGACAGGGACGTCAGCGCCCAGGACACCCACGACACCGTCCAGATACGGGCGAACGGTGGCGTCGAGGACGAAGCACTCTCGTACATCCGGTCCAAGGTCGACGCGGCTCTGGCCCGGCCCGGGCTCGAGGCCGTCAGCGGTCGAGTGACGGTCACGAGGGACACGGCGCACCATGTCCTGCTGCCTTGGGCGGCCGGGGCGGAGCTCGCGGTCGACGGCCGGCTCGTCGTCGTCCTCGTGCGTGAAGCCGACGCACATCAGCTCGCCGACCGCCTGGGGGAACGGTTGCGCGCCCAGGCGGAGCGCGCCGCGCACCGCGCCGGCACGGCTCGCAGGACTGCCGGGCCGCCTCCGTGGCGAGGCGGATCCCCGGACCGAGGCGGGAGCCGCGGAAGCTCCCCTGCGACGCGTGAGGGCCCTACGGGACCCCCACCGGGGACCATTGGCCCTTGGAAAGGGCCAAGGACCGGGAAACAGTGAAGGCACGAGCGGCACCGTTCCCCCGCGGTGCCGCTCCCGCCGTATGCCGATCGAGCAGTGAGCAATACCTCGAACGCACACCAACGGAAGCCCTCATGGTCCACGACAACCACTTGCCCGTCGCCGCGGAGCCGCGTCGCAGCACCGAACTCGACAGCGCCGAGGCGCTGCGTCTGCTGAGCAGCGTGTCCCTGGGGAGGGTCGTCTTCACCCGGCACGCCCTGCCTACCGTCCGCCCTGTCAACCATGTCCTGGTCGACGGTCACATCGTCATCCGGACCCACGAGGGCGCCGATCTGGCCGCGTACACCCGGCAGACCGACGGTCCCGGTGTGGTCGTCGCCTATGAGACCGACGCCATCGACCCGGAGACGCACCTGGGCTGGAGCGTGGTGGTGACGGGATACGCCCACTTGGTCACCGACCCTGGTGAACTGGTCCGTTATCAGACGATGTTGCGGCCGTGGGTGGACCAGAGCATGGACTTGGCGGTCCGGATCCGGCCGGACCTGGTCACCGGTGTTCTGCTCACGGCAGGCGGCCCGGGCGGGGTCTGATCCACGCCCGGGCGCCGGCGGATTCGAGGAGATACCGGGGTGGTCACTCGGTGGGGACGAGGAGCACAGGGCAGTGCGAGCGGTGCAACAGGGCGTGGGCGACCGGCCCGAGACGAGCGCCGTGACGGCCACCCGCTCGGCGCGATCCGATGACGACGACGGCGGCATCCCGTGTGGCCTCGACCAGTGCGTGCGCCGGGGCGGCGCGGACCGTTCGACTCTCGACCTCCACACCAGGGTGTTCCTCTCGGATCCCGGAGATGGCGAATCGGGAGACCGCCTCTTCCGCCCGGTCGTGGAGAGCCAGGCGCTGCTGGCCCGGGCTCGTCGCCGGTATCGGTGAGGGCAGTTCGGGGCTCGTGTGCCGATGCGTCCGCGAGTGCAGGATCAGGAGCCGCGCACCGCGCCGCTCCGCCTCCCGCATGGCGTAGCGGGCCGTTTCGGCGTCGATGTCGCTCTCCAGGCCGAGCAACACGTCGCGGTGGTCGTCGTCGTGCGTGCGATTTCCCCGCACGACGAGCAGCGGGCTGTGCGTGTGCGCGGCAAGGCGCGGGCTCACCGCCCCGAGCGCGAGGCCGGCGAAACCGCCGAGTCCCCTGGTTCCCACGACGGTGAGGGCCGCGTCGGCACTCTCCCGGGTCAACTCCCGGACGGCGTCTCCTTCCGCCGCCGTGACCACCACGGTCAGTGTGGGATACCGCTGGTGGACGCGCGCGCAGGCGGCGGCAAGGACGGGTCCCGCTTCGTCACGGTCGGCCACGGCGTAGACCACGCGCAGCGTGGTTCCGCGACGGGCCGCCTCGGCCGCGGCCAGGTCCAGCGCCCGGGTGGAGATCAGTGAACCGTCCACGCCGACGGCCACGTGATGGTGGTGAGTCATGGCCCTGATTCCCTTCGCTACGCGCTCTGTCAGTGCGCTTCCACCAACGATGCTCGTACTCCGCCGTGGCGCACGGCAGGGGTCGAGGGCACCCGCCGAATCGACGAACGGCCCCTTGAGACGGGGCCGTTCGGTCCACCTGCCGCGTCGGCGGGAGCGTGGCGTGTCATACGGCGTGGTGCGGACGCGGTTCCAGCGCCGGCGTCGTGGCGCGCCGCCGGTGGACCAGACAGGGACGGACGAGGCAGCCGATCGGGGCGCTCCACACGTGGACGAGTCGGGTGAACGGCCAGGCGGCGAAGAGGAGGCGACGGTCGGGGCTTGCTGTTCCTCGTCCTCGTAGCGGCGCGGGTAGCCGACACCGCGCTCGGTCTCGTCGTTGTTCAACCAGGCGTGCTCGACGCCGGTGCAGCTGGTCGTGACCGAGCAGGGAAGTTGACCGGCAGCACTGCGGGCAGCGCCTGGCGTGTGCGGACGATACGGACGATGGGCGCCCGCTCAGGTGGACGCCATACCCGCCCGGACGGACATCTCCTGCCGGGTGAGGCCGAGTTGAACGCACCGGGCGGCGAGTCGGCGCGCCAGATGGACCAGCGGCCGCTCCGCCGCCCTTGCGGTGTCGCTTCCCGTCCGTTCGGGCATGGTCGTCACGCTTTTCGATTCAGACCGCGCGCACGGCGACGGTCTCGTGCTGTGCTCCTCCGAGCACGACCTTGAGGGCGCCGGTCTCGGCGGCGCGGGCGAAGACGTCGTACGCCTCCTCCATGTGGTCGAGCGGGAAGGTGTGGCTCACCAGCTGCGTGGTGGGCAGCCGCCCGGCAGCGGCCATCCGCAGCAGGGTCGGGGTGGAGTAGGTGTCGACCAGACCGGTGGTGATGGTGACGTTCTTGATCCACAGGTCCTCGAGGTGCAGGGTCGCCGGTGCACCGTGCACGCCGACGTTGGCGACGTGGCCACCCGGCCGAACCATGCGAGTACACAACTCGAAACTCTGCGGGACGCCTACGGCCTCGATCACAACATCCGCTCCGAGCCCGTCCGTCAGGTCGGCGATCAGCTGTTCGGGAGTCTCCCCGGCGTCAGCCACCGCATCGGCGCCGAGCTTGCGGGCGGCCTCCAGCCGGGCGGTGGCCAGGTCCACGGCGACTATCCGCTCGGGGCTCAACAGACGAGCCGTTGCGATCGCAGCCAGACCGATGGGACCGGCGCCGACCACGACGACTGTGTCTCCGGGACGCACACGTCCGTTCAGCACCCCCACCTCGTACGAGGTGGGGAAGATGTCGGCCAGCAGGACGGCGTCCTTGCCGTCCATGGCGGCGGGCAGGGGGTGCACGGACAGGTCGGCGTAGGGGACGCGGACGTACTCGGCCTGGGTGCCGTCGATCAGGTGGCCGAGGATCCAGCCTCCGCCGTCACGGCACTGACCGTACGTTCCCCGACGGCAGTAGGCGCAGCGACCGCACGCACTGATGCAGGAGACCAGGACCCGGTCGCCCGGCCGCACGGTGCGGACGTCGCTGCCGGTCTCGACGATCTCACCGACGGCCTCGTGCCCCAGCACGGTGCCGGGGCGCACCTCGGGGACGTCGCCCTTGAGGATATGCAGGTCCGTGCCGCAGACGGTGACCGTCCCGACGCGCACGATCGCGTCGGTGGGTTCCTTGATGGCCGGGTCCGGGACCTCTTCCCAGGCGGACTGTCCGGCGCCGTGGAACACGAAGGCTTTCATGGCGCTCCTCACTCCACTCGATCGGCTGCGGAGCCCGGTTCCGGCTATGAGGTCTCGGCGACCAGTTCGAGCCTGACGCCGCCCCCGCGCGGGATTTGCCCCGCAGGTCCAGCCTGGCCTCCGGGTACGCGGACCGCTTGGGCCGGTCGGGCCACTTCGCCGGCCTGACGGCGCCGGTTGCGCGCGCCATCCGCAGGGATGTCCCTGGGCCCACTGCGCCCAGCTTCCAGGGACCGTTCGGCCCTTCGAGCCGCACGGGAGCCTGTCCGAGGCGCTTGTGCGTGCTTCCACCGTCGGCCGCCGCCCTGCCGCCATCGGCCGAACAACCCTACGTCAGCTGCGAATTCAGTGCCGGGCGTCCCCGCGGCGCACCTGGTCGGCCCGTCCCCGGACCTAGACTGGGTCGTGCCGGCCGTGTGGGCGATCGTCGCGGTCGGCGGCGCGGCCGCGGGTGCGGTGACGGCGCACGCCATCGACGAGGCACTCGCACAACTGCGTGCCGAACGACGCCCCGTGCGCGCGGTGTTCCAGTACTCCTTCAGGTTGTACCCGGACACCGGCCAACAGAGGGCGTTGGCGGGGGCGTTCGGGTGCGCCCGTGTCGTGTTCAACGACGCGGTCCGCGCCCGTGAGGAGGCCAGAGCGGCCAAGCAGCCGTTCCCCAAGGCCGCGGAGCTGTCGAAGAGGCTGATCACCGAGGCGAAAGGGACGGTGGAGCGGTCCTGGCTGGGCGAGGTCTCCGCGGTGGTGCTCCAGCAGTCCCTGCGGGACGTCGAGACTGCGTACCGCAACTTCTTCGCCTCCCTCAAGGGTGGTCGCAAGGGGCCC